>NZ_JBHRWK010000022.1:0-324497 GCF_042647925.1 Amycolatopsis speibonae
CACCAGCCGATCAGGGTTAGTCCACACAACCGACCATGATCAACTGGTGGCCGCACCTGTCTGCGGGCAGCCCACCAGCGACATCACGAAGTCCGTCTGGAGTATTAGGCGCCCGGGGTGACGCGCAGCAGTTTGTCGTCCTTGCCTTCCGAAGTCGTGACGTAGAGGGCGCCGTCCGGTCCGCTCCGGACGGCCCGCAGCCTGCCGAACTTGTCGTCGAACTCCGGCGGCAACGTCACTTCGGTGACCTTGCCGGTTTCGTCGAGGCGGAACAACAGGAGTTTCTGCCCCTTCAAAGCTGTCACCGCGAGCGATCCTTCGATCGTTCCCCACTGCGATCCGGTGAGGAACTCGGCGCCGCAGATCGCCTCGGTGATCTCGCCGGTCGTCCACAAAGGACTGACCGCGTCCGGGAAGCGCTTCGTGTCGGTCATCGGGACGTCTTCGTCGTAACTCGTCTCGGTGCCGCCCTTCGACGGGTCCCAGCCGTAGTTCGCGCCGGCGCGTTCCATGTTGACTTCGTCGTCGATGGTCGGCCCGTGCTCGGCGGTGAAAACCTGCCCGGTGCCCGGCCGGACCGTGACGCCCTGGACGTTGCGGTGCCCGTAGGTGAACACGCGCTGTTCGTTCGGATTCGCGGACGTAATGAACGGGTTGTCCGGCAAGGGGTTCCCGGTCTTCGCGTCGACACGGAGCACCTTGCCGCCGAGGCTCGTGCGGTCTTGCGGGTGCTGAGGCCGGGCGGTGTCGCCGGTGCCGACGAGCAGCGCGCCGTCCGCGCCGAACGCGGGACGGCAACCCGAGTGCCTGCCGCTGGGGTTCACCGGCAGTCCGGTGAGCAGGTCCTTGACCTTCGTGGCGCTCGCGCCGTCGTCGGAAAGCCGCCAGGTGACCAGCCGGATGTCGACGGCGTTGTCACCCTCTTTGTGGGTCTGGCAGGTGATGAACTCGCGTGACGTCGCGAAGTCCTTGCTGATCACCATCCCCATCAGGCCGCCTTCGCCACGTACGAGGACGTCGGAGAAGTCGGCGGTGACGTCGCGCTTCGTGCCGCCGTCGACCAGGGCCAGTTTCCCGGGGCGCTGGGTGACGAGGATCTTCCCGTCCGGCAGGAAGCCGACGTCCCAGCCGTGTTCGAGCCCGGCCGTCACCTGCTCGACCTTCAGTTTCGTCACGGCGGACTTCGAGGTGACCGGCGGCGCGCTCTGCACCGTTTCGCTCGATGCCCCGGAACAGGCTGTGACCAGTAAGAACAGCGAGGCGAACGCGGCGACGGCGGTAGTGCGCATGGCATCAGCATGCCATCGCGCTCAACCGCCCGCGCGAACCAAACCGCTTTCGTAGGCGAACACGACGGCGTGGACGCGGTCGCGTAGTGACAGTTTCGCGAGGATCCGGCCGACATGGGTCTTCACCGTCGTTTCCCCGATGTAGAGCTTCGCGGCGATTTCGCCGTTTCCCAGACCGCGCGCGATGAGCGTGAGGACGTCCCTTTCGCGTTCGGTCAACTTCTCCAGCCGGGTGCTGGCGGCGACGTCCCGGTCAGCGGCCAGATAGCGGTCGAGCAGGCGTTTCGTGACCGAGGGGGAGACCATCGAATCGCCGCGAAGGACGCCTCGGATCGCGACGAGGATCTCGTCGGCAGGGGCGTCCTTGACCAGGAACCCGCTGGCACCCGCGCGCAACGCGGCGTAGGCGTACTCGTCGAGGTCGAAGGTGGTGATCATGAGAACGCGCGTTTCCGGCAAGGACGCGCAGATCCGCTCTGTCGCCACGACACCGTCGAGGACCGGCATCCGGACATCCATCAGGATCAGATCCGGCCGCAGCTTCAGGGCGGTCTCGACGGCTTCGGCGCCGTTGGCGGCTTCGCCCGCGACGATCAGATCTTCCTGACTCGCGACGATCATGCCCATCCCGACCCGGACCAGTTCCTGGTCGTCGCAGATCAGCACCTTCACCGGCGTCGCCGTCATCCCGGCTCCACCACCAGGTTCGCCGCGACCCGATAGCCGCCGTCGCGAGTGAGCCCGGTTTCGAGTGTGCCGTGGAACATTTCGACGCGCTGGGCCATTCCCGCGAGTCCCCGGCCCGACGACGGCAGCCGCGGCGCGAGCGGGCCGGAGCCGCCGGTGTTCGTCACCGCTATCCGGACGTCGCGGCGGTGGCCGCCCCGGCCGAAATCGATCTCGACGGTTCCACTCGCGTCGCCGGGCGCGTGCTTGATCATGTTCGTGAGGGCTTCCTGGACGATCCGGTACGCCTGGAGCGCGGCACTGGGTGGCAGCCCGTCGGCGTCGCCGGTCAACTCGAGGCCGACGTCGCGACCGCTCGCGCTCACTTGCGCCACCAGGTCGCGAAGCTCCGCGACGGCGGGTTGCGGGCTTCGTGCCGCTTCGCCGGCGTGGAGCACTTCCAGGAGACGGCGCAGTTCGGCGAGGGCGTCGCGACCCGCCTTGCCGATCGTGTCGAGCGTGCGGTCGACGGCGTCAGGATCCTTGTGCCGCATGAGTTTCGCGCCCTCGGCGTTGACCACGATGACGCTCACGTTGTGCGCGAGGACATCGTGCAGTTCCCGGGCGATGCGGGTGCGCTCCTCGGCGACGGCGGCTCGCGCGCGGGCTTCCTGTTCGGATGCCGCGAGTTCGGCTTTCACCGCTTCCTCGTCCGAAAGCCGTTGCCTCGCGCGGAAGAACTCGCCGAGCGCCCAGGCGGCGACATGCAGCGGGATCGTCGCGAAGATCGCCACCTGTGGCCCCTGCTCGGTGGTCGCCCCCCAGGTGAGACCCCACGTGATGTCGAGGGCGAGGACGGCGACGGCGATCAGCGCGGCGAACCGGCGGTTTCCCGCGCGGACCAGTGTGTAGAGCGCGACGGCCATCGCCAGTTCACCGCGGCCTCGGTCGTAGGCCCAGATCTCCACGAGGTTCTGCGTGGTCACTCCAGCGACGATCAGCACCGCGGCGATCTCGGGATGACGCCGCCGCCACAGGAGCGGGACGAGGAAGAGGTACGGCACGAGCAAGATCGCTTTGGGGATCGCTGAGGACCCTGTCGGAGCGAGGATCACGAACCACGCGTACAGGGGCATGTCGGTCGTCCACGGATGGGCGCGGAGCCGGTCGAACAGCCTGGGCACGATCCGAACGTAGCGCCGGCGGGTACGAGAGCGCGTCGTCCTGGAGTACTCCCGGGGTCCTCCCACGGGAGGACGGAACCGGCCGTCGCGGCCGACGCGGGGCCACGGAATCCCTTCCTAACGTCGGGATCATGTCGATCACCAGGGAATTCCTTCGCCATCCGATGTTGACCGGAGCCATCGCGGCCAGTTCACCGCGACTCGCCGAGGTCATGACGACCGGACTCGGACTGGAGACCGCCGGGCTCGTCGTCGAGCTGGGACCGGGCACGGGCGTGTTCACCGACGCCGTCGTCCGCCGATTGCCGCCGGGCGCACGGCTCGTCGCGGTCGAGATCAATCCCCGGCTCGCCAGGGAACTGCGGGCGCGGCATCCGGACGTCGAGATCGTCGAAGGTTCCGCCGAGAACCTGGACGAATATGTCCGCGAAGCGGCCGACGTCGTGGTCTCCGGTCTGCCGTGGACGGTCATGCCCGCCGAACATCAGGAGCGGATCCTCGACCGGGTGGCGGAGATCCTGACCCCGAACGGGCGGTTCACGACGTTCGCCTACGCGCACGCCGCCTGGACACCGCCGGCCCGGCGGTTCGCCGCCGCGCTGCGGGACCGGTTCTCGGTGACCGGGCGGACGCCGCTGGTCTGGCCGAACCTGCCGCCCGCGTTCGCGCACCGCGCGGCACTGCCGGTCAGCGCGTCAGGATCTCGGCCGTTTCGGCGTCGGCGGGAAGGAACGTCTCCAGTTTCAGTTCCGACACCGTGACGTCGGCGGCGGTCGCGAAGGTCGTGATGGCCGTGATCAGCCGCAGTTCGCCCGCCGAAGTGGACAGGCGCATCGGGACGGCGAACCCGAGGTGGTCCGGCCCGGGCGGCCCGGGCTCCGGAACGTAACTTTCGAGTTCGGCCAGCAGCGCGGTGAGCCGCTCGTCGGGGGCGTGCGCGATCTCCTGCGTGAGCCGCTCCAGGATGTGCCGTGCCCAGTCCGCGAGGTTCCGCACCCGCGGCGCCATGCCCTCCGGATGCAGCGCGAGCCGCAAGGTGTTGACCGGTTCCTCCAGCAGTTCCGGTGCCACGTCCTCGAAGAGCAGGTCGAGCGCGTCGTTGCGGGCGACGAGCACGCCGTAGCGGTCAACCACGATGGCCGGGTACGGCCGGTGCCCGTCGAGCAGGCGCCGCATGCCGTCGAGGACCGGCCGCAGCCTGGGATCGTCCAGGGACGTTTCGGGAAAACCGGGCGCGAATCCGGCCGCGAGCAGGAGGCCGTTGCGTTCCCGAAGCGGCAATTCGAGCGATTCGGCGACGCGCAGCACCAGGCCGCGGCCGGGGATCGACCGGCCGCCTTCCAGGAAACTCACGTGCCGTTGGGTGGTTCCGGCCCGGATCGCCAGTTCCAGCTGGGACAGCCGCCGCCGCTCGCGCCAGCCCTTGAGCGCGGGGCCGAATCCGGAAACCATGGTCTTCATCTTGGCCGAGTCGCGCGCGGCGCCGCTATTCCTTCGAGGGAATTGAGACGATTCCCCGCCGCGGAGATGCTTCCGGCATGAAATTCGGTCTGGTCGTTCCCACTTATCGGTCCATCCTCGACGCCGGGCGCACCGCGCCGGAAATGGTCGCCGTCGCGGTCGAAGCCGAAGGCCTCGGCCTCGATTCGGTCTGGGTCGGCGACACCCTCGCGAAGGCGCCCGTCGATCCGTTGACGTTGCTCGGCGCGTTCGCCGCCAGAACCGAGCGGGTCACCCTCGGCACCGCCGCGCTGCTCCCGGCCTTGCGGGATCCGCTCCTTTCCGCGAACGCGATCCTCTCGCTCGACCTGCTCAGCCAGGGCCGGATCACGCTCGGCGTCGGCGCGGGGTTCGCGGGCCGAAGCGAACCCGAATTCGCCTTCACCGGCGTCCCCTGGGAGCGCCGCCGCGCCCGGCTCGACGACATCGTCGCGCTGTGGCGGCACGTCTGGAGCGGGAAGAGCGGCCCGTTCCACGGCGAAGTGCTGCACTACGACACCCTTCCGGAGTACCCGGAGCCGCACCGTCCCGGTGGCCCGCCGGTGTGGCTGGCCGCCTTCACCCCCGGGGCGTTGAAGCGAGTGGGCCGGTCATACGACGGCTGGCTGCCGTATCCGCCCGACGTCGCGGACTATGCCGAGGGCCTCGCGAAGATCCGCGAAGCAGCCGTACGCCCCGTGACACCCGCGCTGTTCGCGACAGTGCTCATCGAAGACGACCCGGTCCGGGCACGCGAGCGGCTGGAGGACTACGCGCAGCGCAACTACGGCGTTCCGCTGGACTTCGTCGAGAAGATCCAGGTGCAGATCGCGGGTAGCCGGGATCAGGTCGCGGAGCGGCTTCGCGAATACGGGGAAGCGGGTGCCGAACACGTGCTGATCCGGATCGCGACGCAGGAACCGGCCGAGTTCGACGAGCAGCTCCCGAAGGTGGTCGACGCCCTGTCCAGGTAATCGCGCGGCGGACTGTCGGTGCCCCCACGTAGGCTGGGACGGTGACAAACGCTCCATTGTCCGGACTCCTTCATTCCATCCTTCCCGATCCGGCCCTTCGCGGGGTCGTCGAGCGGGCCGGTGCCCCGGTGCTCGAGCTCCAGGGCGCGATCGCCACCCGCCAGCTGGTCGCGGGCGCCCTCGCCGCGGACGAGGGCGCCGGCCGCCCCGTGCTCGCGGTGACCGCTACCGGCCGCGAGGCCGACGAGCTGACAGCCTCGCTGAAGTCGTTCCTCGGCGAAGGCGCCGTCGTCGACTTCCCGTCCTGGGAGACGCTGCCGCACGAGCGGCTGTCCCCGCGGGCGGACACCGTCGGACGGCGGCTGGAGGTGCTGCACCGGCTCAAGACGGGCGAGGACGGCCTGCGCGTCGTCGTCGCGACAGTCCGCAGCCTCATCCAGCCGATGGCTCCCGGGCTCGGTTCGCTCGCGCCGATCGACCTGGTCGTCGGCGAGGAGCAGAGCTTCGAAGGGCTGCTGGAGCGACTGGTCGAGCTCGCCTACACGCGGGTGGACATGGTCGAGAAGCGCGGTGAGTTCGCCGTGCGCGGCGGCATCCTCGACCTGTTCGGGCCGACGGCGCAGCATCCGGTGCGGGTCGAGTTCTGGGGCGACGAGGTCAGCGAGATCCGCGCGTTCGCGGTATCCGACCAGCGGTCGCTGCCGGGCGAGATCCAGCACGTCAGCGCGCCGCCGTGCCGCGAGCTGCTGCTCACCGAGCCTGTCCGGGCGAAGGCCGCCGAGCTGGCGACGACGTACGAGGCGGACGCCCAGCTCACCGAGATGCTCACCAAGCTGTCCGGCGGGATCCCCGTCGAGGGCATGGAGGCGCTCATCCCCGTGCTGTGCGAGGGCGAGCTGGACCTGTTGACCGACGCGATGCCCCAGGGCACGCACGTCCTGCTGGCCGATCCGGAGAAGATCCGCGCCCGCGCGGCCGACCTGGTCCGCACCGGGCAGGAGTTCCTCGAGGCGTCCTGGACCACGGCCGCCGCGGGCGGTCAGGCGCCGATCGATCTCGGTGCGTCCGCGTACCGAGGCCTCGCGGAGGTCGCGAAGCACGCTCAGGAGACGAAGCGTCCCTGGTGGACGCTGACGCAGCTGGCCAGTGACGACCCTGACGTCTACCGCGTCTCGATCGAGGCCGCGCCGAACTACCGCGGCGAGGTCGAGCGCGCGACTGCCGACCTACGCGCGCACACGGCCGCGGGGGGAACGGCCGTACTCGTCGTCGCCGGGCACGGCACCGCGACCCGTGCCGTCGAGCAGCTGTCGTCGGGAGACGTGCCCGCGTCGCTCGCCGAAGGACTCACCGGACCGGCGTCGCCCGGTGTGGTGACGGTGACGTGTGGCGGCCTTTCGGACGGTTTCGTCTCGCCGGAGCGCGCCCTCGTGGTGCTGTCCGAGTCGGATCTGACCGGCCGGGGTTCCGGCGCCGGAACGTCCACTAAGGACTTCAGTACCAAGATGCCTTCGCGGCGCCGCAACGCCGTGGATCCGCTCGCCCTCAAGGCGGGCGACTACGTCGTGCACGACCAGCACGGCATCGGGCGGTTCGTCGAGATGGTGCAGCGCACCGTCGCCGGCGCGACCCGCGAGTACCTGCTGCTGGAGTACGCCTCCTCCAAACGCGGGCACCCGGGCGACAGGCTGTTCGTCCCGACCGACCAGCTCGACGAGGTCTCCCGCTACGTCGGCGGCGAGCTGCCGACGCTGAACAGGCTCGGCGGGTCCGACTGGAAGAACACGAAGGCCAAGGCGAAGAAGGCGGTCAAGGAGATCGCCGCCGAGCTGGTGCAGCTCTACGCCGCGCGGCAGGCCGCGCCGGGGCATCCGTTCGGGCAGGACACCCCGTGGCAAGGCGAACTCGAGGACGCCTTCCCGTTCACCGAGACCAACGACCAGCTCGCCGCGATCGACGAGGTCAAGGCGGACATGGAACGCGGCGTCCCGATGGACCGCGTCATCTGCGGCGACGTCGGCTACGGCAAGACCGAGATCGCGGTGCGCGCGGCGTTCAAGGCGGTGCAGGACGGCAAGCAGGTCGCGGTGCTGGTGCCGACGACGCTGCTGGCGCAGCAGCACCTCAACACCTTCACCGAACGCATGAGTTCGTTCCCGGTGAAGATCAAGGGCCTCTCGCGGTTCACGAACAAGAACGAGTCCGACGCGATCCTGGAGCAGCTGGCCGCCGGCGAGGTCGACATCGTGATCGGCACGCATCGCCTGCTGCAGACCGGGATCCGGTACAAGGATCTCGGCCTGGTGATCGTCGACGAGGAACAGCGGTTCGGCGTCGAGCACAAGGAGCACATCAAGGCGCTGCGGACACACGTCGACGTCCTGACGATGTCGGCGACCCCGATTCCCCGGACGCTGGAGATGTCGCTCGCCGGGATCCGGGAGATGTCCACGATCCTGACCCCGCCCGAGGACAGGCACCCGATCCTGACCTACGTCGGCGCGTACGACGACAAGCAGGTCGGCGCCGCGATCCGGCGCGAACTGCTGCGTGACGGCCAGGTCTTCTATGTGCACAACAGGGTTTCTTCGATCGAGAAGGCCGCGAAGCGCATTCGCGAGATGGTGCCGGAGGCGCGCGTCGTCACCGCGCACGGGCAGATGAACGAGGAAAAACTCGAGAAGATCATCCAGGGTTTCTGGGAGAACGAGTACGACGTGCTCGTCTGCACCACGATCGTCGAGACCGGGCTGGACATCTCGAACGCCAACACGCTGCTGGTGGAGCGAGGTGACCTGCTGGGACTCGCGCAGCTGCACCAGTTGCGCGGCCGGGTCGGGCGCGGTCGTGAGCGCGGGTACGCGTACTTCCTGTACCCGCCGGAGGCTCCGCTCACCGAGACCGCGCACGACCGGCTGGCGACCATCGCACAGAACACCGAACTGGGCGCGGGTATGGCCGTCGCGATGAAGGACCTGGAGATCCGCGGCGCGGGCAACATCCTCGGCGCGGAGCAGTCCGGGCACATCGCCGGTGTCGGGTTCGATCTGTACGTGCGGCTCGTCGGCGAAGCGGTCGACGCGTTCCGGCGGCACGCGGGCGCGGACACAGCGGAGGACGAAGAACTCGCCGATGTCCGGGTCGACCTCCCGGTGGACGCGCACATCCCGCACGACTACGTCCCGGGCGAGCGGCTGCGGCTGGAGGCGTACCGCAAGATCGCGGCCGCGCCCGACCAGGCCGGGCTCGAAGCCGTGCAAGAGGAACTGGTCGACCGCTACGGCCAGCCGCCCGCCGCGGTGCGACGGCTGCTCGCGGTCGCCGCTTTCCGGCACACCTGCCGCGCGGCGGGCGTCACCGAGGTCGCCGTCCAGGGCACGTCGATCCGGTTCGCGCCGCTGCCGCTGGCGGATTCGCAGATGGTGCGGCTGAAGCGCTTGTACCCCAAGGCTCTCTACAAGGCGGTGACGAACACGGTTTCCGTGCCGAAGCCGACAGAGGGTCCGGCGGGCGGCCGCATCGGCGCTCCGGCGTTGCGGGACGAGGAACTTCTCGACTGGTGCGCGAAGCTGCTGACGAATCTGATGAAGTCGCCGGCACCCGTCGCGTGAGCGAAGCCGAATCGCGATTCACGACCTGGTTCTCTCGCCGGGGCCGGTATGAGAGGGTAGGCGCTGTGATGCGGATCATGGGGCGCCGTCGTGCGCTGGTCGGGGTTCTTGCCGGTTCTCTTCTCCTCGCCGGCTGCAACGCCGGACCCGGGCAGGTCGGCGCGGCGGTGATCGTCGACGGCAAGACCGTTTCGGTGGATCGCGTGCAGCAGCTGATCGACAAGGCAGTCCGCGAGCATCCGTACGGGCAGCAGCTCGCCTCGGAGCACAAGCTCGATCTCGTCGGCCGTGAGATCGTGCGCCAGGAGGTCCTCCACGACCTCACCGAGCGCGCCGCTCGGCGGGAAGGCGTCCAGGTCGACGAGTCGCTCGTCGTGAACGCGTTGCAGAACGATCCGCTGGCGAAGCCGATGGAGGCCAACCCGCAGAACGACCCCGCGATCAGCGTCCAGCAGCTCGTGGCGCGTGTGCGGGACCACCGCGAATCCCTGGTCGACGCGGCGGTGCAGACCCAGCTCGCGATGAAGTACCTGGACAAGCTCACCGTCACGTTCGACTTCAGCTCGATCTCCTCGACCGACGCCACCGGCTCCGACGCGGACAAGCTGCGCGAGCAGGCGATCGAGAAGGCCAAGCGGTTCGCCGCCTCGCCGACCGCGGCCGCCGAAGTGATCGAGCAGGACAAGACCGCGCCCGGCACGAAGGTGGATGTCGGGTTGAAGCTGCCGGCGATCCAGTCGCCGGGGATCGCGAGCACCGTCCTGTTCGGCATCCAGCCCAACACCGTCACCGCGTTCCAGCCGTCGCCGGAGCAGCCGGTGTGGGTCATCGCCGTGGTGCGTGAACGAGCCGCCGACAAGCCCGTCGCGACGGATCAGGCCACGCAGCCCAGCGCGCAGCAGCTGGCCGGCGTGGGTATCCGGCTCCTGCAGCCGTACCTCGACCAGGTCGACCTCAAGGTCAACCCGCGCTACGGCGTGTGGGACGTTGTGGGCATGGACCTCGCGCCCAACGAATCTTCGAAGAAGGGCATCGTGCTGCCAGTGCACGGTGCCGCCCCGCAAAACCCGTGACCGCTGCCGTCGTTGTGATCGCCCGCGGGGCGGCACTGCCCGCCGCGGCACTCTCGATCTTGCGAAGCAGTCCTTCCGTGTACGCGGCTTCCGATGTCGATCCCGACGTTTTCGGGATTCCCCCGCTCGGTGACGCACAGGTCCGCGACCTCGTGCTCATCGCCGGTTCGCGAGGGGAACCGAGGGCCGCGGCCCTGATCAGGGCGGGCGCGCGGGTGATCGAAACGCCGGTTCCGCCGCTCGTCGAAGCCGTCGAGGTGATGGATCGGCTTCGTTCGCCGGGCGGGTGCCCGTGGGACGCCGTCCAGACGCACGAGTCGCTGCGCCAGTACCTGGTCGAGGAGACCTACGAACTGCTCGACGCGATCGAGGAGGGCGACAGGGCCGCCTTGCGCGAGGAACTCGGCGATGTCCTGCTCCAGGTGCTGTTCCACGCGCGCGTCGCCGCCGAGGACGCGGGCGACCCGTTCGGGATCGACGAGGTCGCGTCCGATCTGGTCGGGAAACTCGTCGGGCGTCATCCGCACGTGTTCGCCGACGCTCCGCGGGTCGAGACCGTCGGTGACCAGAACCTCAAGTGGGAAGAACTGAAACAGGCCGAAAAGAGCCGCCAGTCCCTTGTGGATGGCGTCGCGCTCGGCCAGCCCGCCGTCGCGCTGGCCGGGAAGCTCGGCCAGCGCAGCGGCCGCGCCGGGATCCCGCTCGACCTGTTCCCCGCCGGTTCCGAAGCGGCGGCCCAGTTGTTCCGGGTGGCCGCGACCGCCCGCCGGGCAGGCGTCGATCCCGAGGGCGAGCTCCGTGCGGTGGCGAAGCGGTTCGCGCAGGACATCCGCGATGCCGAACAGGCCACCCGCGACGCCGGTCTCGAACCGACGACGCTGGAGGCCGACGGCTGGCGCAAGTTCTGGCCGAACTAGATCGTCAGCACGAGCTTGCCCTGGACGCGTCCGGACTCGCTCAGTTCGTGCGCCTTCGCCGCTTGTTCGAGCGGGAGGACTTCGGCGATCGAGACCCGGAGTGAACCGGCATCGGCCAAAGTGGCGATTTCCGCCAGATCCGTTCCGGACGGGGAGACGTAGAACTCTTCGAAACGGAATCCGAGTTCTTCGGCCTTCCGCCGGACCTCCGTCCGGTCCGGACCGTGCCCGACGATGTCGATCAGCGAACCTCCCGGTTTCAGCGTGTCCAGGGAGCGAGGACCGTAGTCGCCGGAGATCGGGTCGAGCACGACGTCGATGACCTGCGATTTCGAAAAATCGCCGGTCGTGTAGTCGATCAACTCGTCGGCGCCGAGATCGCGCAGAAACGCGTGTTTCGCCGCCCGTGCGGTCCCGATGACGTACGCGCCCCGGGCCTTCGCGATCTGGACGGCGAGATGGCCGACCCCGCCCGCCGCGGCGTGGACGAGCACCCGGTGACCCGGTCCGACCGGGAAGACCCGCGTGAACGGCTGCCACGCGGTCAGCGCCGCGATCGGGAGCGCGGCCGCCTCGACATGATCGAAACTTTCCGGTTTCAGCGAGAGAGCGTCTTCGCTGACCGTGACGTACTCGGCGTACGAGCCGTTCGGCGGGAACGTGACGCCGTAGACCTCGTCCCCGGGCCGGAACCGCGTCCCGGCCGAGTCGACCACTCCGGAGAAATCGAGTCCGACGGTCAGCGGCAGATCGCCGGTGACCAGCCCGTTCCGGATCTTCCAATCCGCCGGATTCACCCCGGCGGCGTGGACGCGCACCAGGACCTGGCCCTCTCCCGGAACGGGCTTTTCCGCTTCGGCGAGGTGAAGAACTTCGGGCCCGCCGAAGGAGACTTGCTGGATCTTTCGCATGGAAATGAGCATCTCGGTGTCAGGTACCCGTTGTGAAGTAGGCACTGCACTGGTATCTAGGTACCTCATGGGTACCTTCGATGAGCGGCGGATATTCGAGGAATGGGTGGCCGTGCACGGCCGTGACTGCCCGTCCAGGACGGTCATCGAAGTGCTCGCGAACAAATGGGCGCTCTACGTCCTCGGCGCGATCCGGCGTTATGAGCGGCCGATGCGGTTCAGCGAACTTCGCCGTTTGCTCGACGGGATCACGCAGAAGATGCTGACTCAGACGCTTCGCTCCCTGGAACGGGACGGGCTGATCCGGCGGGACGTCTATCCCACCGTCCCGCCGCGGGTCGAGTACGGGCTCACTCCGCTCGGTGTCGACGTCGGAAGGCTGACGAACGCCGTCGCCGAATGGGCCGTCGAAAACGTCGACCAGATCTTCGCCGCCCGCTCCGCTTTCGACGAGAAAGCGGCAGTGCCCGCGCAGCCGCTGTGATGCGGAACACAATCGAGTGAGAACCGATCACGTGATCCCGGCGTCTTGCCGGTTGTGAAGGGAACAGAACCGGACGAAGAGCAGCTCGTCCGCCGCACGGCCAAAGGTGACCGCGCGGCGTTCGAGGAGCTCTACCGCCGCACGTCGCCGTGGCTGGCCGTGCGCCTGCGCCGTCGCTGCGCCGACGAGCAGATCGTCGCCGAGGTGATGCAGGAGACGTACCTCGCGGTGTGGCGCGCGGCGGGCGCGTTCGCCGGTTCGGCCGTCGGCGGGAGCGCCGTCGGCTGGCTGTGGACGATCGCCGCGCGGCGGTTGGTCGACGCTTTCCGACGCCGAGCCCGGTATGCGCAGCCGATGCCGGTCGCGGAAACGGCCGTCGCGCCCGCCGCCGAGGACGAGGCGCTGGCCGGTGCGGTCGGCGACCACGTCGGCGACGCGCTGCGAAGGCTCGCTCCTGAACTACGCCAGGTCCTGCAGGCCATGGTGCTCGACGGGCTGACCGTCCGTGAGACCGCGGTCCTGCTCGGCCTGCCTGAAGGAACCGTCAAAACCCGCGCAAGGCGGGCTCGGATCGCGATGCGGGAGGCGCTGTCGTGAAGAAGGAACACGTGTCCGGACAGCTTCTCGCCGGTTACGTCCACGGGGACGGCGGCTTGGCGGGCGACGAGATCTGGGCTGTCGAAGCCCACCTCGAAGCGTGCGCGGAATGCCGGGGGAGGCTGTCCGAAATCAGTTCGCCGACGGTGTCGGCGCTGGTGGGCGACGTCTGGGCCGGGCTGGGCCCGAAACTGGCCGAAGCGGGGCCGGGGCGATCACGAAGCCGGTGGGCCGGGCGGCTGCACACCTGGGTGACGCCGGTGATGCTGCCGTGGCTGGTGATGATCATCCTGATCCCGGCGATCGGCTTCCTGCTGGACGGGGCCGGTTTCATCTGGAGCGGGCATTACTCGTTCGTCCAGCTCTTCTCGCCCTTGCTGCCGGTGCTCGGGGTCGCGGTGTCCTGGTCCAAGGGTCTTGATCCAGCCTACGAACTCGTCACTTCCGCGCCGAGGGGCGGGTTCTACCTGGTGCTGCGCCGGACGACGGCGGTCCTCGCCGTCATCCTGCCGGTACAGGCCCTCGCCGGCTGGGTCGCCGGCGGCGGATTCGGGCTCGGGCTCCTGCCGAGCCTGGCGTTCACCACCGGGACGCTCGCGCTCGGCGGGGTGATCGGGGTGACGCGGGCGGCGTATGTCCTGGCCGGGATCTGGCTGGCGGTGATCCTCTTGCCCGTGGTGGCTTCGCAAGGGCGTGCCACCGCGCTCGATCCCGGGCTGCTTCCGGTGTGGGGCGTGATCTTCGCGCTGACCGCGGTCGTGGTGGTGCTCCGTCGGGGTGCCTTCGGCCTGCTCAGCGGAACCGAACGATGAACGAAGGGGAGAACGTGATGCGTGCTGTCGGGGCCGCGGAGGTCGCGCCGACGACCTACGCGTGGCAGATCAAAGCGGAGGGACTGAAGATCCGGGTCGGTAAACGTAAGTTCGCCGTGAACGGGCTCGATCTGGAACTGGGCACGGGGGTGCACGGTCTGCTCGGCCCGAACGGGGCAGGGAAGACCACGCTGATCCGGGCACTGGCGACGGTGCTCCGGCCGGCGGAGGGAGGGCTGTCGCTGCTCGGTGAATCCGTCGGGGGGTTCACCGATCAGCGCCGCCTGCGCCGTCGTATCGGCTACCTGCCGCAGAATTTCGGCTTCTACAAGCGCTTCACCGTTCGCGAGTTCGTCGAGTACATCGCGTGGCTCAAGGAAATGTCCAAAGAGGACATCCCGGGAGCGGTGCAGCGTTCGATCGAACGGGTCGGCCTCGCCGATCGCGCCGACGACAAGATGAAGACGCTCTCCGGCGGCATGGTGCGGCGGGTCGGGATCGCGCAGGCGATCGTGAACGATCCGGACGTCCTCCTGCTGGACGAGCCGACCGCCGGACTCGACCCGGCGCAGCGCGTGCGGTTCCGGGAGCTCATGCAGGAAATGGGGCGTGACGCCTGCGTCGTGGTCTCGACGCACCTGGTCGAGGACGTCGCCACCGCGTGCACTGATGTCGTGCTGTTCGAAAACGGCAAGCTCGTCTTCCAAGGGACTCCGGACGAAATGGCCGCCGCCGGGACCGCCGAGTACGTCGGCGACAGCCCGATCGAACGCGGCTATTCGGCACTCCTCGGGCACGAACAGGGGAGGGGGAACTGGTGAACACGCGGATTCTGCGGATCGAACTCCGCCGCACCATCGCCCCTTGGGCCACTCTCGCGATCCTGGTCATCGCGTTCGGATTCCTGTATTCGTTCTCCGGCCCGTGGACGAAGACACCGTTCGCCTGGGACGAGCAATGGGTCCACGCCGCGGCGTGGAGCCGGTTCCTGCTGGTGTTCCTGTGGCCGATCGCGATCGGCGCCGGCGCTATCCAGGGCATGCGGGACAGCCGGTCCGGCACGGCCGAACTCATGACCACCATGCCGCGTCCCGGCTGGCAGCGGGCCGCGAAACTCGCCGGCGCACTGGGCGGCCTGCTGGTGCTGGGCTATCTGCTGATCTTCGCCGTCGGCGCCGTCCAGGCCGTCTTCAGCGGCGGGTTCTTCACCTTCGGCTGGCTGCCGATCGTCGTGGTCGGCGTGCTCGCGATGCTCGCGGGCGCCTGGATCGGGCTCGGGATCGGCCGGTTGCTGCCGCATCCGCTGACCGCGCCGGCTGTGGCCGTCGCCGCTTTCGTGACCGCGATCGTGTTACAGATCGCCGGGTCGGGAGGCAGCATCCTGATGGATGCCGCCCTGGCCCGGGTCTCGTTGCTTTCCCCGGCGTTGGACGTCGCCAACGATCCGTTCGTCACCACCGCCAGCCGGATGGATCTCGGGCAGGGAGCCTGGCTCGCCGGACTGGCCGCGACCGGGTTCCTCTTGCTGGCTGCACATTCCAAGCGGGCGAAGGCACTCGCCGTCGTCCCCGCGCTGGTGGCGGTCGCGATCGCGGTGCCGGTTCTGCCCGCGACCATGGCCGAAGCCAAGGTCGTCGACAAAAGCGCGACCGAGATGGTCTGCGATGGCGCGGTCTGCGTTCCCCGCGTGCTCGAGGCCGAACTCCCGCGTCTCGCCGGGCCTGGCAAGGAAGCGTTGCGGCTACTGGGAACGCTGCCGGACGCGCCGGTCAAGGTCACGGTACTGGACAGGCGGGTGGACTTCGACAAGGTGCCGCCGCGTGCCGCCGACACCGTCTCCGTCGACCTGCTGGACTGGTCCATCCGTTCGAGCATGAATTCGGACGACGTGACGCGGATACTGGTGGCCGGTGCCGGGACACCGACCTGTTATTCGCTCCACGGCACCTCGGACTTCTTGGACGAACTCGCCGCGCGGTCGATCTCGTCGAGCTGGTTCCTCGGTGAGTGGAAGATGCTCGAAGGTGCGTGGCTGACCGACGAGAAGAAGACCGAGCTCATCCGGAAGTGGGAGATCTTCCGTGCCCTGCCGCCCGACGTGCAGCGCGACCGGATCATCGCGCAGCGGAAGGCGGGCCTGACCTGCCAAGGCAAGCAACTCGACGTCCTACTCGGCGGTGCCCGATGAGATGGGCGGTGCTGTACGCCCGCTCACGTGCCATGCCGGCGTCGTTCGCGGCGCTGGTGGTGAGCATGGCGGTGATCTGGTTCCTGGCGCGGGACCGCTGGTCGGAGATCCCGGTTTCCCTGGCGCTCTTGGTGGCGGTCGCGGTGACCGCCATCGGCCTCGGCGGGCAGGACGTCGATCTCGATCGGACCGCCGCGATCCGGTGGGCGCCCCGGCGCGGCCTGCATCTCCTGTTGATCGGCGGCCTCGCCATCGGTGCCGTGCTCCTGCCGCGATTGTGGGAAGTGGAGCGGGTCCCGATGGAGATCATCGTGCGGAACGCGGGCGGGCTGCTCGGTCTCGTCGGGATCGCCGCGGTGCTGTTCGGCGGGGCCTTCGGATGGACGTTGCCGCTGCTCGTGTTCGTCGTCTCGTTCGTGGTCTGGGCCACCACGTCGGGCACGGACACCACGCACCTGGTGATCACCTGGCTCCTTCAGCCCGCCGACGTGGCCGAGGCCACGTGGACCGCGGTGGTGCTCGCCGTGGCCGGCTTCGGGACCTACATGGTCTTCGGCAACCGCCGCTGACCCTGTCGCGACGAAAGGGGCGTTCCCGGTGAATCGGGAACGCCCCTTTCCCTGTCAGACGTTCCGGTTGTGCGGAACGAGATCGAGCGGGTCGTGGTCCGGGTCGTCGACGCCGAGGCTGATGATCCGCGAGGGATGGATCCGGATCACCGCGCCGTCGAAATGACCGTCGGCCGTGCGGGCGCCGGTCAGCGCCTCGGCCCGGCCGCGGATCTCGAGGCAGCGGATCCTCGGCGGGTCGTACGACGGCATGTCGTCCACCACGAACGCGGCCTGCCCGTTGGCGGCCACGTTCCGGAACTTCTTGCTCTTCGCCAGTTCGTAGCCACTGATGTCGATCGTCTTGGTCTCGGTGTTGTAGGCGTAGCCGACCGGGCTGACCTGCAGCGTCCCGTCCGGCTGTGCCGTCGCGAGCCGCCCGAGTCCTTGGTCGGCGAGGTAGTCGAGTTCCGCTTCACTGAACATGGAACCCAGTGTGCGACCTCCACTTAACTGGAGGTCAAGAGAAGGGCGGGCAGGCTGCTTCTCTCAAGGCGACGCGCTGGACGAGCGCGTTCGCCCGCGCGGACAAGGTGGTCATGAAGGGGCGGTGATCCTCGCGTGTCTCGAACGGTTCTTTGCGCGTTTTTCTTGGATGAAGCCAAGATCGTCATGCGCGCAGCGGATGCCTTGCGAGCAGGGGTGGCACCCGCGCGATTGAAGCGCGTTTCGTAACGGTGTGGTGTCGACTGTATCGCCTTAGGCCACTTGGGCGATGAGAACGATGATCTATTCGGTGGCGAGAAGGGGAACGGCTGTGGCGAACAAGGACGCTGCTCCGAAGCCGCAGGGTACGGCGGTTGATCGAGCGGTACGGCTCTTCCAGTTCCTCGCGCGGAGTCAGCAGCTCAAGTCGAACTCGCCGCGCACCACCGACAGGTACGACTCGGTGCAGTGGTTCTGGCAATTGCCGGAGCATCCTGCCATCCGGTCCGCGCATCGCGAGGAAGCGCCGGAGCCGGGAGAGGTCTTGCTCTCGGTCGAGAGGGTCGCACACCACGAACCGCCCGAGCCGGATACGGAGCTGAAGTCCTGGCTGGACGGCGAGTGGGACGATCCGAGCACTCAGCCGGGGCTGCACGAGTCGATCGGTGAAGGAGACCAGCGCGTCTCGCTCGAGAATGTGCCCGATATCCGCGATGCCCACGTTGAATGGGTGGCTCGGTGGTCGGAGTGGGCCGAACTCGAACAGGCCGATCAGCCTGCCCGGGACGTCTACAACGACTTGTTCTCCGCCTACGTCACCGCGGCCGCGCATACCGAGGAACTCGAACTGGTCATCGGTGTCGGCTGTTTGTCGTGGTCGCCGCCTGGCCATTACGTCGTCCGGCGGCATCTCGCCACGGTGCCCGCGACGATCCACTTCGACGACGGCACGGGCCGGTTGACCCTCCAGCAGGCGGAGACGGCGGACGGCTTGAACATCGAGCTGGACATGCTCGATCCTGGTCGTGTCGCCAATCCTCAGCATGTCGTGCAGATCAGGAACGAAGGACGTGAGGTCACCGCCGCGGTCCTGGACCGCGAGATCGTGGGTGGCGTGTTGCGACGTCTCGTGCACGCCCTCGATGGCGATGCCGCATACCTCGACGAGGACGACGCGCAGAAGCCCGGCGCCCATGCGGTGGCGGCGTTCGCGCCAGCCGTGATCCTGCGCAGACGTTCGAGCCAGGGGATCGTCGACATCCTTGATTCGGTCGCCGCGCAGATCGACGAGTCCGGTGTCGTCCCGGATGGGCTGCTCCCGCTCGTCGATCCGGACCATCGGCCCGCGGCGGAGCGCTCACCCGAACCAGGCGCTCTGGTCGAGGTCGACGATGAGCCCTTCTTGCCTCTCCCGGTCAACGACCGTCAACTGCGTGTCCTCGCGCAAGTCGACTCGAAGGCCCAAACTCTTGTTCAGGGCCCGCCCGGGACCGGCAAGACGCACACCGTCGCAGCTCTGCTATCCCACCTTCTCGCACAGGGAAAGCGGGTTCTCGTCACCGCGCACACCGACCGTGCGCTGAAGGAAGTACGGGCGAAACTGCCTGAAGCCATCGCGCCGCTGGCTGTCTCGGTCGTCGGATCCTCGCGGTCGGACCTGGCAGATCTCAAGGTCGCGGTGGAACGAATCAGCCACATGGCCAGTGAGTACGACGCTGATGGGGCGCGACGGGCCATCGACGATCATCTTGGCGCTATCGAGGACCTGCGGTTGCGCCGCGCCGGGTTGTACCGGCGGTTGATCGACGCGCGTGGCGGACAAGTGACGGAGCATGAGATCTGCGGCTACCGCGGCACGCTTGCCGGCATCGCGCAACGCGTGGAGGCAGAGCGGACGCGTTTCGGTTGGCTGGAGGGCTTGGTCGACGCGATCGGGGTCGTTCCGTCCCCGATCGCCGCGAGTGACCTTGCCGAATGGCATCGAAGTGTCGTGGACGACGCGCTGAACGCCGACGAGTCGGAGGCACAGCTCAAATTGCCGCGTCTCGCTGATGTGCCCACACCTGAAGCGTTCTTCGCGCTCGTGGCTGCCGAACAACAAGCCATCGCGGTGGAAGAGGGACACGGAAGCCTTACTCAGCACACTGCTTTCGACGCTGTCCGCCGCCTCGATCAGTCCACGCGAACCGTGCTCCGCGAGCGGCTCAATGGGTTCGCGCGAGAAGCCGAAGACCTTTCGAGGCGGCGCGAAGAGTGGATGAACGACGCGCTTTCCGACGTGCTCGTCGGCCGCGCGAACCACTGGCGGTCGCGCTGGAACCAGATCGCCCAGCTCATCGGGCGCGTCGGTCCCCTCGTCGACCGCCTCGGCCCGGTCACCGAGGTACGGGTCGGTCCTGCCGACATGGGCGTACTCGTCGCCCTGGCCGGGACACTCCGTACACATGTCGGCACTGGCGGGAAGCTCAAGACCAATCCGGACGGTTCACCCAAGACCGGAGCACTCGCACCCAAGGCCGTCAAACAGGCACTGCCGTTGTTCCAGGCAGTCCGGGTGAACGGCCTTCCGCCGACCACGGCAGACCAGCTCGACGTGTTCCTTGTCTGGGCCGAAGCCAGCAGAACGCTGGACGCACTGGACCGGGCGTGGCCCGAGTCGGTGCGTATTCCTGCTGAAGACACGCTGGGCGAGCGGCTTCAATGGCACGTGACCGAGCTGGAGCAGCTGCGTCGAGTCTTGGCTCTGGGTGAAGCCCTCGAAGCAGAGGAGCGAGGTTTGGCGGGGCGCGGCCTCCCGCGTCCGAACTGGACCGACCTCGACGCTGTGCAGACCTACGCCCGGCTCGTCGACGCCGCGGCGGCTTCCGACGCACGCACCGCCGCGACGGTGCCGTTGCTGGACGTCGTCCGGGCTATCGCGGAGGTAGCACGGTGGGCGGACGCGGCACCTTGTGTGAAGCACTTGATGCAGGCAGTCGAGGAACGCGACCACGAGTCCTACGCGGCCGCTCACCGGAGGATGGTGCGTCTGACCGACGTCGCGGGGCTGGCGCGCCGACGTGACGAGATCGCGGCGGCCCTCACTCACCTGCTGCCGCGTCTTCAAGAGGCGGTGTCGGCGCATTCACGTGACCCCGCCTGGTCGGAGCGGCTGGCCGATTGGGACTCCGCGTGGTCGTGGAACATGGTGCTGAAGTGGCTCTTGGCGCGGAAAGCCGAGGACGTCAATTCGCTTCAGGCCGAGGTTCTGAACGTCGAGAAGCAGGTCCGCGGCCGGGTCGAACGGTTGGCTGCCGAGCGGGCCTGGGGGCACGCTGTGTCCCCGGACCGGTTGTCCGGTAAGGCGCGCGCCGACCTGCTTCAATACGCCCAGCTGGTCAAGCTGCTCGGTAAGGGCACCGGTGTGTACGCGAACCAGCGCCGGGCAGACATCAAGGCGGCGATGGATCGTTGCCGCCCTGCCGTCCCGGTTTGGATCATGCCCGTCTATCGGATCGCCGAGCAGTTCCGCATCCAGCCGGACATGTTCGACGTCGTCGTGGTGGACGAGGCTTCGCAGGCAGGACTGGAGGCGACGTTCCTCCAGTACCTCGCACCCAAGATCGTGGTCATCGGCGACGACAGGCAGGTATCGCCCACAGCTGTGGGCGTCGACCAACAGCAGCTGCGTCACCTGGCTGACCAGTACCTGTGGGACAACCCGTATCGGGCTACTTGGCAGGAGCCGAAGAGTAGCCTCTTCGACGAAGCGAAGAAGCGCTTCGAAGGCATGACGACACTTGTCGAACACCGGCGCTGTGTGCCGGAGATCATCGGCTTCTCGAACCGGATCGCGTACGAGCCGGACGGTATCCGGCTCGTCCCCGTACGCCAATACGGTGCGGATCGTCTTGAACCGATCAAACCGGTCTTCCTTGAGAACGGTTATGAACGTGGGGTGACCGACAAGATCAACCCCGTCGAGACGGACGCCATCGTCCAGCAGATCGAGAAATGCATCGCCGATCCGCGGTACGACGGGATGACGTTCGGCGTCGTGTCGCTGCTCGGTCGCGCCCAGGCGAAGAGGATCGAGAAGCGCTTGCTGGAGCGCATCCCGCCCGAAGAGTGGAAGGCACGTGAGCTGCGGTGCGGCGATTCGGCCGACTTCCAGGGTTCCGAGCGCGACGTGATGTTCCTGTCCATGGTCAAAGCCGCGGAACCAGGTAAACGGATCGCGTCGCTCACACAGGACATGTACGTCCAGCGCTTCAACGTCGCGGCGTCCCGTGCCAAGGACCAGATGTGGGTCTTCCACTCCCTGCGTCTGTCCGATCTCGGCAATCCCGAGGACATGCGCTTCCAGTTGCTGGACTACTGCTATGCGTTGTCAGGGCGTGCCAACGACGTGGATGGCGCCAGGCGTTCGATCGTCCCCGACGACGAGCGGGTGAAACCCTTTGACTCGCTGTTCGAGCAGCGCGTGTTCAATCGGATCGTCGACCGTGGGTACAGCGTCATCCCGCAGTTCCCGGCTGATGGCTATCGAATCGACCTGGTGGTCATAGGCGCCAAGGCCCGATTGGCGGTCGAATGTGATGGTGACGCCTGGCACGGACCAGAGGCATACGGCCGTGATCTCGCCCGGCAGCGTGACCTCGAGCGATGCGATTGGCGGTTCTTCCGTATTCGCGAGTCGGAGTTCTACGTGGATCGACCGGCGGTCCTGGCCCGGCTGTGGGACGTGTTGCACGGGTTGGACATTCATCCCTCCGGTTGGACTTCGGATGGCGACGATCCGTCCGCCGAGGTGCCGCGACAGCCGGCGGAGAACGTCGAGCCCGCACCGATGACGGTCGCACTTGAAGCGGTGGTGCCGCAACCGGTCCTGACCGAACCGGTTGTTCCGCAACAGACCTCGCACGCTCCGCTGGTGGAAACCGTTGTCCTGCCGGAACTCGCAACGGCAGTTGAGGACCCGGAGGCGTCCGGGGCGGTGGTTTTGGAGTATGAAGAAGAGTTGCCGCCAGTGACTGCCGACGAGCAGGTGGTGCGCGCGGAAGCGTCCATCCTTGCCGGGTACAGCCAGTTCAGTGGAGTCGCTGTCCAGGTCGGCACAGCGTCCAAACGGGAGCTGGTGGATGGCTTGGTGCGGATCGTCGAGGCCGAAGGGCCTGTGCTGGGCAGTCGGCTGCACACCGCCTATGTCCGCGCGTCGGGAGCTGTCAGGGTCACAAAGCTGGTCGCAGGTGAGTTGAACAAGGCGATCTCACAGGCGGTGAGACAGGGACAGCTGGTCGAAGACAACCCACTCGGCCAGAGCGGGATCAAACCGCGTACCTACCGGCTTCCTGACCAGCCCGAGGTGATGACTCGCCACCTGGGCCCGCGTTCTTTCGAGGACGTTCCTCCGAGCGAACTGGCGACGTTGCTCGACCACATCACAGTCAGGGACGGCGACAAGGGACAGGAAGCGTTGCAACGTGCGGTCTTGGAACTGCTCGGTTTGAAACGGCTCACCGACAACGTCAAGAACCGCTTCGCCGAGGTTTGGACTCTCCGGTCTTGAGGTGACTTGGTGGCTGGCTCCGTTTGTGTACCAGCCACCAACACCTCGCGCGCTTAACTGGAGGTCAAGAGAACAGGCCCTCGCCCCAGAAACCGCCTTCGCGCACGCCCGGAGGCACGGCGAAATGGGCGGATCCGGTGTGCTGCAGGTACTCCATCATCGCGTCCTTCGACGACAGCGCCTGCTGCATCGGCACGAACTGCTTGCGCGTGTCCCGGTTGAACGCGAGGAAGAACAGCCCCGCTTCGAGGTGCCCGACCCCGTCGGATCCGTCGACGAAGTTGTAGCCGCGGCGCAGGATCCGCGCCCCGTTCAGGTTCTCGTGCGACGCCAGCCGGACGTGGGAGTCCTCCGGGATCAGCTTCTCGCCACCGGCGCCACCGACCTGGAAATCGGGGGCGTCGAATTCGGCGGACTGTCCCAGCGGCGCGCCCGCGCCCTTCGACCTGCCGACGATCCCTTCCTGGCCCTTCAACGATTCCCGGTCCCAGGTCTCGATGTGCATCCGGATCCGCCTGGCCACCAGGTACGACCCGCCCGCCATCCACGGCTGCCCGTCTTCGGCCGTCGCCCACACCTGGTCGCGCAGGACGTCGGTCTCCTCGGACTTGATGTTGCGCGTCCCGTCCTTGAATCCGAACAGGTTCCGCGGTGTGGACTGCGCCCGTGACGTCGACGAACTGCGGCCGAACCCGAGCTGCGACCAGCGCACCGCGGTGACGCCGAAGCCCAGGCGTACCAAGTTCCGGATCGCGTGCACCGCGACCTGGGGGTCGTCCGCGCACGCCTGGATACAGATGTCGCCGCCACCGCGGGCCGGGTCGAGTTTGTCGGCAGGGAACAGGGGGAGATCGATCAGCGCGGCGGGGCGTTTCGAAGCGAGCCCGAACCGGTCGTCGAACAGCGAGGGGCCGAAACCGATGGTCAGCGTCAGTGACGACGCCGCCAGGTCGAGCGCCTCACCGGTGTCGCTCGGCGGGGCGGCGGGGGCGCCACCGACGGCGCCGCCCGTCCCGACCTCCTGGCCCGTGGTCATCCGCCGGGCGGCGTCCGTCCACGTGCGCAGCAGTTTGACCAGCTTTTCGCGATCCTTCGTCGTCACGTCCAGCGCGACGAAGTGCAGGTTCTCCTGCACCGGCGTCACGATCCCGGCCTGGTGCTCGCCGTGGAACCCGACGACGCTCTGCGCCGCCTGCGCCGGGCTGTCCCCGCCGAGGAGCCGGTTCGCGCCGATTCCGGCGGCGGCGCCGGTTCCGACCAGGGCGGCACCCGCTCCCGCCATGCCGAACAGCTTCCGGCGGGAGACCGAGGTGCGCTCCGCCCCGGTCATTGCGCCGCGACCTCGGCGACCTTGCTCAGCGGTTCGCTCAGCGCGTCCACCGCCGACGCGAATTCCTTGATCTGGTCCTGGCTCAGCGCGGTGTACGGCTTGAAGCCGTCCCCTTCGCGCTGCTTGTCCAGCAGGGCCTGCACGCTGCCGAACTCCTTGTCCAAAGTGGACACGAGTGCCGGGTCCTTCGCCTGCAGCAGCGGGCGCAGCGAGGCGATCGCGGCCTTCGAACCGTCGAGGTTGCCCTGGAAGTCTGAGAGGTCGGTGTGCGAGAACGCCTCTTCCTCACCGGTGATCTTGCCGGTGGCGATCTCGTCGAGCAGTTCCTTGGCGCCGTTGGCCAGGTCGAGCGCGTTCAGCTCGATCGCCGCGGACTTGGTGACCAGTTCCTTGACGTCGGCGAGCAGCTGGTCGGCGATCTGGCCCGCGTCGGCCTGGAGCCCGGTCACCCAGAGGTCCTTCTCCAGCCGGTGGAACCCGGTGAACTTCTGGCCCGGTTCGAGGTCGGCCTCACGTGCGTCGATCTTCGGGTCGAGGTCGCCGAACTTCTCGGCCACCGGCTCGACGCGCTCGAAGTAGACGCGCGTGCGGGCGTACGCGGCCTTCGCCTCGTCGACCTTGCCCGCCTTCACCAGCGCGACGAACTTGGTGGTCTCCTCGTCGAGCGCCTTGGTGTTGTTCGCGACGTACTCCGCGTAGCTCTTGACCGACTGCGCCTTCTGCGAGTTCGGGTCGTTCTGCTTCGCACCGCCGCCGGTGACGGTGAAGTCGCCCCGGATGCCGCCGCCGGTCATCCCCGGCTTGCACGCGGTCTGGTACTTGCCCGCCTCCGCGACCTCGACGATGAGCCGCCGGTTCAGCCCCGGCGCGATGTTCTCGACCTCGCCCATGATCCGGTCGCCCTCGGCGTAGAGGTAGAACTCGGTGACCTTGCTGCCCTTGTTTGTGATCTCGAAGGTCACGTTGCCCGCGTTCGCGGTGTTCACCGAGACAGCGCAGGCACTGTCGGAGGCTTCGACCTTGATCGGGCCGCCTGCCGCGGCGGGCGTTTCCCCGCCACCACCGCAGGCGGTGAGCACCAGGGCGCCGGCGCCGGCGAACGCGGCGAGCGGGAATCGACGAGACACGGGGGTTACTCCTTGATCGCGGCCGCGGCGGGTGCCGCCACGGCCTTCTTGGGCCTGAGGAACAGCGGCAGCACGATCGCCACGTACGCGACCCACGCGACGGCCTGCAGGACTGTCGTCTGCTGCGAATAGTTGAAGATCCCCTTGAGCAGCGCGCCGTACCAGCTGGTCTCCGGGAGGACGGCCGACGCGTCGAAAGCGAGCGTGTTCAAACCGGGCAGGAAGGCGGCCTCCTGCAGGTCGTGCAGGCCGTAGCCGAGTACGCCCGCCGCCACGAACACCAGCAGGACACCGGTGATCGTGAAGAACTTGCCGAGGTCGAACCGGACGGCGCCGCGGTAGATCAGGTACGCCAGCACGACCGCGACGAGAATGCCCGCGGTGAACCCGATCAGCGGCTCGCTCGTCCCGCCCTGCGCGGTCTGCACGGTGGAATAGAAGAACACCGCCGTCTCCAGGCCTTCGCGGCCGACGGCGAAGAACGAAAGAACGAGGACCGCGACAGGGCCCACGTCGAGCGCTTCGTCGAGCTTCCCGCGCAGTTCCGCGGCGATCGTCCTCGACGCTTTGCGCATCCAGAAAATCATCGCCGTCACGAATCCGACCGCGACGATCGACAGTGTGCCGCCGAGCAGTTCCTGCTGCTCGAAGGTCAGCTGCGCGGTGGAGTAGGTGAGGATCGCGCCGACCCCGACAGACAGCAGGACGGCGACGCTCACCCCGAGCCACACCCAGCGAAGCGCGTGCCGTCGTCCGGTCTTGACCAGGAACGCGACCAGGATGCTGACGACGAGGGCCGCTTCCAAGCCTTCACGTAGGCCGATGAGCGCACTCGCGAACCACACGTCGTTCTCCCTGGTCGTGCCGACTGAACCTCCTGGTTTTAGGTAAGGCTTCCCTGAAAGTCCAGGGGGAGTGACGCGGTCTGAAAATGGACGAAACGTTCGAAGAGGTCTTGATCGGACGGGGGGCTCGTAAGCTTCCCCAGGTCAGCGCGTCCTGGGTAAGGCATATAACGAATCGGCCGCCGAGGACCGGTCGCCGATTCGCTTTACCGTCAGTTGGCTTCGTAAGCCGAATGGGTCATCGCCCGGAAGAGTGGCGAAGTAACCTGACCGGGTGGCCGAAACCGCCCAGAGCACCGAAGCCCCGGAGCACCCTGCCCGTCCTCTGCCGCCGTACGTCCCCAGGCTCGCTTTCGCGGGCGGGCTCGTGCTTGCGGGCGTGGTACTGATCTTGACTGTCGGGGTGAGCCGGCCGGAGGGGTCGGAGCCGCCTCCGCCGCCGCCACAGCCCCAGCCCGCGCTCACGGTTCCCGACCAGAAGCCGCGGCCGGGGGCGGCGACGCCGCGAGCCGGGCTCGCCGCGCCGCCCGACCGGCCCACCGTTTCCGACGCGGCCGAACTCGAGATCTGGGCGAAACGAGTGGCAGGGAAGACCAAGCTCTCCGCCACCGACCTGTCCGCTTACGGCCGGGCGGAGATGTGGCTTCGGCGGCAGAAGCCGGGTTGTCACCTCTCGTGGGCGACCCTCGCCGGAATTTCCCATGTCGAAGCGGCGCAGGGGAGGCCCGGCCCGATCACGCTCGCGCCCGACATCTGGGCCAAGCATTCCGCCCGCGCCAGAAGCGACGGGAAGCAGCCGGATCCGAAGGACCTCGACGACGCCGCCTTCACCACCGCCCGCTACCTGTGCGCCGCCGGCGACGACGTCGCCACCCCGGAAGGCTGGTGGAAGTCGATGCGGACGTTCGACCCCGCCGTTCCGTACACGCAGGAAGTCTTCAGCGCGGCCGACGCCTACGCGGACGCCAGCGTCGCGCCCTGATCCTCGAGTACCAGATCGAAATTGAGCACGGTCGCCATCCGGTAGGCGTCGCCCGCCGCGACGACCAGCTGCGCCATCGGATCGACGACGTTCCCCGCCGCCCAGACGCCGTCCACGTTCGTCCGGCCCTGCGCGTCCACCTCGATCGCACCGCTCTCGGTGCGCGCGCACCCGATCTGGGCGAGAAGCCTGTCGTGCGGGACGAACTTCGGGCCGACGAACACGACATCGCGTTCGACGAAGTCGCCGTCGACCAGCCGGACGCCGGTCAGCCGGTCGTTTTCGACGGCGAGTTCGGACACCTTCCCGTCGACGATCCGGATGTCCAGCCCGGTCAGCTTCGCCCTGTCCTCGGCGGAGATCTGCTGTGTGTGCGTGAAGAAGGTCAAATCCTTGCTCCACTGCCAGACGATCAGTGCCTGGTGGATCGCCTTGTCGGAGGTGGCGAGCACGCCGAAACGCTGATCTCGCACTTCCCAGCCGTGGCAGTACGGGCAGTGCAGCACGTCGGTGCCGAAGCGCTCCGCGACGCCGGGGATGTCCGGCAGCTCGTCGGCCAGCCCGGTGGTCACGACGATCCGGCGCCCGCTGACGACCCGGCCGCTCGCCAGCTCCACCGCCTTGTCGTGCCGTAGCCGGTGGACGACGTCGTCGATGATCTCCACGCCGTAACCGCGGACTTCGTCGCGACCTATCGCCAGTAACTCTTTGGGTGGAATTCCGTCCCTGGTCAGGAAACCGTGCGCGTGCGCGGCGGGGGCGTTGCGCGGGGTGCCTCCGTCGACCACGACCACCTTGCGCCGCGCCCTGCCCAGCACCAACGCCGCGCTAAGGCCCGCGACACCACCACCGATGATCACCACGTCATATTCGTCGTCCATGCTCCCGAGCATCCGTACTTGTTCGAAATCTGGCAAAGTTCATTGCCGATTTGGCAAACTGGAGGCATGGAGGACATCGAACGGCGGCTCGCCGAGGTCGGCCCGAAACTCAAGCAGCTTCGCAAGGAGCGCGGCACCACCCTTTCCGCTCTTTCGGAGGCGACGGGGATCTCGGCCAGCACGCTCTCGCGGCTCGAATCGGGCACCCGGAAGGCCACCCTGGAGCTGCTGCTCACGTTGTCGGCGGCGCATCAGGTCCCGCTCGACGAACTGGTCGGCGAACCCGAGCCGTCCGATCCGCGGGTCCGGATGAAACCGCAGAAGTTCGGCCGGTTCACCGCCTGGTCGCTGACCGCGCAGCCGGGCCAGCCGCAGGCCTTCAAGCTGCTGATCCCGGTGGAGGACATCGAACCGGTGCAGCGGACGCACGAGGGATACGAGTGGATGTACGTCCTCAGCGGACGGTTGCGGGCGGTGCTCGGCGACCGCGACTTCACGATGGGTCCCGGCGAAGCCGCGGAATTCGACACGCGGGTGCCGCACTGGTTCGGGAGCGCGGGACCGGGGCCGGTGGAACTGCTGGTGCTGTTCGGCAAGCAGGGCGAGCGCGCCCACCTGCGGGCCAGGTCCAAATGAGAGCAAAGGTCCCTTGCTCCCGCCGCGACCGCGCTCAGGTCAGTCGCGCAACGCGATCCGCGCGCTGACCTCGCTGATCGCTTCCAGATACTCCGGGATCGGGTGCATCGCCGACGCGATCCGCATCTGCGCGAGCGCCTCGGTCAACCGGCCGAGGCGCTGGAGGGTCCGCCCGAGCACGAACCGTGCGTAGTGATCGGTCGGATCCAGTTCCAGCACCCGGGTGAAGGCCCGTTCGGCCCGCCGCAACTGTGCGGAGTGGAAGTACGCGCGGCCTGCCAGCAACTGAACGCTCGGTTTGTCGGTTTCTTCCTCCAGCAGGGGCTCGAGGGCTTTGAGGGCGTCGAGCGGCCTGCGGCTTTCGACCAGCGCCTCCGCCTGTCGGAAGGCGCGGAACCGAGACTCACCGGACGAGTCCTGACCGGGTTCTGGGGCGGGTTCGGCATCCATCATGGTCCGCTCCACGATACGCCGGGGCAGGGCCGATCTCGACTGCTGAAACGGTCATGGTGGACTGTCCTGCCATGAGCAGTACCGAAGCGGATAGGCCCGAAAGCGAGCCCGGCTACCTCGGGCTCGCGCCGTACCTCTACTACGCCGACGCGACCGAGGCGGTCGCGTGGCTGGTCAGAGTGTTCGGGTTCACCGAAGAGGTGCGCTTCGCCGATGGCTCGGGCGAGGTGTTCCAGGCCACGCTGTGCGCCGGCCCGGCCAAGATCCAGCTGGCCGGGGTCGGGCCCGAGTACTGGCAGGCCAAGGGGGTCGACGGCCCGGTCGGGCAGCTGAACATCGTCTACGTCGCCGACGCCGACGCGCAATACGAGCGGGTCCGCGCCGCACTGGGCGAAGACGCCGACCTCGACGCGCCCCAGGACCAGCCCTACGGCGCCCGCGTGTTCACCGTGTCCGACATCGGCGGCAACAGCTGGACTTTCTGGCAGCAGTTCTCCGACACCGTCGAGCTTCCGTCGGGCTGGCGTGAAGTTCGCGCAGGTGAACCAGTCGAGGAGTAAGTCCGCTTAAAGCTCGATGTGGCGCGTGCCTCCAACGGGTGAACGGCGCCGACGGCTAGGCTGGGCCCCGTCACCGCAGGCACGACCCACATGAGGAGCATGGCGTGGCGCTCATCGAGCAGGTAGGCGCTCGCGAGATTCTGGACTCGCGAGGCAACCCGACGGTCGAAGTGGAGGTGGCTCTCGACGACGGCACGCTGGCGCGGGCCGCGGTCCCCTCGGGTGCGTCCACCGGCGAACACGAAGCCGTCGAGCTGCGTGACGGCGACACTGGCCGGTACAACGGCAAGGGTGTCGAGCGCGCGGTCGCGGCCGTCCTGGACGAGATCGGCCCGGACCTGGTCGGCACCGAAGCCGTCGACCAGCGCATCGTCGACCAGAAGCTGGTCGACCTCGACGGCACCCCGGCGAAGTCCCGCCTCGGCGCGAACGCCATCCTCGGCGTTTCGCTCGCCGTCGCGAAGGCCGCCGCGGAGTCGGCCGAGCTGGAGCTGTTCCGCTACCTCGGCGGGCCGAACGCGCACGTGCTGCCGGTGCCGATGCTGAACATCCTCAACGGTGGCGCGCACGCCGACACCGATGTGGACATCCAGGAATTCATGATCGCGCCGATCGGCGCCGAGTCGTTCCGCGAGGCCCTGCGCTGGGGCACCGAGGTCTACCACTCGCTGAAGTCGGTCCTGAAGGGCCGCGGCCTGTCCACCGGCCTCGGCGACGAAGGCGGCTTCGCGCCCAGCCTGAAGAACAACCGCGAAGCGCTCGACCTGATCCTTCAGGCGATCGAGAAGGCCGGGTACGCCCCGGGCCGCGACGTCGCGCTCGCGCTCGACGTCGCGGCGACGGAGTTCTTCTCCGACGGCGCGTACACCTTCGAAGGTGCGAAGAAGAGCGCAGAGCAGATGTCGGCCTACTACGCCGAACTGCTGCGCGACTACCCGCTCGTGTCCATCGAGGACCCGCTGAGCGAGGACGACTGGGACGGCTGGGTCCAGCTGACCGCCGAGGTCGGCGAGAAGGTCCAGATCGTCGGCGACGACCTGTTCGTCACCAACCCGGACCGCCTCGAAGAGGGCATCACCCGCCGCGCCGCCAACGCGCTGCTGGTGAAGGTCAACCAGATCGGCACGCTGTCGGAGACCCTCGACGCGATCTCGCTGGCCACCTCGTACGGCTACAAGTCGATGATGAGCCACCGGTCCGGCGAGACCGAGGACACCTTCATCGCGGACCTGGCCGTCGCGACCGGTGTCGGGCAGATCAAGACCGGCGCCCCGGCCCGCGGCGAGCGGATCGCCAAGTACAACCAGCTGCTCCGCATCGAGGAGACCCTCGCCGACGCGGCGCGCTACGCCGGCGACCTCGCGTTCCCGCGGTTCAGCGCCGAGGGGTAACCAGCCATGGCAGACCGGGGGAAGGCGCGGACCCGTCGTAGCGGGCGTGCGGACGGCGGTGGCTCCAGCAGGGGCCGCCGGCCGGAGAGTGCCCGCCGCACGACGACGACGGAGGTCCGCGCCCGAACCCGGCTGCGCCGCAGCCTGGCGGCGAAAAGGGCATCGGGTGCCGCGAAGGTGCTCGGCATGTCCACCACCCGCCGGGCCGCGGTGGTGGCGATCGTGGTGTGCGCGCTCGCGTTCACCATCGCCGTCCCGCTGCGCACGTACCTCAGCCAGAAGTCCGAGGTGAACGAACAGCAGCAGTTGCAGTCCGAACTGCAGCGGACCGTCGCCCAGCTGGAAGGCCGCAAGGGCGAGCTGAGCGACCCCGCGCAGATCGAGGCCGAGGCTCGTAAGCGCTTCGGTTTCGTGAAGCCCGGCGAGACGCCGTACATCGTGCAGCTCCCCGAGGACAAGGCGCCGGAACAGGGAGAGCCGCAAGGCCAGCAGCCGGTGCCCGCGGGCTCCTGGTACGAGAAGCTGTGGGATCAGGTCGCGGGCGGCTGAAGCACTCCCTTTAGCCTTAGGGACGTGAACAGCACGGAAAAGTCTTCATACGAGCCTGTGACCGACGCCGACCGCGAGATCATCGCGGAACAGCTCGGCCGGGCGCCCCGTGCGCTGCGCGCCGTCGCCGCGCGCTGCCCGAGCGGCCACCCGTCGGTCGTGCAGACCAGCCCCCGCCTCGACGACGGCACCCCCTTCCCGACGCTCTACTACTTGACCTGCCCGAAGCTGACTTCGATGGTCGGCACGCTCGAGGCGTCCGGGCTGATGAAGGAGATGACCGACAGGCTCGCGGAGGACCCCGAGCTGGCGGCCACCTACCAGCGGACCCACGAGAGCTACCTTGCCGAACGCGACGCCATCGACTCGCTCGGCCACGAGGTCAGCGCCGGCGGGATGCCCGGCCGCGTCAAATGCCTGCACGTCCACCTGGCGCACACGCTCGCCGTCGGCCCCGGGGTGAACCCGTTCGGGGACGAAACCCTCGCGCTGCTCAAGGCCACCGGATGGCCGTCGGGCGACTGCCAGGGGTAACACCGGCGCCCGGTGCACAGATAGTTCCTCCAGGTGGGTTAATTCACCCTTCGTCGACCAACTGGTCCTCCCCTATGGGGTGAAACCGGTCACCGTATGCGGCAGGCTGTGCACGGTCGAGGGTTTGTCGGGGTGGGAAGTACCGGATCGCCGAGTCGCGGTCCGCCGGGAGGGTTCTGAGGTATGCGCGTGAGGCACGTGCCAGGCGCGGTGAACGGTCATGTCCGGAGACTCTGTCTCCGGCACCGCACGATCGCCGCGGTGACCGGAGGTGTCCTCGCCATCGTCCCGGCCGGTGCCGCGGTCGTCGGTGCCGGCAGCTGGGCCGCGACGGCGAGCACGGTCCATACCGGCAACGTCGCCCTCGTCGGCGGCTATGACCCGAAGAACCCGCTCGTCCAGCAGATCGGCGTCGACGGCAGCCTGCCGAACGCGCCGACCCCGCTCCCGCTCCCCGCGGACGAACTCCCCAACGGTCCGCTCGGCATCCCGGTCACCGCCCTCGCCGCGTACCGCAAAGCCGCCGACATCCTCATCGCCGAACAGCCCGGCTGTCACATCGACTGGGCGCTGATCGCGAGCATCGGCCGGATCGAGTCCAACCACGCGCGCGGCGGTTTCGTCGACGCGAACGGCAACACCCTCGAACCGATCCTCGGCCCGCAGCTCAACGGCGCCGGACCGTTCGCGGCCATCCCGGACACCGACGGCGGCAAGTACGACGGCGACACGGTCTGGGACCGCGCCGTCGGCCCGACGCAGTTTATCCCGTCGACCTGGGCCCGCTACGCCTCCGACGGCAACGGCGACGGTGAGTCGAACCCGAACAACATCTTCGACGCGGCGCTCGGCACCGGCCGCTACCTGTGCTCCGGCGGGCTCGATCTGTCCAAACCGGACCAGTTGCGCGCGGCCGTGTTCCGCTACAACAATTCCGACACCTACGTGAACACCGTGCTGATCTGGGCCGAGGCCTACCGCACGGGGGTCATGCCGACGCCGGACAGCCGGGTGCCCATCGGTGCCCCGAACGCCGCCGCCGCGCCGCCGCCCGCCTCGGTGCCGCCGCCCCCGGTGCCGCCGACGCCGCCCGGTTCGGTGACACCGCCGCCGTCGAGTTCGCTGCCGCCGAGCAATTCGGGTTCGTCCTCGTCGAAACCGTCGACGAGCAGCTCGAAGCCGGCGTGCCCCACGGTCACCGTGACGGAGACGCAACCGACCACCTCGAGCACGAGCCCGACGACCACGACTCCGCCGCCGACGACCTGTTCCTCGCCGACGACGACCACGACGACCACGACGGTGACCTCGACGAGCAACAGCACCAAACCCACCTGATCGGCATTGACTAGGCTGAACACATGCCTCGTGTTGCCGCGATCGACTGTGGGACCAACTCCATCCGCTTGCTCGTCGCCGAGCTGACCCCCCGTCACGACGGGACGGTCGACCTGCGCGACCTGCATCGCGAGATGCGGATCGTCCGCCTCGGTCAGGGTGTGGACGCCACCGGCAGGTTGGCCCCCGAGGCGCTCGATCGCACCCGCGCGGCGCTGGCCGACTACACGATCGCCGCGCGCCGCAAGGGCGTGGAAAAGGTCCGCATGGTCGCGACGTCGGCGACTCGCGACGCGAGCAACCGCGACGAGTTCTTCGCGATGACGCGTGAAGTGCTCGGTACCGAGGCCGAAGTCATCAGCGGCGACGAAGAGGCGCGGCTGTCCTTCACCGGCGCCGTCGGTGAGCAGGATCCCGATGACGGCCCCTTCGTGGTGGTGGACGTCGGCGGCGGCTCGACCGAACTCGTGGTCGGTACCTGGGACGGCCGTCAGGCCGAGGTCATCGCGGCCAAGTCGGTCGACATCGGCTGCGTGCGGATCACCGAACGCGCGTTGAAGTCCGACCCGCCGACAGCGGGCGAGATCGCCGAAGCCCGCGAGCTGGCCGCCAAGGTGCTCACCGAGGCCTTCGACGTCGTGGACGTGTCGACCGCCAAGACGTGGATCGGTGTCGCCGGGACGGTCACGACCCTGACGGCCGTGGCACAGGGGCTGTCCGAGTACGACTCCGAGCGAACCCACCTCTCGAAGCTCTCCCACGCCGAAATCGACCGCGTCGCGCAGTCGCTCCTCACAGCCGACCACGCGACCCGCGCCGCGAACCCGGTGATCCACCCCGGGCGGGTCGACGTGATCGGCGGCGGCTCGGTGATCGTGCAGGTCCTGGCGGAGCAGTTCGCCACGCGCGGTGGTCCTGACGAATTGGTGATCTCCGAGCACGACATCCTCGACGGGATCGCGCTGTCACTGGCTTGACAGCCGGGTTTCTCTTACGTGAAGCCATTTCTTTCGGTGATCAAGTGGTGACCTCCAGTCCGGATTAGCCCGTTCGGACCAGCCCCGTTCCTACCAACGTTGTGCTCTAACCGGGTGGTCCGGGACACCGTCACCCATTTGCAACACCAACGCACTGTGATCGGCTTCACCTGTCCCATAGCGTCGTCTCACCTTCTGGGCGGTGGGGCGCGACCAGCGCTCGCCGGACTATCCGACGACGAGAGTTGGAGGGGACATGCGGGCTTCACGCGGGTTCTGGGGAGCGACGGCGGTGGTGGCCACGGCGGCCCTGCTGCTGACGGCCTGTGGGGGTGGTGGGTCCAAGGACGACAAGGGATCCGGCGCCGCCGACGCCAACGCGTCCGTTTCGGTCTACGGCACCGAGCCGGAGAACACGCTGATTCCCGCCAACACCAACGAACTCGGTGGGTCCAAGGCGCTCAAGCCGGTCTTCTCGGCGCTGGTCGGCTACAAATCCGACACCGCCGAGCCGTACAACCTGATGGCCGAATCGATCACCACGACCGATTCGAAGGTCTTCGACATCAAGCTCAAAAAGGGCTGGAAGTTCCACGACGGGACCGAGGTCAAGGCCAAGAACTTCGTCGACGCGTGGAACTACAGCGCGAACGGCAAGAACGGCATGCAGAACGCGTCGTTCTTCGAGCAGATCCAGGGCTACGACGAGATCAGCGCCAAAGAGCCGACGGTCAAGGAGATGTCCGGGCTCAAGGTCGTGAACGACTACGAGTTCCAGGTCACCCTCAAGGGCCCGTTCTCGGTGTTCGCCACCAAGATCGGTTACCTCGCCTTCGCGCCGCTGCCGGACAAGTTCTTCGCCGACCCGGAGGGGTTCGCCAAGGCCCCGATCGGGAACGGACCGCTGAAGTTCGTTTCGCGCACGCCCAACCAGAACATGAAGCTCACGCGCTTCGACGAGTACCAGGGCGAGGACAAGGTCAAGTTCAAGGACCTGGAAGTCCGCATCTACACCAGCCAGGAGACCGCGTACCAGGATCTGCTGAGCAACCGTCTCGACTTCATGGAGGCGCTCCCGCCTTCGGCGAAGGCCGGCGGGAAGTACAAGGCCGACCTCGGTGAGCGTCTGGTCGAAGGAAACCTGCTCGGCATCAGCGCGCTCGCCATCCCTTACTACGTCCCGGGTTACGACAACCTGGACCTGCGCAAGGCGATCTCGATGGCCATCGACCGCGAGCAGATCGTCAAGACCGTCATGAACGACACCTACTCGCCCGCCGACGGCTATGTTTCGCGCGGTATCGAGGGGTACCGGCCGGGCGTCTGCGAGTTCTGCAAGTTCGATCCGGTGAAGGCCAAGGAGCTCTTCGCGAAGTCCGGTTATACCGGCAAGCTGACCATCGCCTCGAACGCCGACGGTGGCCGCAAGGAACCGCTGGTCGCGGCGTGCAACAGCATCAAGAACGCGCTCGGCGTCGAATGCGACTTCGTCCCGGCGACCGACTTCGGCCAGTGGCGCAGCATCGTCAACAACCGCCAGCTGACCGGCATGGGCCGCTCCGACTGGTCGGCCGACTACCCGTCGATCGAGAACTACCTGAACCCGCGCTACAAGAGCACCGGTTCGTCGAACGACTCGACGTACAAGAGCCCGGCCGTCGACGCGCTGCTGAACCAGGCGGACCAGACCGCCGACAAGACGGCGGCGATCAAGCTGTACCAGCAGGCGGAGGACCTGATCGCGAAGGACCTGCCGCAGATCCCCGTCTGGGAAGAGAAGGGTGTCGGCGGCAAGTCGAACCGGCTGAAGGTCGCGAAGCTCGACTTCGGTCGTCTCGCGGACTACTCGTCCATCGAGGTCGCGGCGAAGTAATCGCGTGGTCCGGCGGGCCGGGTGCGCATCGCGCCCGGCCCGCCGGAACCCCGGCTCCCACCACGCGATCCCCAGGACGGCACGCCCATGCCCCAATACATCCTTCGACGCCTCCTTCAACTCATCCCGGTCTTCTTCGGCACCACGTTCCTCATCTACGCCCTGGTGTGGGCGGTGCCCGGTGACCCGTTCGCCGGCAAATGCGGTCAGGTCGCCTGCCCGCCCGCCTACATCGAGATGATGACCGACAAGTTCAACCTCGACGATTCGATCTTCGTCCAGTACTTCAAGTACCTCGGCAACCTGTTCACCGGCGACTGGGGCGAGACCTTCAACGGTGTCTCGGTCGGCGAGCTGATCGGGAACGCCTATCCGGTGACCGTCCGGCTCGCCCTCATCGCGGTGGCCATCGAAGCGATCATCGGCCTGTCCGCCGGCATCCTGACCGGCCTGCGCGGCAAGGGTTTCCTCGACAACCTCGTGCTGATGTCCACCACGTTCCTGATCTCGATCCCGGTGTTCGTCACCGCGATCGTGCTCCAGATCGTCCTCGGTTCGGAACTGGGCATCATCGACGCGAGTGTGTCCGAGGACGCCACGATCGGCGAACTGATCGTGCCCGGAATCGCGCTCGGTAGTCTGTCCATGGCCTACATCGCCCGATTGACCAGAACGAGCATCGCCGAGAACCGGCACGCCGACTACGTCCGCACGGCCGTCGCGAAAGGACAGCCGCGCAGCCGGGTCGTCGGAGTGCACCTGCTCCGGAACTCGGTGATCCCGGTGCTGACCTTCATCGGCACCGACATCGGCGCGCTCATGGGCGGGGCCATCGTCACCGAAGGCGTGTTCAACATCAACGGCATCGGCGGGCTCATCTTCCGCGGTATCCAGAACCGGGAGGGCGCCACCGTCACCGGCGTCGTCGTTCTGCTGGTGGTGGTCTACCTGCTGGTGAGTCTCGTCGTCGACCTGCTCTACGCCGTTCTCGACCCGAGGATCCGTTATGACTGACCCCAACGTGGCCGGCGGCGTCTCCTCCGTGGACGTCGCGAGCGCCGGAGTCGCCGACGATTCCGCGGTGGCGCACAAACCGCGCAGTCTCGGCGGCGACGCCTGGCGAATGCTGCGCAAGCGGCCGTCGTTCCTCATTTCCGCCGCCATCATCGCGCTCGTCGTGCTCATCGCGATCGCGCCCGACCTGTTCAGTTCCCGGCCCGCCGGGTTCAGCGATCTGCTCCACGCCAACGAAGGACCGTCCGCGGACGCCTGGTTCGGTTACGACAACCAGGGTTACGACGTCTACGCGCGGACCATCCACGGCGCGCGGGCATCGCTGCTGGTCGGCGTCTTCGCGACGGTGCTGACGATTTTGATCGGCTCGGTGGTCGGGATCGTCGCCGGGTACTACGGCCGTCTCATCGACAGCCTGTTCTCGCGGGTGGGCGACATCTTCGCGGCGCTGCCGTTCGTGCTCGGCGCGATCGTCATCCTGACCACGTTCAACGCCCCCGGCTCGAACCCCGGCGCGGTCACCATCATCGTCCAGGTGGTCGTCTCGATCGCCGCGCTGAGCTGGCCGGTGGCGATGCGCATCATGCGCTCGGCGACGCTGGTGGCCAAGCAACTCGACTACGTCAAGGCCGCGCGCGGCCTCGGCGCGAGCACACCGCGCATCGTGTTCCGGCATCTGCTGCCCAACACGGTCGCGCCGGTGCTGGTCTACGGGACCATCGCGCTCGGCGCGTTCATCGGCGCGGAGGCGACGCTGGCCTACCTCGGGGTCGGCGTGCGACCGCCGGTCGTTTCGTGGGGCGTGATGATCAGCGACGCGCGGGACTACTTCCGGGTGAACCCGCACATGCTGTTGTTCCCGGCCGGGTTCGTCACCATCACCGTGCTCGCGTTCGTCATGCTCGGTGACGGGATCCGCGACGCGCTCGACCCGAAGGCCCGGTGATCGGCTGTGACCGACGAATTGCTGCTAGAGGTGGAAGACCTCCACGTCGAATTCCGCACCTCCGACGGCGTCGCGACCGTGTTAAACGGGGTCGACTACTCCGTGCACGCCGGGGAAACCCTTGCCGTGCTGGGAGAATCGGGTTCGGGCAAGAGCGTGACCGCCCAGACGGTGATGGGCATCCTCGACAGCCCGCCCGCCGTCGTCACCGGCGGCGCCGTCCGCTATCGCGGCGAGGATCTGCTCACCGCCACCGAAGAGCGGCGGCGTGAAGTGCGAGGCGGGGAGATCGCGATGATCTTCCAGGACGCGCTTTCCGCGCTGAACCCCGTCTTCACCGTGGGATTCCAGATCGAGGAGCAGCTGCGCGTCCGCCTCGGGATGTCCAGAAAGGACGCTCGCAAGCGGGCGATCGAACTGCTCGACATCGTGCGCATCCCGGCCGCGGCCCGGCGGATCCGCGAGTATCCGCACCAGTTCTCGGGCGGGATGCGGCAGCGCGCGATGATCGCCATGTCGCTCGCGCTCGACCCCGATCTGCTGATCGCGGACGAGCCGACGACCGCGCTCGACGTCACCGTGCAGGCCCAGATCATGGACCTGCTGGCGGAGATCCAGGCCGAACGGCGGATGGGGCTGATCCTGATCACCCACGACCTGGCGGTGGTCGCCGAGGTCGCCGACCGGATCGCCGTGATGTACGCGGGCCGGATCGTCGAACAGGCCGACGTCACCGAGTTGTTCCGCTCGCCGGGGCACCCCTACACCGAGGCGCTGATGGCCTCGCTGCCGCGGCTCGACCTCAAAGGACAGACGCTGGAGACCATCAAGGGCCTGCCGCCGAGCCTGCTGAACGTCCCGCCCGGCTGCCCGTTCCATCCGCGCTGCCCCCGGGCGGAGAGCCGGTGCGAGACCGAGCGGCCGGCTCTGCACAGTCTCGGCTTCGGCAGGGTCAGCGCCTGCCACTTCGCCGACGAGGTGGTGAGCGGTCGTGTCTGAACCCATTCTGCGGGTCGAGAACCTGGTGAAGTACTTCCCGGTGCGAGCCGGGGTTCTCTTCAAGCGCACGATCGGCCACGTGAAGGCGGTCGACGGAGTTTCCTTCGATCTCATGCCGGGGGAAACCCTGGGTGTGGTGGGGGAATCCGGCTGCGGAAAGTCCACTTTGGCCCAGGTGCTGATGCGGCTGGAGGAACCTACGGGCGGGCTCGCGACCTTCGAGGGACGCGACATCTTCGCGTTGCGGGGAGCCGAACTCAGGAAGCTGCGGCGCGAGATCCAGATCGTGCTGCAGGATCCGTACACCTCGCTGAACCCGAGGATGACTGTCGGCGACATCATCGGCGAGCCGTTCGAAATCCACACCGAGGTGGCGCCGAAGGGTTCGCGGGCGGCGAAGGTGCGGGAGCTGCTCGACGTCGTCGGGCTGAACCCCGAGCACATCAACCGCTATCCGCACCAGTTCTCCGGCGGGCAGCGTCAGCGCATCGGGATCGCGCGGGCCCTGGCGTTGCGGCCGAAGGTCATCATCTGCGACGAACCGGTTTCCGCGCTGGACGTTTCGATCCAGGCGCAGGTGATGAACCTGCTCGGTGAACTACAGAAGGAATTCGGTCTTTCCTACGTGTTCATCGCACACGATCTGTCGGTTGTCCGTCACCTTTCCACGCGGGTCGCGGTCATGTATCTCGGCAAGATCGTGGAAATGGGGACGGAAGAGGAGATCTACGAACATCCGGCGCATCCCTATACGCAGGCGCTGCTTTCCGCGGTGCCTGTCGCGGATCCGGCGTTGCGCGGGCAGCGGCAGGTGATCCGCCTGGAAGGCGACGTGCCCAGCCCGCTGGATCCGCCGTCCGGCTGCCGGTTCCGCACCCGGTGCTGGAAGGCGCAGGACGTCTGCGCCGATCAGGAACCCGAATTGATCACGCGGGCGGGCGGGCATTTGTCCGCCTGTCATTTCGCGGAGGAGAAAACAGTCGTTCCCTGACTTTCGTAGGGACTTCGTTGATTAGCGGAGACCGCTGACGTAGTTTGCACGAATCCTTTCTTCAGGAGGCAGGAAGTGAAAAAGCCAAGATCTCTCGTGATCGCGCTCGCGGTACCGCTGTTCAGCGCGATCGTCGCTACTCCGGTCGCATCCGCGCAGCCGGCGCTTTCCGGTGCGGCGACCGAATTCTCCGTCCTGGCCCGTGAAGGCCAGAGTGTCGCGTCGGTGGAAAAGGCGATCCGCGCCGCCGGGGGTACCGTCGTGACCAGCAACACCGCGGTCGGCCTGATCACCGCGACCGCGCCCGCCAACGGTTTCGCCGAACGGGTCACCGCCGACCGCTCGGTCTTCGGTGCGGCCAAAGCGAAGCCGATCGGCGCCGCGCCGAAGAGCGACAAGGCGAAGGTCAAGCCGAACCTCGTCGAGAAGGAAAGCCGCGGTGCCGCGTCGGCCAAGAAGCCGGCGCAGCCGAAGACCGTCAGCATGGACCCGCTCGACGACCAGCTCTGGGGCCTCAAGTCGGTCCGCTCGGACCTTTCGCGCACCAAGCAGCCCGGTGACAAGCGGGTGAAGGTCGGCATCATCGACACCGGTGTCGACGCGAGCCACCCGGACATCGCGCCGAACTTCGACCGCGCGGCGTCGCGGAACTTCACGAAGGACATCGTCTCCGACGTCAACGGCGCGGTCGTCGACGGTCCGTGTGAATTCCGCGGCTGCGTGGACCCGGTGGACCATGACGACAACGGGCACGGCACGCACGTCGCCGGCACCATCGGCGCCGCCGCGAACGGCTTCGGCGTCTCGGGCGTCGCGCCGAACGTGACGCTGGTGAACATCCGCGCCGGGCAGGACTCGGGCTTCTTCTTCCTGCAGTCGACCGTGGACGCGATCACCTACGCCGGCGACGCCGGTGTGGACGTCGTCAACATGAGCTTCTACACGGACCCCTGGCTGTACAACTGTGCCGCGAACGCCGCGGACACGCCCGCGCAGCAGGCCGAGCAGCGCACCATCATCGAGGCCACGACGCGAGCGCTGAACTACGCGCACCGCAAGGGCGTCACCCAGGTCGTCTCGCTGGGCAACCAGCACAGCGACCTCGCCGCCCCGCAGCCGGACGCGTCCAGCCCGGGCTACCCGTCGAACAGCACGCACCCGAGGCAGATCGACAACAGCTGCCTCTCGCTGCCCGTCGAAGGCCCGCACACGATCGGTGTCTCGTCCTTCGGTCCTTCGCAGGCGAAGGCGGACTACTCGAACTACGGCGTCGAGCAGATCTCGGTCTCCGCGCCCGGCGGATACTTCCGTGACTACTTCGGCACCCCGTGGTACCGCACGGTCGAGAACGAGATCCTCTCGACTTACCCGCGCAACGTCGGCGTCGCCGAAGGCAACATCGACGCGGCCGGGAACATCACGCCCGCCGGTGTCACCGCCGGGATCCAGAAGGCGACCGCCGCCGACGGTCGCGTCGGCTACTACCAGTGGCTGCAGGGGACGTCGATGGCGTCGCCGCACGCGACCGGTGTCGCCGCGCTCATCGTTTCGCAGTACGGCAAGGGCTCTCGCGACTTCGGGATGGACCCGGACGCGGTGCAGCGGGTGCTCGAAGGCACGGCTTCGGACATCGCGTGCCCGACGCCGCGGACCGTCGACTACCTGAAGGAAGGCCGGGACGCGTCGTTTACCGCGACCTGCACCGGTGACGCTTCGTTCAACGGCTTCTACGGTCACGGTGCCGTGGACGCTTGGTCGGCCGTCACGCACGGTTCCCAATACCTGCGAGGCTGATCTTTCGGTCCTGAGAGTGCTATGAAAGGTCCTTTCCTTGCAAATTTGGCAAGGAAAGGACCTTTCATAGCGCGACAGGCTGGGCTATCAGGCGGCCCGCTCGGAGCGGACCACGGAGATGGCAGGCCTCGGGCGTCGTGCCGCAGCCTCGGCCGCAGCACGGAGCTCGGCGATGACCTTGTCCGGCTCGTCGCGTATCCGGGACGGCAACGTCTGCACGACGACGATCCCCGCAGCGGCATACCGATTGTTGCGGTGAAGAGTCTTCCGGTAGGCATCCCTGCCGAAATGGAAGGCATACGAATCGATTTCCCACGCCATGGCGAGTTCGTCGCACCATGAATCGGGCTTGCCGATGTAGTTGCCGAAGGCATCGTGAATCTTGACGTTCTGCTCGGCTGGGGGTAGTCCGGCTCTCTTCCAGATCGCCAGCGCCGCAGCCTCAGGTACTGACTTGACCTCGGCCGCGAGCTCTCGGAGAACGGCACGGGGAAGCGCTGTTCCACGTCTGCTGCCTGACCCGAGTTCAGCGCTCAGTTCGCCGACTGTGCACAGGCCGGTCTCGACTGTCTCGATCAGCAAGGAACGCACCGGGTCGAGATCGCGAATGCGCCTGACACCGTCCAGAACTGCTCGAGCCGGGGCGGCCAACGGCACCCCCTCGATCACGCGACGTTCTGGCATGTCGATCGTTCTTTCGATGATCGTGAACTTGACGCTTCGCACTTTGCGCTGCTGGGGAATGAGCACGTGAACGGTGCCGTGGGGCCCAGACTGTCGTAGGCCGTACCTTCGTGCGGCCTCGAAACCGGTGACGACCCCTAGGTCGCCCGTGAGCATCAACGCGGCTTCGACTCGTTGCCGAGCGGTCGGTTTTTCCTTCGAGAGAAGGACGATGCCTGGCAGCAGGTGAGTCCACCTACCGCCAGGCTGGCATCTTCGATACGAAGTACTCTGCGTAACTCCTAGTTTCTCCAGGGTCGCCACGCGGATGACTCCGTACCGGCTGTGTTGACGTAGGTATGAGTCCGTGAGCGGAGCTCTTGATAGGTACATGCTGACATGGTGATCGACAGGTCCGACAGAACTTGGTGCCGGAATGCTATGAAAGGTCCTTTCCTTGCAAAATTGGCAAGGAAAGGACCTTTCATGGCGCTTGTCGAGCGGAAGGAGAGTGCGCTACTTCCCCGAAGCGGCCTTGATGAACTTCGCCAGGTCCTTCGCCTGCCGCACCCGCGACTCCTCGTGCACGTACATCATGTGCCCGGCCGGGTAGTACGCCGTGTCGATGTTCTCCCGCAGTTCCTCAGGAATCTGCAGTCGCGCCAACACGTGCTCCGAAGCGAAGTAAGGCGTCGCGCCATCGTAGTGGCCGAAGGCGACATGCACCCGAAGGTGCGGGTTCGCCCGCATGGCCGACGCGAGTGAGTCCACAGAGGACACCGAGCGGCCCTCGAAGTCGGAGTACGACCAGGCTTTGAAGACGTCCGTCGAGAGGATCTCGTACGGCAGGTCGTTCTCGTAGCCGAGCTCGGCGCGCACGTAGTGGTTGAGCCCGCCCGTGTAGGCGCCGATGATCCGCGAGATCGACGGGTCGTCACTCATGTGCTCGCGGCCGCCGTCGGGTTCCCAGGTGGTGAACCGGCCGTCCATCCGGCCGACGGTGAGACCCTTGTCCCGCAACAGCTCGGTGAAGTAGCGAACGTGCTCGATCCGCAGGTTGACGCGGTCCACATAGGACTCGCTCAAACCGGTCAACGAAGCGAGCGTCGCCACCGCTTCGGCTCGATCCTGTGTGGACAGGCGGGCGCCGCGTGCGAGAGCCCAGGGGAGTTCCTTGGCCGCGAAGTCCTCGGCATCCGCGAGGACGTCGTCGAGTGGACGGTCGCCGTGGAGCCCGTGGTAGTGCGCGATGGCCGCGTACGTCGGCACGTAGAGCGAGTACGGCAGGTCGTTGCCCTCGGTGAACCGCAGGGTGCCCAGGTCCAGCACCGACGAGATCAGCAGGAGCCCGTTCAGGTACATCCCGTGACGTTCCTGCAGATGCGACGCCAGCCCGGCCGCGCGGAGCGTGCCGTACGACTCGCCCGCGAGGAACTTCGGCGAGAGCCAACGCTGCTCGCGCGACACCCAGAGCCGGATGACCTCGCCGATGGACTCGATGTCGGCGGTGAACCCGTGGTACTCCTTGGCCTTCTCGCCGTCCACGGCGCGCGAGTAGCCGGTCGACACCGGGTCGATGAACACCAGGTCGCTGTGCGCCAGCAGGGTTTCCTGGTTGTCGGTCAGCCCGTAGGGCGGCGCGACCGGGTCGTCGACGTCGCCGGACAGCACGCGGCGCGGGCCGAGCAGGCCCATGTGCAGCCAGACGCTCGCCGAGCCGGGGCCGCCGTTGAACGCGAAGGTGACCGGGCGCGTACCGGACTCCGTGTCGTCGAGCGTGTAGGAGGTCACGAACACCTCGGCCTTGGCCTGGTGGCCTTCCGACTTCCCGTCGGTGACGACCTCCTTCCGCAGCACGAGCCGCCCGGTCTGGGCCGTGTACGCGAGTTTGCGCCGCTTGAGTGTCAGCGTGTGCTTCGTGGTGACCAGGTCGTCGGTCGGCTCGACCTTGGTTTCCACCGACGGGGTGTCCTTCTCGTCGGTGGCCGTTTCATCGGGATTGGTGTCCGGCATGCCTCCAACTTACTGGCAGTCTGTACAGGTGGACATCGTCATGGCGCATGATCGCCCGAACACGCCCCGCGAGGCGGTCGAGATCCAGGAAACCCTTCGTGGCCTGGTCGATCTCGAGGATCGTTGTCCACAAGAGATCGTCACGGTCACCGGGCTGGACGTCGCCTACGACGAGGGCAGCGGCCTCATCGCCGCCGCGGCGGTCACGCTCGAAACCTCCGGATTCCGCGTCGTGGAAAAGCGGGCCGTCGTTTCCGAGGTCTCGTTCCCGTACGAACCGGGCCTTTTCGCCTTTCGTGAGCTGCCGCCCTTGCTCGAAGCCCTGTGCGCGCTCGACCTCACGCCGGACCTGCTGGTCTGCGACGGGCACGGGCTGGCCCACCCGCGCCGGTTCGGGCTGGCGTGTCACATCGGGGTCGTGACCGGCTTGCCGTCCATCGGAGTCGGCAAGACCCGGTTCATCGGCGAACACGACGAGCCCGGCGCGGAACGTGGCTCACGGGCACCGCTGCTGGACGACGGCGAGGTAGTCGGCACGGTTCTGCGCACCCGGGACGGCGTGAAGCCCGTCTATGTCTCCGTCGGCCACAAGATCTCGCTGGACAACGCATGCCGCCAGGTACTGCGGTTGTGCCCCGAGTTCCGCCAGCCGGAGACGACGCGGCACGCCGATCGCCTCGCCCGCGACGCGTTGAAAGAGGCGCTATGAGGTTCCGGTCCCTCGCCGAACTCGACGCCGAGGTCGTCGGCTGCCGCGCCTGTCCGCGGCTGGTCGCGTGGCGCGAGGAGATCGCCGTGGTCAAACGCGCGGCTTTCGCAGACGAGACCTATTGGGCCCGGCCAGTGCCCGGATTCGGCCCGCCGGACGCGTCACTGGCCATCGTCGGCTTGGCTCCGTCGGCACACGGCGCGAACCGGACCGGCCGCATGTTCACCGGCGACCCCTCCGGCGACGTCCTGTTCAAGGCGCTTCACCGGGTCGGTGTCGCTTCGCAGCCGACGTCGACCCGAATGGGCGACGGCCTCGAACTGCGGGGAACCCGGATGGTCGCCCCGGTGCGATGCGCGCCACCCGCCAACAAGCCCACACCTGAGGAACGGGACACCTGCCGATCCTGGCTCGCGGCCGAGCTCGGGTTGCTGAAACCGACGTTGAAGGCCGTCGTGGTGCTCGGCGCGTTCGGCTGGCAGGCGCTGCTGCCGGTGCTCGCCGAGGCGGGCTGGCCGGTGCCCGCGCCACGCCCGAAATTCGGCCACGGGGCCGAGGTGAGACTCGGCGACCTGCGTCTTTTCGGCTGTTACCACGTGTCGCAGCGCAATGTCCAGACCGGCAGGCTGACGCTGGACATGGTGTGCGACGTCCTGGCCTCCGCGACCTCGGTGGCCGGGCTGAACTGAATCGGTGCGGAAACCGTGGCGACGCTGGTCACAGCGGGATGGGGTACACGAGCGATCTCAGCTGATGGGTGCGACTATAGGGATATGGCTGGTGTTAAGTCGGAACCGACACGGATCCTCGTCCTCGGTGGTGGGTACGTCGGGCTCTACACGGCGTACGGGCTCCAAAAGATGCTCCGGGCCAACGAAGCGTCCGTGACGGTCGTTGATCCGCAGCCGCACATGACCTATGCCCCCTTCCTGCCCGAGGCGGCGGCCGGTGCGATCGAACCGCGGCACGTGGTCGTGCCGCTGAGGCGCGTGCTCAAGCGCTGCCACGTGCTCACCGCGCGCGTGACGAAGATCGAGCACGAGCGCAAGGCCGTCACGGTCGAGGCCGCCGACGGGCACGTCGAGCAGCTGAACTACGACGTTCTCGTGGTCGCGCTCGGAGCCGTCGCGCGCATCCTGCCGATCCCGGGCCTGGTCGAGGAAGGCATCGCCTTCAAGACCATCGGCGAGGCGATCTACCTGCGCAACCACGTCATGACGAAGCTGGACGAGGCCGCCAGCACGCTCGACCCCGAGCAGCGCAAGCGCCTGCTGACGTTCACCGTCGTCGGCGGCGGGTTCGCCGGTATCGAGGCTCTCGCCGAGCTCGAGGACATGACCCGCTTCGCGGTGGAGAACTACTACCCGAACCTCAAGGTCGAGGACATCCGCTGGGTGCTCGTCGAGGCGGCCGGGCGGATCCTCCCCGAGGTGCGCGAGACGCTCGGTGTGTACACCGTCGAGCAGCTCGAAAAGCGCGGCATCGAAGTCTATTTGTCGACAGCGGCGAAGTCGTTCGAGAACGGCCACGTCGTGCTCTCGGACGGCACCGAGTTCGACACCGACACGATCATCTGGACCGCCGGCGTGAAGGCGAACCCGGTGCTCGCGACCTCGGACCTGCCGCTGGACAAGCGCGGCCGCGTCGAGGCCACCGCCGCGATGCAGGTCGTCGGGCACCCCGACGTCTGGACCGCCGGTGACAACGCAGCCGTGCCGGACCTCTCGCGCACCGAGCAGGACCCGACCGCGACCTGCCCGCCGAACGCGCAGCACGCCGTCCGCCAGGCGCGCCTGCTGTCGAAGAACATCATCAAGGTGATCCGCGGCGGCAAGCCGAAGGACTACTACCACAAGAACCTGGGTGCGGTGGCCAGCCTCGGCCTGCACAAGGGTGTCGCCGACGCGCTGAACCTGAAGATCAAGGGCTTCCCGGCCTGGCTCTTCCACCGTGCGTACCACCTCAAGGCGATGCCGACCTGGAACCGCAAGATCCGCATCCTGTTCGACTGGATGCTCGGTGGCCTGTTCCGGCGCGAGGTCATCTCGCTCGGCCAGATCAACAACCCGCGCGAGGAGTTCGACAGGCTGTCGAAGTCCTGAGGCGGTAGCTCCGTGAAGGCCTCCTTCCCTACCTTGAGCGTAGGGAAGGAGGCCTTCACGGCGTTTGGAGTGTTTCGGTGCGCTCGCCACCGGCCTGACCCCGCCCGACCGGATCGATCCTCGGCTGGTCGACGAGAAGTTCGAGGAGTATCAGGCCGTCTGGAACGAACTCGGCCTTCGTTGGCTCGAATATCGGCGTACTGAAGCCGCGAGCTGAGGGCCATCGCCTAGGCTGTCTGTGCCCCGGTAGCCCAACTGGCAGAGGCAGTCGACTTAAAATCGACCCAGTGCGGGTTCGATCCCCGTCCGGGGCACAACCCAGTTCCGCTCTGTGGACGCGCTGGTCCGCGCGGACGGCCGCTGCCGACAATGACCCACATGACCGGAACCGGCCTGACCGACGAAGCCACCTACGACCGCACACGGCTCGCGCGGTGGCACGCGGGAGAAGCGCGAGCCGATGGGATATCGCGGCGCGGAATGCTTCGGCTGGCGGCCTGCGGCTCGCTCGCGCTGACGGCGTTCGGAACGCTTCCTCCGGAGACGGCGTCGGCGGCGGCACCGATCGTGAAGCCGTTGCCGCCGGAGATCTTCGAGGTCTACGGCACCAACGCGGAGACGCGCTGGGAGGCGCTGAGCGGTCAGGGCTATCTGACGCCGGTCGAGCGGTTCTTCGTGCGAAACCACACCGCCACTCCTTCGATCGACGTCGGCACCTGGCGCCTGAAACTCTTCGGAACCGGGTTGCGCGGTGCGCCGACAGCGGACAGGCCAATCGAGTTCACCTATCGCGATCTGCTCCGGTTGCCTTCGGAGACGATCACCGCCGCCGTCGAATGCGCGGGCAACGGCCGGAGCTACTTCACCAGCCAGCAAGGGCAGACAGTGTCCGGCACGGCGTGGAAGCTCGGCGCGATCGGGGTCGCGCGCTGGCGCGGCGTCCGGCTTTCCACCGTGCTGGCCAGGGCGGGGCTGACGCGGCACGCGGTGGACGTCCTGCCGGAGGGCCTGGACGCCGATTACATCACCGGCGGGGTCAATCTTGGCAAGGTGCGCCGTCCACTGCCGGTCGCGAAGGCGCTGCAGGACGTCTTGCTGGCCTACGAGATGAACGGGCATCCGCTCCCGCCGGACCACGGCCATCCCGTCCGGCTCGTCGTGCCGTCCTGGATCGGGATCTCGTCGATCAAATGGCTGGGGCGCATCGAAGTCTCGGAGACGCCGCTGGTGTCACCGTGGAACACGCGGTACTACCGGCTGCTCGGGCCGGACTATCCCGCCGAGGGCACGGTCGTGACCAGGCAGGTGGTCAAGAGCGCGTTCGAACTGCCCTGGAACGCGGAGTTCGCGGCCGGCGGCAGGCACGTCCTGCGCGGCCGATCATGGTCGGGCAACGGCAGGATCCGACGGGTCGAGGTCGACGCGGGCGACGGCTGGCGGCAGGCGAAGTTCGTGGGCGCGGCGGCGGATCGAGGCTGGCAACGCTGGGAGATCCCTTGGCGCCCCGGTGTTTCCGGCGTTCGGACCTTGCGGGCACGGGCCACGGACATCGCCGGTGTCACCCAGCCCGATGTCACCCCGCACAACACCCAGGGCTACCTGTTCGACGCCGTCGTCCGGCATCCGGTCCGGGTGGTGTGAGATGACGCAGTCGGTCGCGGTGAGCGGGGAGCCGACCGTCGAGCTGACCCTGGCGTTGCGGGTGAGCACCGACTCCGAGCACGCCGCCGCCATCGCCGCGCGCCTGCTCGAATCCTTTGAGGACACTGTCGGAGTGACGCTGACGGCACGGACTTTCCAAGCAGGTGAAACGAATTCCGGCCAGGTCGTCGAACTCGCCGGACGGCGGCGGCGCCTCGGTGACTCCGCGCCGCCCCTGCGCATCGAGCCGGACTCACGCCGGGTGCTGCTGTGCGGCGAGGTGCTGGAGTTCACCAGGCTGGAGTTCGACCTCCTGCTGTTCCTGAGCCGGAATCCGGACCGCGTCTTCGACCGTGTCACGCTGATGGCGCAGGTGCGGGGCCTGGCCGGCGGGAACGGGCGGACCGTGGACGTCCATGTCCGGAAGATCCGCGGGAAGCTGGAGCCCGCGCTGACGCCGATCACGACGGTGCGCGGGGTCGGCTACCGGTTCGACGGAGCAGGCCAGGTGCTCATCGCGGGCTGAGTGACGAGTCGGCGAAGTCCGGCTCTGCGGCTTCGGCCGCTTTGGACTCGGAGGCGGCCGAGGAGTTGTATCGAGCCACGGTCTTCCGGAGCTGGTCGGCGTACTGGTAGATCTCTTCGACCGTCGCGATGGGGATCCGTGTCTCCACCTTGTTTTCGTCAAAGATGCCGAGGTATTTCTTCGCGCGATTGAACCACAGCCGGGCGATGGGCTTGCGATTGTTGTCGTCCAGCAGCACACCGAAATAGGTCTTCGTGTCACGCGCGACGATCCTCGCCGCCGGGACTTCTCCGCAGACGATGGCTCGAACGATCCGGTATCCCTCGAGTTCTTCTTCGGTCGTGACCACATCGCCGTTGTTGTCACGCGGTCTTGTTTCCTCAGTCGTCGCAGGCGAGCCCTCAGCTGGAATGCCCTGCTCGGAAGGGTCGGACGCGCCAGTGGAAACACTGACGAACGAATCAGGTCCGCCCAGTGCGTTCTTCAAACGGTCGTTGACCTGCTCGTTGAGGAACTGGCGCGCCGCCTTGTCCACGAGCGGAGCGAACTGATCGCGAACTCGCTGGGTGAAGGACCCTTCGTAGACCCGGCCGGCCAAAAACTTCACCCACTCGTCCTCGGGTGTCTTGAACTGGGTCGCGAGGATCCGTTTGATCTGGCCGATGTACTTGAGTTCCTCGGCCGCGTTGATGACCGAGTCCAAGTTGAAGGACTCTTTGCTCAACTTCGCGAGTTCGGGGATCAGCGTGTCGTCGATATCCGAAAAGTCCAGTACCAGGAAGGGCTTCGCGTCCATCCGGTTCGGCGCGTCCAGGTCGGTGTAGAACTGGTACGTCTCGCCGTTCGTGAGGATGGCGATTCTCGCGTTCGTGACGGCGAAGTACCGAAAGAGCTGGGACGCGTGCTCGATGCGAAGCGGGTCGTTGATTTTCTTGGCTTCGACCAGAACCTGTACTTGCCCGTCGTGCACGATGGCGTAGTCGATCTTCTCACCCTTTTTGGTGCCGACGTCAGCCGTGAATTCAGGGATGACTTCGGCGGGGTTGAAGACGTCGTACCCGAGGACCGTGCTGATGAAGGGCATCACGAAAGCGTTCTTGGTGGCTTCTTCCGTCTGGATATCAGCCTTGTGCTTCCGGATCTTCAGAGCCAAAGCCTGTGCGCGCTCTGCGATCTCCATAGTGATGTCCTCCGTACGACATGTTCCTCGGCGCGGTAGCCGCACCTTCCCCAGAAGCTTTCGCTGTGTTGCGGGAGCTAGGTCGTCGTCGGTGGCCCTCGCGTTACATTCCGTGCCTCGATGGCGGTGTCGAAGGTGATCGTCACGACCTTCGGCTCGAGATCGCCACGCGGGCAAAGCCGGGATGTCAGGATACGAACCGTGACTCCGACCTACGTTTTCGTCCACGGCTCCAACAGCAACTCGTTCACCTGGAACCCGCTGCAACGCGAACTCGCCCTGCTCGGCCACCGCACGCTGGCCGTCGACCTTCCCGGACACGGTTTCGAAGCCGGTTTCCACGCGGCCTACCAGGCGCCGCAGGACCTGGAAACGCTGGCCACGGCTCCGTCGAACCAGGCCGGTGTCACCTCCGCCGAGGTCGTCGGGCGAGTGGTGGACGTCGTGCGCGAGGTCGCCGGGCACGGGCCGGTCATCCTGGTCGGGCACAGCCGCGGCGGGGTCACGCTCACGGGGGTCGGCAACGCCGTCCCGGAACTCATCGACCGGATCGTCTACATCTCCGCGTGGTGTTGTGTCGACGCGACAGTGGGCGAGTACATGCAGGGACCCGAGAACGCGAGCAGTGCGCTCAACGACGTCGGCGGGGTCGTCGTCGCGAACCCCGCCGAACTCGGCGCGCTCCGGATGAACTGGCGCACGGCCGATCCCACGCTGCTGGCCGCGTTGAAGACCGCGATGCTCGAGGACGGCACCGAGCAGGAGTTCTTCGCCTACCTCAACACCCTCGAGCCGGACGAGACCCTCGACGTGGGCACCGAACGCGCCGACGCCGCCACCTGGGGCCGGATCCCGCGCACCTACATCAGGCTCACCGGAGACCGGTCGATCCCGCTCGCGCTGCAGGACCGTTTCATCAAGGAGGCGGACGCGCTCACCCCGGACAACCCGACCGACGTGCGTTCGCTCGAGAGCAGCCATGTCCGGTTCCTCATGCATCCGCGGGAGGCGGCGGCCATCCTCGCCGGGCTCGCGTAGGCCCCGGGTACTGTTCCGCCGGGGGGAGGAGGAGACCCGGGAGATGACGGACGGACAGTTCACCAAGGGGCACCTGATCACGTTGCTGATCAGTTCCGCGATCGGAGTGGGATTCGGTGCCGGGTGGTGGTTCTTCGGCGCCTCCTCCGTCTCCGGCGGATCGACGCCGCTGGTCGTCGTGGGTGTCGCCGCGGTGCTGGGGCTGGTGGGCTGGCTCGTGCTGACAGCCCGTCGGGGTGCCGGGCTGCCCGCGGGTGGCGGCCGGGAGGAAAGCCCGTTCGGCAAGCAGTACGGGATCGCCGTGCTGCTCATGGTGGTGGGGATCTTCGCCGGAGCGCGAGTGCTCTCGGCGGTCTTCGAACTCCCCGAAGCCGTGCCCGCGTGGGTGCTCTTCGTGGTCGGCCTGCACTTCCTGCCGTTCGCGAAATTGTTCGGCTCACGGCGTTTTCTGGTGCTGAGCGCCTTGCTGTGCGTCGTCGCCGTGCTCGCCGCCGTCCTCGCGATCGCGGGCTGGACGGCGGCCTGGCAGCTCGTACCGGGCTTCGGCGGCGCCGTGGTGCTCTGGGCGACCGTCGCCGCCGGGTTGCTCGGAACGGACCGTCAGGGCGCGACAAGCCCCGCTTCGTAGGCGAAGATCGTCAGCTGGACCCGGTTGGTCGCGTCGAGTTTCGCGAAGATCCGGGTGATGTGGGTCTTCACCGTCGCCTCGCTCAGGTGCAGTTGCGCGCCGATCCCGGCGTTGGTCCCGCCCTGCGCGACAGCGGTGACGATCTCTCGTTCCCGTTCGGTCAATGTGCTCAGCCCGGCTCGTGCTCGATGACGGCGAGGGCTCACCCTGGCGGCGACGAAGTGCCCGATGAGTTTCCGCGTCGTCCGCGGCGACAGCATCGCTTCACCCGCCGCGACCACGCGCACCGCGTCGATGATCTCCTGCGGCGAGCCCTCTTTCAGCAGGAACCCGCTCGCGCCCGCGCCGAGCGCGTCGAAGACGTACTCGTCGAGGTCGTAGGTGGTCAGCACGAGGACCTTCGGCGGGTTGGGCAGCGCGGTGACGGCGGCGGTCGCGGCGAGGCCGTTCATCCGCCGCATCCTGATGTCCATCAGCACCACGTCGGGCGCGTGCATGGTCACCTTCGGCACGGCCTCGTCCCCGTCACCCGCTTCCGCGACGACCTCGATGTCGTCCGTGCTGGACAGGATCATCGACAAGCCGGTTCGCACGAGGGGGTCGTCATCGACGAGCAGCACTCGCAGTGGGCGCTGGTTCACCCGGACAGGTTAGTGGTGTCCCCACGGTAGCCAAGCCCGGACGGCGAATGTGCGCTCCTCGGTGGGGCCGGCGCTGACGTTCCCGCCGATCAGCGTGACGCGTTCGCCGATCCCGGTCAGCCCGGTGCCCGCTCCCGACGGCTTCCCTGCGGCGGCGGTCGAGGACAGCGGATTGACGACTTCGACGGTCAGGCCGTTCCCCGGCCCGCCACGAACCGAAACCTCGGCGGCCGCGCCCGGCGCGTGTTTGAGGATGTTGGTCATCGACTCCTGGACGATCCGGTACGCGGTCGTGCCGAGCAGCGCCGGCGCGCCGCCCGCGTCGTCGAGCAGGATCGTCACGTTGACCCCCAGCCCGGCGCGGCGGGCGTTGGCGACCAGTTCGGGGATGTCCGCCAGCGTCGGCTGTGGTGGTTCGGGATGGGGCCCGCCCTCGCCGCTTTCGCCGAAACCCTGGCCGTCGCGAAGGACCCCGATGACCTGCCTCAGATCTTCGAGCGACTGGCGTGCGGTGGTGCGGACGGTCTTCGCCGCTTCGGTAGTCGCGGGTCCCTTGCTGACCTCAAGCGCGCCGGCTTGCAGGGACAGCAGGGAAAGCCGGTGCCCCAGGACGTCGTGCATCTCGCGCGCGATCCGGGTGCGTTCCGCGCGACGGGTCATTTCGGCGCGGAGCTCCTCTTCCTTGGCCTCACGGATCGCGAGCGTGTCCTGCATCCCGCGGACGACCCCGACGGTGAGCGGCACGGCCGTCATGACGACGGCGACCGTCAGCGTCCCCATCACCTGCACGGCGGAGAACTGCTTGCCGACGATCTGTCCCGCGACGGTCACCTCGGGATGGCGGTTGGCGTCGCCGAACAACGCCCACGCCGTGGCCAGGTAGACCAGTACGGAACCGATCCACATGAGACGGTCGCGGCGGTGCGCGGCCAAAGCGGCGAGGGCGACCAGCGCGGCCAGCGCGTCGGACCGGAAACAAAGCGGCGGCACCAGGGCGATGCCGAGGACGAGTTCCGGCCATTTGTGCCGCCAGCAGAGCATGACAGCCGCCGCGATCCCGGTGAAGAACCCGAGCGTGGACCACCACGTCGGGTCGAACGATTTCGTCGCCGGGAGATAACCCTGGGCGCTGAAGACGAAAATGCTGCTGATCACGCACGCCGCGACCGCCACCACGGTGAGCACCACACCGAGCACACGCCTTGCCATGCGCTGAGCGTACGCAAGCGGGCCAGGCCGCCCGCATCAGCGGAACCGATCCTTCCCGGCGCGCGGATTACGACTTTCGTCGTAACGGGTTCACGCGCCGAGGACGACGCGGCCGCCCCGTGATCGCTGGTTGTATGCCGCCTCGTTCATCCCGTTGAAAGGAAAACCCCGTGACCCAGCAAACCCCCTACACGCCGGCCCCGCAAGCCCCTGGCGGCCCGATGCCACCCCGCAACGGCATCGGCGTCACGGGCTTCGTCCTCGGCCTGGTGGGGCTGGTCTTCTCCCCGATCCCGTTCGTCGGCGTCATCGCCTGGCCGCTGGTGATCCTCGGCTTGATCTTCTCGATCATCGGGCTGATCCGCGTCAAGAACGGAAAGGCCTCCAACAAGGGGCTCTCCATCACCGGAATCGCGTTGTCGGCACTCGGGCTCGTGGTCTGTGTGGTGTGGATCTTCGTGTTCAACGCGGCCGTCGACGACATCAACAACGAGCTCAACCGCACCGCGAAGGTGTCTTACGAGATCACCGGCGACGCGACCAACGTCGAAGTCGTCTACGGCGAAGTGCTCAACCCGCTCACCGAAACGGTTCCGGCACTGCCATGGAACAAGGAAGTCGAGAACAAGGGCGTCTACAAGGGCGGGACGCTCACGGTCACGACGGGCGAGACCGGCGGCTCGGTCAGCTGCAAGATCACCGTCGACGGCGCGGTGGTTTCGACCAAGACCGCTTCCGGCGAATTCGCGACGGCCGCCTGCACCGGAGTGTGACGGCCGGACGGTGAAAGGCCTCCTTCTCCATTCTCGGGGTGGCGAGGAGGCCTTCGCGGTTCGGGCATGATGCGGTCATGACCGAGCCCGTCCATCCGTTCGCCCCGCCCGCCCACGAACGCCATCGGCGCCGCCGTCGGACTGGGCAGGCTGTCCGCTCCCGACATGGGCCGCTTCTACGCCGAGGAGCTGATCGAGGGCAAGCGGTTCGCCAACGCACTGTCGGAACCGAGCGGCGGCAACATGTTCCTGATGCCGCAGCAGATCGCCGAGCCCGTCGACGGCGGATACCGGCTCACCGGCGCCCACCTTCTTCGGCGTGGCGCCGGACGACACGATGACCTTCGTGCCCATCTGGGACACGATGGGACTGCGCGCCAGCCGCAGCCAGCTCGTCTCCTTCGAAGGGACCGTCCTGCGGGAGGACCGCCGGTGCCCGCCCTCGACCGAGCGGCGCCCGAACCACATCGGGGCCGGCCTCGCCTTCTTGTCCTTGGGCATCGCCGACGCGGCGGAAGACGCGCTGATCTCGCACTCCCGAAGCCGCGTCATCCCGGCGACAGGGCAACCGCTCGCCGAAATGCAATGGCTGCAGTTCGAAGCCGCGGATGTCCACACCCGGCTCGAAGCGGCGCGCATGTACTCCCGGCACATGGCGTGGCCGGCGGATCGGAATTCGCCGGAGTTCCTGCCCGCGACCATGACGGCGAAGGTGCTCGCGAACGACATCGCCCGCGACGTCGCCCAGCTCGCGTTGAAGGCGGGCGGCGGCTCGGGTTTCCTGCGCACTTCGCCGATCCAACGGCTGTTCCGGGACGCGCAGGCGGGCGGGTTGATGGCCTATTCGGCCGAAGTCTGCAAGGACCGGATCGGGAAGACGGTGCTCCTTCCGCAGGACTGACCTCGGATGCCCGGCCGGGTGACGTCACGCCCGGCCGGTCCCGCCGAAGCGGGTCAGCAGCAGCCGGTACCGCAGCAGTCGCAGTCGCACCAGTCGTCGTTCCGCATGGTCATCCACCTCCTTCCGCAGGTTCGCGGTCAGGCGGGCGCCAGGCCCCGGGAAGGGGGTCGGCGCATTTCTCGCCGGACATCCCGGACAGCAGGGAAGTGAGTTCGGCGCGCAGCTCGCCGAGCCGCGTCATCTCCGCCTCGATCTCGGCGAGATGGCGTTCCAGCATGGTTTCGGCGGGCTCGCACGGGCACACCCCGGTGTCACGCACGCTCAGCAGATCACCGATTTCCGTCAAGGTCAGCCCGAGTCGTTGGGTGCCGCGGATGAACCGCAGCCGGTCCAGGACGGCCTCGTCGTAGCGCCGGTGTGCCCCGGTCGTCCGCGCCGGGACGGGCAGGAGGCCGATGCGCTCGTAATAGCGCACGGTGTCCGGCCGCACGCCGGGTCGGGAGGTCACCTGGGACATGGTCAGCGCTGTCGGCGCCTTCATCGCTTCGGTTCCCATGGACCGAGGGTAGAACTTGGACCCGGCTCCAGAATCAAGCCCGAATTCGACGGGGCTCGCGAGGAGAAGACGACGGCGCGGCGTGTCCGCATCATTCGAAAGGGTGGAAACGGCGAGAGGACGGCACGGTGACTGACTTCCGGTACGTGATCAGGGACCTCACCACGGAGGGTGAACAGGTCGACGCCCTGGTGTCCGAGCTGGACGACGCGGGATGGGATCTGCCCACGCCCGCGGCCGGCTGGTCGGTCAGGCACCAGATCGCTCATCTTTCCTTCATCTTCAAGATCGCCGGGTTGTCCGCGGCCGAACCGGGGAAGTTCGCCGAACTCGCGAAGACTTCGATGGCGCGTGGCTTCGACGCCGCCGTCAACGCGGCCCTCGACGACTACCTCGGGGACCCCAACGAGGTCCTGCTGAGCCGATGGCGCGCCGAACGCGACGCCGGCATCAAGGCGCTCGCGGCGGTCCCGGCGGATCAGGTCGTGCCGTGGCTGGTCAACCCGCTGCCGCCGGCGATCCTCGCCTGCGCCGGGATGATGGAGCTGTTCGCGCACGGGCAGGATGTCGCGGACGCGCTGGGGGTACGGCCGGAGCGGACAGACCGGCTCGCGTACCTCGTCGGCTTCGCCGTCCGGGTGCGGGACTTCGGCTATGAGGCACGTGGCCTGACCCCGCCGGAGCAGGAGTTCCGCTTCGAGATCACCTCGCCGTCCGGGCAGCTGTGGACGTTCGGGCCCGAGGACTCGCGGCAGCGGATCACCGGGAGCGCGGAGGACTTCTGCCTCCTGGTCACGCGGCGCCGTCACCGCGACGATCTCGACGTCCGTGCCGAAGGCGCGCTTGCGGATCACTGGCTGGACATCGCGCAGGCGTATCGCGGCCCCGCGGGCGAGGGTCGCGCGCCGGGACAGTTCGACCGCTGAGCATCGCGCCGCTTCCGCGATGATTACGGCATCCTGGAAGTCGCGATCAACTCCACTCGGTGCGATCGTCGATGGCACACGGGGTCTAGGAGGCGATCGTGGCACGGGTGTGGTTGATCAGGCACGGCGAGAGCGAGAGCAACGCGGGCCTTCCCGGTGGCGAGCCGGGGGCTTCGGCGCTGACCGAACTCGGCAGACGGCAAGCCCTCGAAATCGCCGAATCGCTGGCCGGGCCTCGGTTGATCGTGACGTCGCCGTTCTTGCGGGCGCGACAGACCGCCGGGCCGACGATCGAACGGTTCCCCGGCGCGGAGTGTGAGGAGTGGCCTGTCCAGGAGTTCACCTTTCTCGGCGAACTCCATGGACAGGTCACCACCACCGCCACCCGTAAGCCGTATACGGAGGCCTACTGGGAGCGGGCCGATCCGCACCACGCGGTGAACGGCGCGGAATCCTTCGCCGCGCTCTTCACCCGGACCCAGGAATTCCTGGCGCGGTTGGGAGGACGGGAACCCGGGCCGATCGCCGTCTTCACGCACGGGCTCTTCATCCGCGCGGTCATGTGGTCGCTGCTGACCGGGATCACCACCCCGGACAGCGAGGCGATGCGAGGATTCCGGACGTTCGCCGACACCTACCTCGTGCCGAACGGCGACATCACCGAACTGCGGTATACGCCCGGGAAGCGGATCCCGCGGGTGGTGGTCCCGCTCGCTTCCCGGTTCGCCGACCGTTAGGGCTTCAGCAGCAACTGGAGCTCGTTCACCCCGGTCATGTGCGGGCTGGGGATGAACGACGGCGGAACGGCCGGATCGGTGCGCAGATCCGGGAACCGGTCCAGCAGGATGTTGAGCGCCGTCTTGCCTTCCAGCCTGGCGAGCGGGGCGCCGATGCAGAAATGGATCCCGCGGCCGAAGGCCAGATGCGGGTTGTGCGCCCTCGACGGGTCGAAGATGCCCGGATCCGTGAACGTGCGCGGATCCCGGTTCGCCGCCGCGACCCAGGTGAAGAGCATGCTGTCCGCCGGGATCGTCCGTCCGCCCAGCTCGACCTCGGTCGTCGTGGCGCGGGCGACGAGTGCGAACGGGCTGAGGAAACGCAGTGATTCCTCGATGGCGGAAGGCAGCAGCGAACGGTCTTCGCGGACGCGCCGGTACTCGTCCGGATGGGAATCCAGGCACAGCACCGTGTTCCCGAGCAGCATCGTGGTGGTGATGTGCCCCGCGAGCAGCAGCACGTTCGCGAAGTTGACGACTTCGTTCTGCGTGAGTTTCACGCCGTCGACCTCGGCCTCGACGAGTTTGGTCAGCAGGTCCTCGCGGGGGTTCTTCCGTCGGTCATCGACGTGTTCGCCCAGATAGTTGACGAGGTTCGTCACCTGTTCGCGCGTTTCCTCAGCGGCTTTCCTGTCCGCCTCGGTCTGTTCGATGAGCGACCGCTTCTGGCTGTTCCGCAGCAACGTGTCGACCCATTCCTTGAACAGGTCGCGATCGCTCGCCGGGATGCCGAGCAGTTCCGCGATGACGATCACCGGTAGCGGGTAGGCCAGGTGGGTGACCAGCTCCATCGAGTCCGCGCCGTCGACGGCGTCGAGGAGTTCGTTCGTCAGCGCGGCGATCCGCGGTTCGAGGTCCGCGACGACCTTCGGGGTGAAGGCGTGGCTGACCAGTGTGCGCAGCTTCTTGTGGTCCGGCGGATCCATCTGGAGCAGGTTGCCCTCGGTGAACTGGTCCTTCTCCGGCGACATCTCTTTGGGGATCAGGCGGGCGGTGTCGGAGGAGAACACCTTGGGATCACTCAGGGTCTTCAGTGACTCGGCGTGGCCGTAGACGTTCCACGCGCCCGTCTCGGCTTCGAAACCGACCGGTTCGGCCGGGAATTCACCTCGAAGCCAGAACTGGTCTTTGTGCACGCCCCAGTTTTCGGCGATCGTGGTCATGGCTTGCCCCCTTCTTCTCGTGGTGGAGGAGCTCGGATCAGGCAGGCTCCTCGGTACCGTCCTTTCGGTAGATCCAGGCGTCGTAGGACGAGATCAGATCCTGGAACGCTTGGATCACTTCGGCCGCGGTGGCGGCCAGATTCGCCGTGGACGGTGGTTCCGGCGGCTCGAACGCCGTCCGGATGATGTGCGCGAGAGCGTCGGCCTTCTCTTCGGCGGAGAGGCCGGTGCCGTCGAGGGTGAAGTTGTCCACCAGGTAGGACCCCAGCGCCGAGGCGCGCAGGGAAAAGAGCAGGTTCGGGATGTCGTCACGCAGCAGGCCCCGGTCGGTCATCGTCTTCAGATACCGATCGGCGACGACGGCGTCCTGATCCTGCAAGGGATGTTTCTTCAACCGGCCCAGCAGTTCGGTGTCGCCGGTGATGAGTGCGCCGAGCAACGGGCTTCGCTGGGTGAACAGGAACGCGGCCCGCTGGAACCGATGCGGGAGCACCTCCGCCGGATCCGTGTCCAGCAGATCGAGAAGATTCTCCGCGGCCCGGAGGGATTCACGCAGGAGCAACGCGTGGAAGAGGTTTTCCTTGGTAGGCCAGTGCAGGTAGATCGTGCCCTTCCCGATGCCAGCCTGGCTCGCGATGTCCTCGATGGTGACCTTGCGATAGCCCAGCCGCAAAAGCAGGACGCCGGCCGCGTCGAGGATGCGATCGGCGCGGCCGGCGGTGCGGTCCGGACGTTCTGCCACGTGCACTCCCAGTCTCTGACTTCGTGACCAGATTTGCTTATCTGGTCATCCGGTCAGTTCGACGGTAGCGCCGGGTGGACGGGTCCGGCAAGGAAATCGACGAGTTCTTAACGCAGACGGTGGGAGAGCAAGAATTTCCAGATGACCGGCGTCGCGTTGATGACGGTCGGGGTGGTGGAGTCGTTGTTCGGTGCCGTGCTCGGCCAGACGTGCCCGGCGCCTTCGACCCGGTAGTGCTGGAGCGAGCAACCGAGCCAGCGCTGGACGGTGACATCGGTCTTCGATGAGTACTGGATCGGGCGTGAGAAGCAGCCGTTCCGGTCCGCCCAGGCGGCGAGCCAGTCCGGCAGCGTCGGCAGGCCCTTCGCGGGATTCCCGGTGTAGGGGATCGTCGTGTCGGCCGTTCCGTGGAAGTCGAGAATCGGAGCGGGCCGCGACGGGTGGCACTCGCCGCCTTGTGGGTAGAACGCACCGGCGACCGGGGCGAACGCCGCGATCCGGCCCGGCATCCGGCAGGCGAGGACGCCGACGAACCCGCCGCCGTTCGACTTGCCCGTCGCGTAGATCCGGCGGGAGTCGACGCACAGTTCCCGCTGGAGTGTGTTCAGCAGGTCGCTGGTGAAGAGCACGTCGTCGGCGGCCGCCGAATACGGCGCGCCGGTCCAGGCCGATTCGCCGTCTGTGCCCACAAGTCCCTGCGGGTAGACGGAAATCGCGTCATACGCGGAAAAGCCGGACAGCTCCTCCTGGTACTTCGACGTCCGTTTGTGACCGTGGAACGACAACACCACCGGGTACTGCCGCGATGGCCGGTATCGCGCGGGAACATGCACCGTGTACTCGCGGACCAGGCCGCCGGACGTCAAAGTCCGCAGTGTCGTCGTCCCGACGGGAACCGGGGACGGACGATGACAGCCGGTGGTCGGCACCGGACGATCGACCGGCGACGGCGCGGCCGACGCCATCGGTACGGCGAGCAGACTCAATCCGGCAGCGGCGGCAGTCGCCAGCGCGAGACGGCGCAGGTGCTTCGTGGGACCAGGCACGCGATCCTCCTTGATCGGGCGGCGGGGCGGTGATCAGGGTCACCCTCGGCACGAGCCTGGTCAGCATTGTGTTCATTGAGTTTTCGGACCGCTTTTCCTGTCACCCCACCGGGCGACGCCGCCTGGCCGTCTCACCTGGCCACCTCGCCTGGCCGCCTCGCCAGGCCCGAGGCTGGTCAGCCGCAGGCTTGTTTCGCCGTGAGCACCCGAGTCAGGGCCTCGTCGACCCGGGCGGCGGGAAGAGCGCCGGACGCAAGCGCTTGCTCCAGTGTGGTCAGCACCGTGCCGACGTTGCCACCGGAGGACCACAACGCCTGATCCGCCCCCGCCTGCAAGGCCTTGAGCACCGCCGTCGGCAGCGGATACTGCGACGTGATCGCCTTCATCGCCCCGAGATCGTCCGTGATCACCGGGCCGTCGAACGCGTAGTCCTTCCGCAGCAGCCGGTACGCCGGCGCGGACAGGGTCGACGGTGTGCCGCCGGTCAGATCGGGCACGTCCAGATGCCCGACCATGACGCCGACCTCGCCGTACTCGCCGATGTCGCGGTACGGCACCAGGTCGACCTTCCGCAGTGAGGCCAGCGGCGGCGTCCGCACCAGTCCCTTGTGGGAGTCCCCGCTGGCGTGCCCGTGCCCGGGGAAGTGCTTCAGCACCGGCTGCACCCCGGCGTCCCGCAAGCCCTGCGCGAACGCCAGGACATACTTGCGCGCGACTTCCGGGTCGGCGCCGAACGACCGGTCGCCGACGATGTCGCGGTCCGGCTGGTCGGTGATGTCGGCGTCGGGCGCGTAGTCGACGGTGACGCCGCGGGCCCGCATTTGCCTGCCTCGTTCGGTAGCCTTCGTCCGCACCTGCGCCGGTGTCATGGTCGCGGCCATCTTCCGGGCGCTGGGCATGTTCCCGTCGAGGGCGTCGATCCGCTGGACGCGGCCGCCTTCCTCGTCGATCGCCACCGACACCGGGACCTTCGCGGCCCGCTGCACCTCGTCCAGCGCGCGGTTCTGTAGCAGGGCCGTTTCGTTGCCGCCGAGGAAGATGCCGCCGACCTGCTGATCGCGGACCAGCTTCACCGCCGCTTGCGGGTCACCGGCGTTCACGCCGACCACCATCAGCTGGGCCAGCCGCTGCCGGGGGCTCATCCCGGCGATGGCGGCCTCGCAGCCCGGACCAGGCGCCTGCTCGACCCTCGGTGACGGCGAGGAAGCGGGCGGACTGGAGCTGGATGGGCTCGAAGCGGTGCTGCTCTGTGGCGGGGGTGTGGTCCCGGCGGGCTGCGCCGATCCGGCCTGTTCAGTCGTCGTGCCGCACTGCACGCTGGTGAGCAGAACGGTGACCGTTCCCAGGATGACGGTCAACCATCGCTTCGTCGTCTTCGGTCGCCCGGAGTTCATCGGCTCGTTTCGTTCGTCGTCCATGCCGACATCGACGGTAACCCCAGTTGCCCTTCAGTACGCGATCGCGTGCCCTTTTGCGCGTGCTGGCACTGGTCGGGCTTCGGCCTCGCCTCCTTCCTCGAATCGTGTTCTGGCTGGTGGGAGCTTGACAAGCCGATCCGATGCGAACTACATTACCATATGGTTATGGAACCGCAAGGTTATCCACCGTCGCGGCAAGCGCCGACGGAGCCGGACGTGAGAACTCGAACTCGTGAGAACTGAAAGGCGGGCGACCGTGGCACAGGATCTGCTCGATGTCACCTTCGCGGCACTCGCCGATCCCACCCGCCGCGCGATCCTCGCGCGGCTCGCACACGGCGAGGCCACTGTGACGGAGCTGGCCGAGCCGTTCGCGATGAGTCAGCCCGCCATCTCCAAGCATCTGAAAGTGCTGGAGAGGGCAGGGCTGGTGGCGAGGGGGCGTGACGCCCAGCGCCGCCCCTGCCGGCTCGTGGCCGAGCCGCTGAAGAACGCGAACGAATGGCTGGGCGGATACCGCCGCCACTGGGACGAGGCCTTCTCTCAGCTGGACCTCGTCCTCGAAGGTGAGTTGCAACACCCGGAGCGCCGGGACGAGACCGATCGACCACTCGCATGAGCGGAAAGGAGTAGCACGATGGGACGCACTCTCAGGGTGACGAAATCCGGCGATCTCGAGATCGTCATGACAAGGTCCTTCGACGCGCCGAGGACGCTGGTGTTCGACGCCTGGACCAAACCGGAGCTGGTACGCCGCTGGTTCGGCCCGCACGGCTGCGAAGTCGTCGAATGCGAGATCGACCTGAGGGTCGGCGGCAGATGGCGCTACCGGCTGCGCTACGACGGCGGGATGGAGATGCTGCTGCAGGGTGTCTACCAAGAGGTCAATCGTCCGGAAAGGCTCGTTTCCCTCGAGACGAACGAGGATTGCGAGGCTTCGGAAGGCCAAGCTCTGGCGACTCTGACGTTGGTCGAACACGGTGGGGTCACCACCCTGACGCAAGTGCAGCGGTACGGCTCGAAGCGGATCCGGGACGCGATGCTCGAGTCCGGGATGGAGCGAGGGGTCGGTGAGGGCTTCGACAAGTTGGCCGAGATCGTGGCCGTTCCGGCAGGGGCGTGAACACGATGAACGCCATCACGGATCGGTATCGCGTCCGGGCGGATGCCTTCGAGAGCAAGGTCGCCGCCGTCGAAGCCGGACGGTGGGAGAGCAGGTCCCCGTGCGAAGAGTGGACCGCCAGGGATGTCGTCGGGCACATCGTCGACATGCATGGCGCCATGCTGCGCCCCGTCGGACGTGATCTCGGGCCGGCGCCTTCGCTCAGGGAAGATCCGCTCGGCGCCTTCCGGGCGGCTCGGTCCGCTGTCGAAGCCGTCCTCGCCGATCCGGCCCTCGCGACCGCGGAGCACGAGACGCCGGCGGGGAAGATGACCGCCGAACAGCACATCGATCAGGTCGTCAGTGCCGACATGGTGGTCCACGGCTGGGATCTGGCCCGGGCCACCGGTCAGGACGACACGATCGACCCGGAGGAGGTGTCCCGGATGTGGCCGGGAGCGCAGGCCATCCCCGAACAGATGAGGATCCCCGGTGCCTTCGGGCCCGGCATCGTCGTCTTCGGCCCTGAAGTGAAGGTGCCCGAGGACGCGCCCTTGCAGGACAGGTTGCTCGGGCTGCTGGGCCGAGACCCGAACGCCTGATCCGGGTCAGACGTGAATCCCCCGGTGCCGCCGGGCGGGCCGGGGAAGGTATCGGTACCTCGGCGGTATCGGTCCCCTTGGCCGCGGCCAGGACACGCTCCAGAACCGACAGAGAGGTGGTGAGCAAAGAGATCTGGTTCTGGATCCGAGTCTTGGCGATCTCCAGTTCACCGGTCATCCCCGGTGAAGGCACCAAGTGCGTGTCGTCTCTGGAAACACAGGGAAGGAGTTGCGCGATCTTGCCGCTGCACAACCCGGCCGAATAGAAGAGCTGGATCTGCAGAACCCGGGCGACGTCGTCTTCGGTGAAGGTCCGATAGCCATTGCCGCGCCGATCGGGCCGAAGCAGGCCTTCTGTTTCGTAGTAGCGCAACGAACGGACGCTCACCCCGGTTCGCTCCGCCAGTTCGCCGATCCGTATGAGTCCACAGTAGCCGCGGAAACCGAGGTTGACCGTGACGCCGATGTCAGGGTTTAGCTTCGCGTTCATGAGGTTGCTCGAAGCATTCCGCGGCACCGCGATCCAGTTGCCGAATCGCATCGCGATGGCCCCGATGACCCGAGGGCGGGCCGATGACAAGACGGGCGTGCCACATCCGCGGACGGCCGAGTACTACGCGCAACGCGCGAGCGCGGGTTTGATCGCGAGCGAAGGCGTCTGGGTCAACCAGACCGGTAAGAGTGGCCCGGGTATCCCGGGACTGGTGACAGAGCGGCAGGCCGAGGCCTGGCGTGAGGTGACTGAGGCTGTGCATGAGAAGGGCGGTCGCATCTTCGTGCAGTTGTGGTACGCGGGCGGGTCAGCCATCCCGGCGTGACGGGCCGGACGCCGTCGGCGGTCCGGCAGACCGGGCGGATCTTCTCTGCCGAGGGCTGGACGGACACGGTCGAGCCCCGCGCACTTGGCGAGGAAGAGATCGGCGAGGTCGTCCAGGACTTCGCCATGGCGGCACGCCGGGCTGTCGACGCAGGGTTCGACGGCGTGGAACTCCACGGTGCCAACGGGTACCTCATTCAGGAGTTCCCCGCCCGCAGCGCCAACCGCAGGGAGGATCGGTACGGCGGTTCCGTCGCCGCCCGGCTCGCCTTCCCGCTCGAGGTGGTGGCGGCCGTGGCCGAACAGGTCGGCGCGGCCAGGGTCGCTCTGCGGATTTCGCCGGGCAACCCGGAGAACGACATCGTGGAAGAGGATGGGAAGGAGGTGTACTCACGACTGCTCGCGGAACTCCGCCGGTACGAGCTCGCATACCTGCACGTCATCGACACTCCCGACGCCGAGGTGCTGTCCCATCTGCGGCCGCTGTGGCCGGGCACGCTCGTCGCGAACCTGCGTTCCGAGGAGCCGACCTCCCGGGACCAGGGTGAGTCCTTGATCGAATCCGGGCTGGCCGACGTGGTCGCCTTCGGCAGGCTGTTCATCTCGAACCCGGACTTGCCCGCCCGATTCGCGCTCCACGCCCCGCTCGCCCAGGCGGATCGCGACGTCTACTACAGCGCTCGGCTCGACGGCTTCACCGATTTCCCGGCGTTCGATCCGGACTCGGCGAAGTTCGCCTGTTCGGCGAGCAGCTGATCTTCGCCGTCCGCTCTAAAGTGCGGGGATGGTCAAGACGGCAGTGGAAATCGCGGCGGCTGTGCGCGCCAAGGAACTCGACCCGGTCGAGGTGACGCGTGAGGCGTTGGACCGGATCGCGGCGGCGGACGGGGTGGTCGGCGCGTTCCGCCGGGTCCGGGTCGAAGAGGCGCTCGCTGAGGCCGCCGCCGTAGCCGAACGCGCGGACCTGGCCGATCTGCCGTTGGCCGGCGTGCCGGTCGCGGTCAAGGACGTCGCGCCGGTCGAGGGTGAGTACGCCTCGTGGGGGTCTCGCGCGGGTTCGTCAGCGGTGTCCACAGAGGACGGTGAGATAGCTCGACGGCTGCGCGCGGCCGGGCTGGTGCCCATCGCGCACGGCACCGACGGTTTGGGCTCGATCCGGCTGCCGTCCGCGATGTGCGGGATCGTCGGTCTCAAACCGGGTAAGGGTGTGGTCCGCGTGCCGGGAGAGAACGGCTGGTTCGGCCTGTCCACGCACGGTCCGATGACGACCACCGTGGCCGACGCGGCCGTGCTGATGTCGGTCCTCGCCGAACAACCCGGTCTGGCGGATCTCACCGACCCGAAGCGGTCTCGGATCGCCCTGTCCACTCAGGTCCCGATGACGAGGGCGCCGTTGCCACGCGCGTTCAGCAAGGCTGTCACGCAGGCTGGAGAGCTGTTCCGTGCGGCTGGGCACACCGTCGCGCCCGGAACACCCCGCTACAGCGCCGGCGCGGTCGGTGGCCTTCTCGCGCGCTGGGTCGCGGGTCCGGCCGAACAAGCGGCCGAGTTCGATCTCGCCGCACTTCAGCCCCGCACACGCGCGCACGTCCGGCTCGGGCGTCTGATGGCCAACCGGGTCCGGGAGAGTACCCGGGAGCGGTGGCTGGAGCGTGCCGACGAGTTCTTCGCCGACCACGATGTCCTGGTCACGCCCGTGCTCGCGACTCTCCCGCTCAAGGCTCGCAGGTGGCACGAAAGCCGGTGGATCTCCAACGTGCTGCCGTCGGTGCGGGTGGCGGGTTTCGCGGGCCTGTGGAATCTCGCGGGCTATCCGGCGATGTCGGTGCCGGTCGGCGTGCATCCTTCGGGCATCCCGGCCTGCGTTCAGCTTGTCGCCGCGCCCGGTGGGGAAGCGCTCCTCCTGGGCCTGGCCGCCCAGCTCGAAGCGGCCAATCCCTGGCCCCGCACAACCGCCTCCTGACAGCGCCCAAAAGAGCAAGGGACCTTTGCTGTCGCTCTCCAAAAGAGAGTGACAGCAAAGGTCCCTTGCTACTTCTCGCTGGTCAGGAGCCGGTTTTGGCCGGTGACGGCTTCTGACCGTTCGCCTTGGGGCCGCTCTGGTCGCCCTGGCCGTTCTTCGGCGCAGCGGCGGCAGGCGCCGAAGAAGCGGGCTTGGCGGGAGCGGGTTTGGCCGGGGAGGGAGCAGCGGCCTTGGCCGCGGGCGGCTCGGCGGGCTTGCTCGCGGGCTTCGTCTCCTCCGCCTTGCTGTCGCCGCCGACGAGCTTCGAAGCGTGCGGGATCACTGACTCCTCGGGCAGGGCCGCGAGCATCGCTTCGCTGCCCTTCAGGACCTCGTCGGCCTGCAGCAGGCTCTTGCGGGCCTGCTCGCGGATCTCCGCCAGCCGCTCGACCTTCCGCTGGGCGGCGGTCGTGCGCTGGGCCGCGGTCGTCGTGGCCTCGTCGAGCCGGCGCTTGGCCTCGGTCGTCGCGTCGTCGACGCGGCGTTTGGCTTCCGCGGTGGCTTCCGCGATCCGGCGTTCGGCCTGGTTCTTGCTGGCCGTCTGCTGGTCGGCGATGTGCTTCTCGTGCGAAGCGCGCTGAGCCGAAATCGTCTGATCGAATTCGCGCTCGATCTTCCGGCGCTTCCGCTCGGCCTCGTTGTCCAGCAGTTCCCGGCGCTGGGCGGCCTCGACGGTCAGCCGCTGGACCTCCGCCCGCGTTTCGGCGAGCGCGGATTCGTGCTCGGAGTGCAGTGCGTCCGCCTGCTTGTCCAGCTCGGCGACGAGCCGCGTGTAGCGCTCACGGAGCTTCTTCGAGGCCTCGCTCGAGGACGCCCAATGCTTCTCGGCCGCGACCTCGGCGCGCTTCGTGACCTCCTCCGCCCGCGCTTGCGCGAGCGTGACGGTGCGCTGCATCCGCTCGTCGAGGTCTTCGAGCCGCTCCGGCGGCTTCTTCAGCTCCTCGATCCTGGCGTTCAGCTTCGCTACCTCGTGGCGCACGGTCTCGAGTTCGCGCGTGGCCGACGTCGCCTGCGCGATCGCGGCGTCGCGGTCGGTGATCACGCGATGCAGCTGGGCTTCGAGATGATCCAGATACTGGCGCACTTCGTTCCGGTCGAAGCCATGCCAGGCCTGGGTGTACTCGCGCCGCAGGGGCAACAGGCCATTGTCTCGCTCGGGAACCATGGTCACGACGGTACCTGCGTACCCGGCGTCGTCGTGGCCAGGCTTCGTGATTCACCGACGTGTGTCGGCTCCCAGCTGCGATCCCTCACCTGAACGGCCGCCACCCGTGTGCGCAGGGTCACCAATGGAAGCCGCGGCTGAGCCGGGCGAGGGCCATCGCCGCACGGGACAGATGCTGCTCGCCCTTCCCGATCTTGAGCCCACCGCCGCCACCCGCGGCCGCGGAGTCCGGGAACACCCGGAATCCTTGGTAGGCCACAGCATCCGTGAGACCCGGCGTGAGCGTGTACGCGAGTCCGATCGCCTGTCCGGCAGGCGTGCCAATGTGCTTCGGACGTTCCTTCAGCGCCTTCAGCACCATGTCCGCGGCCTGATCCGGGGATTTCGTCGGGAACGCGTCGTAGATCTTCGTCGGCCGGATCATCGGCGTGCGCACGAGGGGCATGTGGATGGTCGTGAAGGTGATTCCGTCACCGTGGGTTTCGGTCGCGGCGATCCGGGAGAAATAGTCCAAAGCCGCTTTCGACGCCGCGTACGCCGAAAAGCGCGGCGCGATTCCTTGCACGCCGATCGACGAGACGTTGACGATATGCCCGAATTTCCGCTCGGACATATGCGGCAGGACCGCGAGGATCAGCCTCACCGCGCCGAAGTAGTTGATCGCCATCGCGCGTTCGTAGTCGTGGAACCGGTCGTACGACAGTTTGATCGAGCGCCGGATCGAACGGCCCGCGTTGTTCACGAGCATGTCGATCCGGCCGTGCTCGGCGAGCATCGCGTCGACGGCCTTGTGCACCGATTCCTCGTCGGTCAGGTCGGCCGGGTACACCGACGCCGTGCCGCCCGCGGCGATGATTTCATCCCGCACTTCTTCGAGCTCGTGCTGCCGCCGAGCCACGAGCAGCGGCACCCCGCCCGCGGCCGCGACCTTGATCGCGGTCGCCCGGCCGATGCCCGAGGACGCGCCGGTGATGATCACGCGACGGCCGTCCAGTTCGCCGCGCGGGCCGTGCTTGCGGGCGCGGAACGGGTCCAGGTGCTCACGCCAGTAGCGCCACAGGGTGGGCGCGTAGTCCTCGATCCGGGGCGCCTCGACGCCCGAGCCGATGAGGGCCTTGCGCGTCGACGCCGACGAGAACACCGACGGGAACGCCATGGTCTCCAGCAGCACCGGCGGGATGCCGAGCCGCTCCATCACGGCGTCGCGCGCGATCGTGAAGCCGGGGATGTGCTCGCTCAGCTTCACCAGGTTGACGATGCCCTTGGACACGCGTTCGTTGAGCTGAACGGAGATCGTCGGCGCTCCCGCAGCCTTCGCGAAGGCGTTGTAGACCGAGACGACCGGCTGGGGCTCCGGGTTGACCAGGTGGAACGCGCGCCCATCGAGGCCCTTCGTGGTGATCAGGGCGTTCAGTGACTTCGCGACGTAGTCGACCGGGACGACGTTGGTGTCGCCGAGGTCGGGGCCGACGATCGGCACGTCGGGCAGCCCGGCCAGCCGGCTGATCGCGGGGAACAGGTAGTACGGGCCGTCGATCTTGTCCATCTCGCCGGTCTCGGAGTTCCCGACGACGACCGCGGGCCGGTACACCCGCCACGGCACTTCGTGCTGCTCGCGCACGAGACGCTCCGCCTCGAACTTCGTGCGGTGGTACGGCGTGACGAGCCGCTGCCCGACGTCGAACATCTCCTCGGTGAACATGCCCTCGTGGTCACCGGCGACGGCGACGGAGGACACGTGGTGCAGGCAGCCCGCGTTCAGATCGGCGGCGAGCGCGATCACCTGCGCGGTGCCTTCGACGTTGGCCTTGACGCTGGCTTCGTCGTCGGCGGTGAGGTCGTAAAGGGCGGCGAGATGCACGACGTGATCGACACCGCGAAGCTTCTCGCGGTCTTCTTGGCCGACGCCGAGCAGCGGCTCGCCGAGATCACCGGTGACGAGGCTGACGCGTTCCGGATGCGGCCAGCCGTTCACGAGTCTCGTGAGTTTGTCCTGTGAGGACGCACGGACGACGAGCGCGACCTTGTCGACATCGTCCCTGGCGAGCAGCAGCCGGGTGAATTGGCGCCCGATCAGTCCGGTCGCCCCGGTCACCAGAAATGTCGCCATCTGCTTCACCCTTCACCGTGCTCGCCCGCGTCCACCGGCATTCTGCTGCATCATCACGGTGAGTACCACCGTCGCGTCCCGTGAAGTTACTCACGGGTAACTAGGCGGGGTCGGCGATGACGACCCGGTTCTCGGCGTAGCCGGTCTCCCCGCCGACCCAGCGGCCGCCGCAGGTGACGAGGACTATCCGATGTGGACCGGACTGGCCGAACAGCTCGTCCGCCCGCTGCGGCAGTTCTTTCTTCTTCAGCGTGATCAGCTGGGAAACCTTGTACTGCCAGGATTTCCCGGCCTTGTCAACCACGGTGACGGCGCCGCCGATCCGCTCGGTCCACAGTTCCGCGAACGGGCCTGTCGCTCCCCGCCAGTTCACGTGCCCCGCGAAGACGCTCGCCCCGGTCTCCGAACTCAGCTCGGCGCCCCACCAGGTCACCTCGCCGAGGTTTTCCGGCACCGGCAGCTCCGCGCCCGGCCCGAGCTCCTTGCGCACGAGTTTCGCCGCGCCGCCCGCGGGAAGTTGGATCGTCCCCGGGCCCTGCGGCTTCGGGGCATCGGGTTCCTTCGGCGGCGGCGGAGCGGCCGTCGGCGTCGTGGGGACGATGTCCGGCGGAGGCGGGACCTCCTGTTGCGCGGGCGCGGCCGGGGCACCGCCCGCGACGGAGACGGAGACGGGCTGAGCCGTCCCCGCCACCACGGTCGTCGGCGGCCAGACGATCAAGGCCGCGACGAGGTCCGCGCACAGGACCGTGACGGCTCCCAGCGCGAACCCGCGTCGTACTGACATTCCAAAACCCTCTTTAGCGTCGCGAGGACCGCCGCGCGGCCACGCCCACCATCACCGAACCGAGCAGCGCGAGTGCGCCGACGCCGAGGATCCCGGCGGTCGACGCCGTGTTCTCGACGGTGCCCTGCATCATCGCCACCGGCCGGTCGCCGGCGGGAATGGTGCGCGGTACCTCGTTGGGCGTGTTGGCGACCTTGAGCGCCAGCGTCTCACCCGGCTTGACCTCGCCGCAGGCGGACGGCGGATTCTTCGGGTCGAACGCGTTGGTGTAGCCCGGCGGCGCGTTGACCTCGACCACGCAGATCTCCTGCGGGGTCAGCAGGTTCTCCACGGTGACGGTGCCGTTCTCGCCCTCGGTGGTGACGACGGCGGGCTTGCCGTCGGCGCCGTTGAGCGGCTTGCCGTCCTGGCCGAGGGCGGCGGCGGACTTGTCCTTGGCGGTGATCCGCAGCGCGGCGCCCGCGATGCCCTTGCCGGTCTTCGCGTCGACCTTGGTCACCTGGACCTTGCCCGGCTTCGAGACGACCGCGACACCCTGGGCCTTGAGTTCCTTCTCGCCACCGGTCGAGACGACCTTCTGCACGCCTGTCTGGAGCGGGAACTGCACGTACGGCCGGTCCGCGGGGGCGGACAGCGAGCTGGCCAGCTTCGGCTGCTCGCCGGTCGGCGTCACCTTGACCGTGACGGTGCCGTCCTCGCCGGTCTTCACCGTGGTGGTCTTCTCGGCCTTGGTTGTCGAGGTCGACGCGGGTTTGGTGGTCTCACCGCCGTCGACGGTCGCGTTCGACGGCGTGAGCTTCACCGGTACCCCGGAGATGCCCTTGCCCTTGGCGTTCTTGACGCTGATCGTCCACTCGTCCGCGGTGCCGATGTGCTGGTCTTCCTTCGGCGGCGCGATCGCGGTGGTCCACGGGCCGCGGTTGGCCTCGGCGTCCTTGGTCATCTTCTCGAGGACCGTGGCGGCATCGGAGTGCTGCGCCTTCAGCTTGCCGAGGGCGCCCTGGATGTCGTAGCCGATCTCCTCCGGCTTGAGGTTCGGCTTGAGGTCGGCGTCGGAGCGCGGCTTCGACGTCCACGAGTGCAGCAGGTGCGCAAGCGCCGCCGCCTCGGCGTTGTCCTGCGTGCCGCCGTAGCGCAGGAGCAGGTAGGAGATGTTGGCCGCGATGTCGTCCGGCAGCTTCTGTCCCCACTTGTCGAGGAGTTCGTCGCCGGGCTTGTACTTCTCGGCCGAGCCCGGCGCCTTCAGCTGGAAGCTGACGCAGAACACGTGCTTGCCGTTGACGACGTAGGAACCGAGCCAGTCCCGTGCCCTGGCTTGGCTGTTGACTGTCTGGCCGGGTGTGATCTTGTAGCCGACGCCTTCGTTGTCGGCGGCCGAGGCCGGTGTCGCCGCGACGGTGGCGGACAGAGCGCCGAGCAGGCACGTCGCGATCAGGCTGGTCAAGGCGCGCGAACGCACGCTCGGGCGTGTGGTCCACCCCATGGTGTGTTGACTCCTTTGGCCGTGTTCTGCCCCGGCGCATTTACGTCGACGCAGGTCACACGATCGATAGGTTCCCCGACACGCCTTCGGTGATTATCCGAACACGCAACGTGCAGGGTGTCCTGTGAGCAGCGGTTTTGGCAAGAGGTCATCAGGTGGGGTATCGGTGAACGGTCGTGATCTCCGCCGCATACGGTGTGGGGGATGGGCCTCGCGCCGAATGTGAGTAAAGTCGTCTTTACTTCGACGGGAACCGGGCGGCCCTCGCGGTCGTTGAACCCGATGCAGGTGCCAGTAGATCCAGGAGGATCAGGTGCGATCCAGTAGCAACCCGGCGTTCCGGAACCTGCCGCGTGGCGCGGCGGAGTACGGACCCAACGTAGGCTTCAACCAACCCCAGGGCGGCGTGCCCGGCTACGGCCCCCCGCAGACCTCCGCCGGCGCTGACGACCGTCCGATGACCGTCGACGACGTCGTCATCAAGACGGCGCTGAGCCTCGGCACCGCGCTGGTGACCGGCGTGCTCACCGCGATCTGGGCGATCAGCCAGATCCCGATGTCGGCGTCCGGCAAGATCTTGGGCATCCCCGGTGCCGTGATCGGCGCGCTCGTCGGCTCGATGATCGTCGGCCTCGTGATTTCGCTGGTGATCATCTTCAAGAAGATGCCGAGTGGCCCGCTCACGCTGGCGTACTCGGCCGTCGAGGGTGTCTTCCTCGGTGCGATCAGCGGTCTGTTCGAAGCGCTGTACCCCGGTATCGCGCTGCAGGCCATCGTCGGTACCGCCGGTGTCTTCATCGCGATGCTGGTCGTCTACAAGACGGGTGCCGTCAAGGTCACCCCGAAGCTGACGAAGTGGATCATCGGCGCCGTGGTCGGCGTCGCGATCATGATGCTCGTCAACCTTGTCACCAGCCTTTTCTTCAACTTCAACCCGCTGCGTGACGGCGGGCCGATCGCGATCATCTTCAGTCTCGTGGTGATCGGTGTCGCGGCGTTCAGCTTCCTGCTCGACTTCGACCAGGCCGACCGGATGATCCGCGAAGGCACGCCGTCGAAGTGGTCCTGGTACGTCGCCTTCGGCCTGATGACCACGCTGGTCTGGCTGTACCTTGAGATCCTGCGACTGCTGTCGTACTTCCAAAGCGACTGACGCGGGTTCTTCACGGAAGGGCGCTCCGAGCGGATCGGGGCGCCCTTTTCCGTTCCCGTGAATACTCTGGCCCCATGACCGAGCACAGTGGCGAACCCGCCAGGCCGAGGCGTTCCAAGTGGTTCTGGGTGAGCATCCTGGTGCCGGTCGCGATCGTGGTGCTCAGCGCGTCGTCGTGGATCGTCGGGTACCTCTCGAACACGGACGACGTCCAGGTGGGCGACTGCTACGCGATCACCACTTTCGGCGACGTCGACGCGGATCCCGCCAAGGCGGACTGCGGTTCGATCGAGGCCAACGCGAAGGCCGGGGCGAAGACCGACGTCGGCGGCGGGTGTCCGGCGGGCGAGTACGACCAGCTCGTCGTCGACAAGACGTTCGCCTCGTACAAGCTCTGCATGATGATCAACGCGAAGCAGGGCGACTGTCTCGAGAACTTTCTGGCCGACAGCGTGGCCTATCAGAAGGTCGCCTGCTCGGACCCCACGAAGGACGCGGAGGTCCTGAAGGTGGTCGACGGCGTCGCGACCTGTGACGACACCGAAGCGACTGATCTCAAGAGCTACTCGACGCCGCCGTCGACGGTCTGTGTGAAGAGCCTCAAATAGCGAACTCGACCAGGGGTTTTCACCCGTTCGGGGGCCCGGTTTATGTGGTTGGTCACGTTCGGTGTTTGATACCGGGGTTCTCATTCCTCTTCACACCTGTGAGGTTTCTCGGTGACCACTTCCCAGCCGGCCCCTGGGGGCCAAATGCCGGTTGGACAGCCCGACGCTTTCGGTCCGCCGCCCGGCGGCCAGCCGACGGCGCCCAAGCGCTCCAAGCTCGGTTGGCTTCGGTTCGCCATTCCGGTGCTCGTCGTCGTGATCGGCGGCGGCCTGTTCCTGTTCAATCACTTCACCGGGACGGGTAGCGCGCAGGCCGGCGAGTGCTTGAGCGTGACTGAGTTCTCCCGGACGGCCGACGAGCCGAAGAAGGCCGACTGCGGCGCGCAGGAGGCGAACGTCAAGATCGGCGCCCGCGTGGCCGGTGACGAGTCCTGCCCCGAGGGCGACTACGACACCATCTCGATGTCCGGTCGGATGTCGTACAAGCTGTGCCTGGTCGTCAACGTCAAGCAGGGCGACTGCCTCAAGGGCTACATCTCCAAGACCGCCGGCTACCAGAAGGTGTCCTGCACCGACCCCGCCAAGGACGCGGAAATGGTGAAGGTCGCCGCCGTCTCGGACCAGGCGACCTGCGAGGGCACCGAAGCCACGTTAGTGGCGACGTACTCGACGCCTCCGACGACGCTCTGCATCAAGGAAACGAAGTAAAGTCTCAAGCGCGTGAAGGCCCCCTTCCTTCGGCCACGGTTTTGAATGACCAGCCGAGAGAAGGGGGCCTTCACGCGTGTCGGGGAAGCGAGGGATCTTTGGTATCGCCGCCGCCATCCGGCCGTGTGTGAGCCGCCGTTCGTCGCACAGTGTGGGACGGGCTGCGACCGGACGGTCACCGGTCCTAACGTTGCTCGTCCCCAACCCGCCGATCGACCTGGAGTCCTGGTGGCGACGACAGAAACCCAAGCCGGTGAGAAGAAACTTCCCGACTTCCCGACGTCCTGCGCCGCCCCGGTCCCGCAACCGGAAGAGCCGGTCAAGATCGTGCCGCTGGCGGTCGCGGGTGCCCTCGCGGTCGGCCTGACCTGGTACGTCTGGGCGGCGCACGGGGCGAAGTTCGGGGTCCTGCTCGTCCTCGGCCTGCTTCTCGGCCTCGCGCTCTTTCACTCCCGGTTCGGGTTCACCTCGGCCTGGCGTCAGCTGATCGCGGTCGGCAACGGCCAGGGTCTGCGGGCACACGCGCTGCTGCTCGGCACGGCCGCGACGTTGATCGCGCTGATCGTCGGCACGGGATCCGGCCTCTTCGGCAGCAAGCCGAATCCGACCGCGGGCGGGCTGGGGCTCGCGCTGTTCGTCGGCGCGACGGTCTTCGCCATCGGCATGCAGCTGGGTGGGGCGTGCGCTTCGGGAACGCTGTTCGCGGTCGGTTCCGGGCAGTCGACGATCGTGCTGACCCTCGGCGGGTTCATCACCGGCTCGGTCCTCTACACGTGGGCGTATCCGCTGCTTTCGGGCTGGCCCGAGTTCAAGGGCGTCCTGCTCGCCGACCACGTCGGCTGGTTCGGTTCGTGGGCGATCACCGTCGCCGTCCTCGCCGCGATCGTGGTGGGCACCCGGTTCGTGCAGAAGCGCCGCAACCCGCCGCCTGTCGACGTCGTCCCGACCGCGCGCGGCTTCGCCCGGATCTACCGCGGTTCCTGGCCGATCCTCGTCGGCGCAGTCGTCCTCGGGGTGCTCGCGGGCGCGGTGTTCCTGGTGTCCGGCGGGATCTGGGGTGTCACGAGCGCGTTCAGCCTGTGGGGCGCCAAGATCCTGCAGGTGTTCGGCCTGCACCCCGAAACCTGGGAGTTCTGGCGCCTCAAGGCGAACGCGGCTTCTCTGGCCGGGCCGATCTGGAAGGACAAGAACAGCCTCACCGACATCGGCATCATGATCGGCGCGGGGGTCGCGGCCGCGGCGGCGGGCGCGTGGAAGATCCACAGTTCGATCCCGTGGCGGACCGCCGTCGCCGCGGTGCTCGGCGGGATCCTGATGGGCGTCGGCGCGCGGATGGCGGGCGGCTGCAACATCGGCGCTTACCTCGGCGGAATCTCGGTCGGCAGCCTGCACGGCTGGCTCTGGGGCGTCTTCGCGCTCGGTGGCACCTGGATCGGGCTGAAGCTGCGGCCGCTGTTCGGGCTCGGCAACCCGGCCCCGACGGACAGCGTCTGCTGATCACTCCTTGTGACATCCCGTATGCAGGCTTGCCCTTTCGGCCCGCATACGGGGAAATAGTTGGCAGGTAAAACCTGTGTTCGGCTACCCTCGGCTACATATCCGAGCTTGCGAATTTAGGCACAAGCTTGGTTGGGGAAGGCTCGGCGCCGCGCCGGGCGTCGATTCCGCAGTCGCGACCACGGGGGTTGTCGCGTCCACCGAACACCAGGGACGGATTCTTCATGTCAACGCAAAGCCCGGCCGCTCCGGGCGGCGACAAACTCGACGCGGGCGTGCTCAAGGTCGCCGGCGTCGTGATCCTCGGTGCGATCATGGCGATCCTCGACACGACCGTCGTCAACGTCGCGCTCCAGAAACTGACCATCGAGTTCCAGACCTCGTTCGACACCATCCAGTGGATCGCGACCGGCTACATGCTGGCGCTGGCCACGGTCATCCCGATCACCGGCTGGGCTTCGGACCGGTTCGGGACCAAGCGGCTCTACATGACCGCGATCGGGCTGTTCCTGATCGGATCGATGCTCGCCGGCATGGCCTGGGACGTCGAATCGCTGATCATCTTCCGGGTCCTGCAGGGCTTCGGCGGCGGCATGCTGATGCCCGCCGGCATGACGATCCTGACCAGGGCCGCCGGGCCGCACCGGATCGGGCGCGTGATGGGCGTGCTCGGGGTGCCGATGCTGCTCGGCCCGATCGGCGGCCCGATCCTCGGCGGCTGGCTGGTCGACGCGGTCAGCTGGCGCTGGATCTTCTACATCAACGTGCCGATCGGCCTGATCACCATGGCGCTGGCCTGGCGCGTGCTGCCGAAGGACCGCCCGGAGCCCAGTGAGCGGTTCGACTTCATCGGCATGCTGATGGTCTCGCCCGGTCTGGCGGCGCTGATCTTCGGTGTTTCGAACATCCCGTCGGCGGGCGGAGTCGGCGCGGTGGACGTCTGGCTGCCCGCGCTGGCCGGGATCGGCTTGCTGGTGGCGTTCGTGTTCCGGGCGAACCGGGTCACGAACCCGCTGCTGGACCTGAAGCTGTTCAAGAACCGGTCGTTCTCCGTCGCGATGGTGACGATGACGTTCTTCTGCGTCGCGTTCTTCGGCGCGATGCTGCTCCTGCCGACGTACTTCGTGCTGGCGCGCGGTGAATCGGCGATGAACGCCGGTCTGCTGCTCGCGCCGCAGGGGTTCGGCGCGATGCTGACCATGCCGATCGCGGGCAGGTTCGCGGACAAGATCGGCGCGCGGAAGATCGTGCTGCCCGGTCTCGTGCTGATGCTCGCCGGGCTGATCGCCTTCACCCAGCTCTCCGCGACGACGCCGTACTGGCTGCTGCTTTCGGCGCTGTTCGTGATGGGGCTCGGCATGGGCGCGACGATGATGCCGATCACCTCGGCCGCGTTGCAGACGCTCAAGCCGCAGGACATGGCGAAGGCGTCGACGGCGACGAACATCCTGCAGCAGACCGCGGGCGCGATCGGCGCGGCGGTGCTTTCGATCATCCTGGCGGCGCTGCTGGCCGGGAAGTTCGGTGTGCCGACCGCGCAGGGACAGTTGGCCGCGACCGCCGCGGTGTTCAACCCGGCGACGCGCGAAGCGGCTTCGGGGCTGACGGCGGACGCGTTCTCGACGACGTTCCTGTGGTCGATGATCCTGCTCGCGCTGTGCCTGATCCCGGCGGCGTTCTTGCCGAAAACCAAGCCGGTCCTGCCGGAGGGGGCGGCCGACGGCGAGGTCGCCGCGGCTCCGCCGATCATGACCCACTAGGCCCGAAGGGAGCAAGGGACCTTTGCTCACGTTCGTTAGCACACTAACTAACGTGAGCAAAGGTCCCTTGCTCTTTTTTCGCGGGTCAGGGGGTCAGGAGAGGCGCTCCAGCACCATCGCCATGCCCTGGCCGCCGCCGACGCACATCGTCTCGAGGCCGAACTGCTTGTCGTGGTGCCGCAGCGAGTTGATCAGCGTCGAGGTGATCCGCGCGCCGGTCATGCCGAACGGGTGGCCGACGGCGATCGCGCCGCCGTTGACGTTCAGCTTGTCGAGGTCGATCCCGAGGTCCTTGTAGGACGGGATGACCTGCGCGGCGAACGCCTCGTTGATCTCGACGAGGTCGATGTCGCCGATCGACATCCCGGCGCGAGCGAGCGCCTGCTTCGAAGCCTCGACAGGGCCGTAGCCCATGATCTCCGGCGACAGTCCCGAAACGCCGGTCGAGACGACGCGGGCCAGCGGCGTGAGGCCGAGTTCCTTCGCCTTGGTGTCGGACATGATGATCACGGCCGCCGCGCCGTCGTTGAGCGCGCAGCAGTTGCCCGCGGTGATCCGGCCGTCGGGGCGGAAGACCGGCTTCAGGCCGGAGACGCCTTCGAGGGTGACGCCGGCGCGCGGGCCGTCGTCCTTCGAGACCACGGTGCCGTCCGGCAGGGTCACCGGGGTGATGTCGTTGGCCCAGAAGCCGTCCGCGATGGCCTTCTCCGCGAGGTTCTGCGACCGGACGCCGAACTCGTCCATCTCTTCGCGCGACACGTTCTTCAGTCGCGCGAGGTTTTCGGCGGTCTGGCCCATCGCGATGTAGACGTCCGGGAGGACACCGTTCTCGCGAGGGTCGCTCCAGCTGTCTGCGCCCTCGGCCGCCACCTGCGCGGTGCGGGCCTCGGCGTCGGCGAACAGCGGGTTGTGCGTGTTCGGCCAGGAGTCCGAGCTGCCGTTGGCGAAGCGCGAGACGGTCTCGACACCTGCGGAGATGAACACGTCGCCTTCGCCCGCCTTGATCGCGTGCAGCGCCATGCGGGTGGTCTGGAGGCTGGAGGAGCAGTACCGCGTGATCGTGCAGCCGGGCAGGTGGTCGTAGCCGAGTTCGACGGCGACCGCGCGGCCCATGTTGAAGCCCTGCTCGCCACCGGGGAGACCGCAGCCCAGCATGAGGTCTTCGATCTGCGTCGGGTCGAGCTCGGGGACCTTGTCGAGTGCGGCGCGGACCATCTGCGCGGTGAGGTCGTCCGGGCGGATGCTCACCAGCGATCCCTTGCCGGCGCGGCCGATCGGGGATCGGGCGGTGGAGACGATGACGGCTTCGGGCATGGAACGACACTCCCTTGTTTTCGATCCAGACACGCGCTAAGCGGTTGCTCACCTCGCATCCTCCACCGGAGCGCGGTGCGGGTCAAAGGCGAACGCGATCCACACCACACCACTCGATGGCGCGGAGCCGCCGCCGGAGTTGAGTGGACACATCGCGACCTGCGGCGTTTAGGCTGTCAGCGTGGAATACGTCGAGCACATCGTGGACCTCGTGGGCAACACCCCTCTGGTCAAGCTGAACGCACTGGCCGAGGGGCTGCAGCCGCTCATCCTGGCCAAGGTCGAGTACGTCAACCCCGGCGGCAGCGTCAAGGACCGCATCGCGCTGCGGATGATCGAAGCCGCGGAGCGCTCCGGCGAACTGAAGCCCGGCGGCACCATCGTGGAGCCGACGTCCGGCAACACCGGCGTCGGGCTGGCCATGGTGGCGCAGCGCAGGGGGTACAAGTGCGTGTTCGTCTGCCCTGACAAGGTCAGCGAGGACAAGCGCAACGTGCTCAAAGCCTACGGCGCCCGCGTCGTGGTCTGCCCGACCGCGGTGGCGCCGGAGCACCCGGACTCCTACTACAACGTCTCCGATCGCCTCGTGCGCGAGATCGAGGGCGCCTGGAAGCCGAACCAGTACGCCAACCCGGAGAACCCCGCCAGCCACTACCACTCGACAGGCCCGGAACTCTGGCGCCAGACCGAGGGCAAGATCACGCATTTCGTCGCGGGGGTCGGCACGGGCGGCACCATCTCGGGCACCGGCAAGTACCTCAAGGAGGTCAGCGACGGCCGCGTCCAGGTCATCGGCGCGGACCCCGAGGGCTCGGTGTACTCCGGCGGATCCGGACGACCGTACCTGGTCGAGGGCGTCGGTGAGGACTTCTGGCCGGAGACTTACGACCGGAACGTCGCCGACCGGATCATCGCGGTGTCGGACGCGCATTCCTTCGACATCACCCGCCGCCTCGCGCTCGAAGAAGGGCTGCTCGTCGGCGGCTCGTGCGGGATGGCCGTCGCCGCCGCGCTCAAGCTCGCCGAGGGCCTCGGCCCGGACGACGTCGTCGTCGTGCTCCTGCCCGACGGTGGCCGCGGCTACCTCACCAAGGTGTTCAACGACAGCTGGATGTCCTCCTACGGCTTCCTGCCGCCGGACTCCAGCGGCGCGACCGTCCGCGACGTCCTGATGAAGAAGAGCGGCTCGCTGCCCAGCCTGGTGCACAGTCACCCGAACGAGACCGTCGCCGAAGCTGTGGCGATCCTCTCCGAGTTCGGTGTCAGCCAGATGCCCGTGGTCAGCGCGGAGCCGCCGGTCATGGCGGCCGAGGTCGTCGGCGCGGTCAACGAACGCGATCTGCTCGAGGCGCTCTTCACCGGCAAGGCGCAGCTGGCCGACCGGCTGGAGCAGCACATGTCGCCCCCGTTGCCGACCATCGGTGCCGGTGAACAGGTGGGTTCGGCGATGGACGCGCTCTCGGGTGCCGACGGCGCGCTGGTGCTGGTCGACGGCAAGCCGGCGGGCGTCGTCACCCGGCACGACCTGCTCGCGTTTCTCGCGGGACGGTAAAGAGGCATTTCATCGGATGGCCGGGCCGGGGCGTTACGAGCGGCCCACCCGGCTATCCGATAGCGTATTGGGTGAGTTGAACTTTTATGTCCTCGTCAAGGGGGTTCAAGACCCAAATGAGTGCTCCGCAGCCACCGAATCAGCCTTGGGGTGGCGCCCAGCCACCGCAGGGACCCCCGAGTGGCCCTCAGCCGCAGCAAGACAACCCGTTCGGTTCCCCGGAACCGACCCAGGTGGTGCAGCCCGGGCCGCCGGCCCAGCCCGACTACGGGCAACCGCAGTACGGGCAGCAGCCCTCCTATGAGCAGCCCCAGGGTGGCGGGTTCGGCGACACGCCGGAGCCCACACAGGTCGTGCAGCCGGTCCAGCCGGGTTCCGGCGACGCGAACGCGACCCAGGTCGTGCAGCCGGTGAGCCCTGGCGGGGAAACCCCCGCCAGTGAGTCCACCCAGCTCGTGCCGCCGGGTTCGCAGCCGCCCGCCATCCCTTACGCCCCGCCGCCGAGCGCGGCCGACAACCCGGCCGCCGGTGCCTACGGCGCCCAGGGCGGCGGCTACGGCCAGCCGCAGGGCTTCGGCGGACCCCCGCAGGGCGGGTTCGACCCGTCGCAGGGTCAGCAGCAGCCCGGTTTCGGCCAGCCGCAGCAGGGCTTCGGCGGACCGCCCCAGGGCGGATTCGGCCAGCAGCCCGGCTTCGGCGGACCGCCGCAGGGTTACAGCCCCGCTCCCGCTGGTGGCGGCGGCGGGAACCCGATGTTCGGGTTCATCGCCGGCGGCGTCGTGGCGTTGCTCGGCCTGATCGCCTTGATCGTGTCGTTCGTCTACTTCGGTGACGCCAGCGACTACTCGAAGATCTTCGACAGCGCTCCGAACCAGGAACAGATCGACAAGTTCCTCGACGAGGCCGGTGTGGCCGGTCCGGGCGCCACCTGGTTCTACGTGATCATGCTTCTGGTCGGATCGCTCGTTTCGATCGCCGGTGGTGTCGGTCTCGCTCTGGCGGGCAAGCTCCCGGGCACGGTGAAGAAGATCGCGCCGATCGTCGCCGCGGCCGGTGGCGCGCTGCTGGTGCTGTTCGGCGTGCTCCTGCTCAGCGGTTCGACCCCGTCGTCGGACTTCCTGGCCAAGCTGCCGGCCGCAGCCAGGGAAGGCGCCGGTATCGGCGGTGGCCTGCTGCACCTGCTCCTCGGCATCGTGATCCTGATCGTCGGCGTGCTGGGCCTGATCCCGGCGACCGCGCAGTTCGTCGGTCTCGGTGGCGGCGGTTCCGTGCTCGGTGCCCCGCAGGGCGGCCAGCCCGGTGGTTTCGGCGGCCCGCCGCAGGGAGGTTTCGGCCAGCCGGGGCAGCCCGGTCCGTACGGTCAGCCGCAGCCGGGTGCTTACGGCCAGCCCGGTCACCCCGGCCCGCCCTCGGGTGGTTTCCCGCAGCAGGGTCAGCCCGGTGGCTTCGGGCAGCAGCCCGGCCAGCCTGGTCCGCCCAGCGGTGGCTTCGCCCAGCCGGGTCAGCCTCCGCAGCAGCACGGTGGTTTCGGGCAGCAGCCCGGTCAGCCCGGCCCGCCCAGTGGCGGTTTCGGTCAGCCGGGGCAGCAGCCCGGTCAGCCGCCGCAGCAGTGGTGATTCGACACCACTGAACGGTTTCGCGCAGAATGCCCCCGGCCCGTCGGCCGGGGGCGTTCTGTTTTCGCCGAGGTCTTCCGATTCGCCTGCCGCGGCCAAGGCCGCCGGGCTAGGGTGAGCGCCGTTAACCCAGACCTGCCGATGGGGGCGACGTGACCGGTCCGTACGGCTATCCCGCACAGTCCGGATTCGGATATCACGCCCCGCAGGTCCGGCCGACCGGCGCGACGGCGATCATCGCGGCCTTTTCGGGGCTGATCGCCGCGGGTGCCGCCGGGTTCATCCCGGTCTACTTCTTCCTCGAACTGCCGTCCGGGTTCAGCATCGGCGATCTGCCCGGTCTCGTGCTCACCGCGCTGGGGCTGTATCTGCTGGCCGCGCTGTTCCTGTTGATCGGCGCGCTGTCGGCGTTCTTCCGCTCGGTCGCCGGCGCGGTACTACTGGTGCTCGGCTCGCTGATGGTGATCGCCGCCGTCCTGTTGGAACCGTTGGCGTTCAACGGTTCCTATGGACTGTACTTCCGCATGCAGTTCGAATTCGATTCCTTCGTGGCCATCGTGCGGGTGGTGATGTTCGCGGTCGTCCCGTTCACGCTGATCTTCGCGATCATCCCGCCGACACTGAAGTACCTGCGCTGGCGGCCCGCACCGGCCCAGCCCTATCGGCCGCAGGGTCAGCTTCCCGGCTGGTAGCGGGGCAGGCAGGATCAGGCAAGAATTTCGACAGGGGGAGAAATGACTTTTCAGCAGTACCCGCCGCAGGGCGGATATCCGCAAGCCGGTGCCTACCCGCCGCCGGGAGCGGCGCGGCAGCCGAGCGGTGCCACCGGGATCATGGCCGGGATCTTCGCGATTCTCGGCGGGATCTGGTTCCTCGCCGGGGTCGCCTTCCACGTCATCGAGCTCTCCCACTACGTCATCTCGTTCCTCGTCGTCGGCGCCGCGCTCGACCTCCTCACCGCGGTCCTGCTCTTGAGCGGCGGGATCCTGCTGCTCCTGCGCAAGGGCGCCGGGCGGGTACTCACCGTGATCGGAGCCGGGGTCACGCTCGGATGCGTGGCCCTGGTCTTCGTGTTCCGGGCGACAGGCTCGTTTTTCCTCTTCTCCTACAGCGGAGTGACCCTGCGTTTCGGCTTCGGCTGGCTTCTCATCGTGGTCTTGATCCCGGCGATCGCGACCCTCGTGCTCGCGCTGATCCCGCCGACAGCGCGCTGGATCGCGGCCAAGAAGCCGCCCGCGACGGCCATGCCGCCGCAGAACTTCGGATTTCCGCCCCCGCAGCCCGGGTATCCACCAGCCGGACCTCCGTCCGTTCCCGGTCCGCAGCAGCCAGGCCCGCCACCCGGGCAGTGGTGAGTTCGATCCCAGACGATGGGATCTCGAGGTAGTGGTCGTACCCTTGGGGGTATGGCCGATGACTACTCTCTGCTGGGCTTCGAGACGCGCGCGATCCACGCCGGGCAGACCCCTGATCCCCGGACCGGCGCGGTCATCGTGCCGATCTATCAGACCTCGACTTACGCGCAGGACGGCGTCGGCGGAACGCGCGAAGGCGACTACGAGTACTCCCGCACCGCCAACCCCACGCGCACCGCGCTGGAGGTCGCGCTCGCGGCACTCGAAGGCGCCCGGCACGGCCTCGCCTACGCGTCGGGGATGGCGGCCAGCGACGTCCTGCTGCGGGCGACCCTGCGGCCCGGTGACCACCTCGTGCTCGGCAACGACGCTTACGGTGGCACGTTCCGGCTGATCGACAAGGTGCTCAGCCTGTGGGGCGTCGAGCACACGGTCGCCGACCTGGGGAACATCGCCGAGGTCCGCGCGGCGATCCGGCCGGAGACGAAGCTGATCTGGTGCGAGTCGCCGACGAACCCGATGCTGGGGATCGCCGACATCGCCGCGCTGGCCGAGGTCGCGCACGGTGCCGGTGCCCGCCTGGTCGTCGACAACACCTTCGCCACCCCGTACCTGCAGAACCCGCTTTCGCTGGGTGCCGACGTCGTCCTGCACTCGACGACCAAGTACCTCGGTGGGCACTCCGACGTCGTCGGCGGCGCGATCCTGACGAACGAGGACGAACTGCGTGAGCAGCTGTTCTACCTGCGCAACGCGGCCGGCGCGGTGCCCGGACCGTTCGACGCGTGGCTGACCCTGCGCGGGATCAAGACGCTCGCGCTGCGGATGGAGCGGCACAGCGACAACGCCGAACTGATCGCCCGGATGCTGCTGAAGCACCCGAAGGTCGATCGCGTCTACTACCCGGGCCTGCCAGAGCACCCCGGCCACGAGGTGGCTTCGAAGCAGATGCGGCGCTTCGGCGGGATGATCTCGTTCACCCACGTCGACGGCGAACAGGCCGCGCTCGAGGTCGCGTCGAAGACGAAGCTGTTCATCCTCGCCGAGTCGCTGGGCGGGATCGAATCGCTCATCGAGCACCCGGGCCGGATGACCCACGCGAGCACCGCCGGGTCGACCCTGGAGGTGCCGGACAACCTGCTGCGCCTGTCCGTCGGCATCGAGGACGGCAGCGACCTGGTCAACGATCTGGCCAGGGCCCTGGGCTGACCGCCGCCGAGCCCAGGGCGGGAGCAAGGGACCTTTGCTATCGTTAGCGTACCCATGCTAACTAAATGACGGCAAAGGTCCCTTGCTCTCTTTGCGCTGGTCAGCGCGGTGTGGTGGGAGGAATCGCCCGGTTACGGGCGGAAGTTGCTGGGTGTGAGGCCGCTCTTCGCGTCTGCTTCGTGCGAAGTGCCCTGAGGGGCGGCAGGCAGTTCGGAGCCGTCGACGCAGCCGCCGACGAGTTCGATGTGGTTGTCGTGCCGGATGTACTGGCCAGGGTCCACGCAGCCCGCGCGGTCGACCGTGTAGACGGCGGCGCCGGTCAGCAGGGCGGCCGAGGTGAGGGCCAGCACGACCGGGAGCATCCCGGCGGAGCGGGTCGCCCGGACCCTGCCGATGTTCCCCCGTGTCATATGTGCTCCCTGGTCGCCTTCGCCGCTGTCGTCAAGAGTACCCGGACCGTGACCTTGCCCGGCGACGTATCCGCCAGGTGGCATGATCCGGACGCCCAGCGGTCCTGGAGCGCGCGTCGAATCGCTGGGTCCTAAGTGGACGATTGACCGGTGATGGCGGCGACCGCGAGTTCGCGTTCGGGCTCGCCGATCTCGGGCAGGGTGAACCGCGACGCCCGGATGTGGGTGAGCAGTTCGGGATCGGGCGCCACGTCGTGTTCGCGCAGGTAGTAGGCCACCGCGCCCGGCCAGTACCAGCGGCCGTCCGTGCGGAAGTTCAACGGTACCAACGGTTCCCGGTCGGGTTCGAACGCGTCGGCGTCGTAGCTCCGCGACGCCAGCACGACCGGCGCGCCGTCGAGATACTCCAGCACGCGGTCCCGCTCGGCGGGAGACAGCGGCTCGCGGTTCACCACCGGACGGCCCGCCGCGTCGAGCCCGTCGTAGACGCGTGGTGAGCGCAGGTCTTCGGCCGCTTCGGCGGGAGGCGTGGCCACCGGAGTGGGCTCCAGGCTCGCCCGCTGCCGCAGCCAGGGCGGGATGTTCTGCTCGGCCCGCGGGAAGAACCGGAGTTCGTCCTGGAAGCCGATAGGTGGCGGCGCCTGCCGCCACGGCGGCTCGACGTCGGCGAGGAAGTCGGTGCTGAGCACCGTCGCCGAGCCGTAGACCAGGATGGCGCTCAGCCAGGTGCCCCGGCCGGGCTGGTGCATCCCCGCACGCAGGTTCCCGAGCAGCTGCACCGCTTCCGGGCTCGGCTGGACCGGGCGCGGCAGACCGTCCTGACCGGTGACGAGCAGGTCGATCTCGACATGCCTGCCTGCCGCCCGGTACTCGACGCGCATCTGCTGCCAGCCGGGCGGCAGCGGCGTCGCGAGGGCATGGCCGATCTGCCAGACGAGCTGCTGTTGCTGCTGCTGGTTCAACGGCGTCGGCGGCTGGGTCATCGTCTTCCTCAGTCGGTCTTGGCGCCGGAGGCGGCCAATCCACGCTTGAACCACTCGGGCATGTACGCCTCGCCGCGGGGGAAGCGTTCCTGTTCCAGGGCGAATTCTTCCGGCGCGGGGTACGGCTGGAAGTCGGGCTCGTTCTGCCAGTTGTACTGCACGCGGAACCGTGACGGGGGTTCGATGACGAGCCTGGCCGAGAACCAAGTGCCTTCGCCCTCTTGGTACATGCCGCCGCGCAGTCGCTGGAACATGCGCCACGTCTCGACGGGCGGTTCCCACACCTGGTAGGTGCCGTTCGGGTCGAGCACGCCGACCGCGACGTCGATATTCTTGCCGACCGCCCGGTAGTCCAGCACCACCTCACGCCAGCCCGGCGGCAGGGCATTGACCACCGACAAGGTGATCTCGCCCAGGAGCTCGTTCTGTGCGACGGGGTCGAGCTGAGGCCATTGAGCCATCCGGTAAATCCTCCTCGTGGTCACCGCTGGAGTAGCGATGTCCCATCATGGCACGGGTGCCGGTTCAGGCCGGTGTGTCCCGTTCCTGCTCCAGTTGCGTGCCTTGGACGACCAGATTCCGCAACCACGCCGGCACGTGTTCCTCGTCGCGAGGGAACGCTTCCAGGTCGCGGGCGAAGGTGGTCGGATGCAACGGCGGCCACCATTTCGGGTCTTCGTCGAAGTTGAACGTGAACACGGGTGCCGCACCGGACGTCAGCACGAGCTTCGCCGAGAACCATGTTCCGCGACCTGGTTCGTACATCCGGGTCCGAAGTTCGCGGAATCCGCCGCGCACTTCGGCGGGCAGGTCGATGTCCCCGCTTCCACCATCGCTCAGCCGGACTTCCACGGCGTAGTCGTAGGCCAGCACGGTCGCGGACACCGTGAGGCTGATCCGCGACCAGCCGCCCGGAGCGGCCTTCGCCAAGGCCGACGTGATGTCGGCGGTGAGTTCGTCCGTCATGTGGTCGTCGTCCTGTTGTTCCCCGCGTACCGTGTCCGCGGACCATAGTTCACCTGGGAAGGATCATTCGGGAAGTCCCGTTGCCTGGTCACCCGGGACACCTCGATCGGTTTGCCGTCGGGCCCGGGAACGATGTCGCCGTTTCCGTCGACCTTGTACACGACTTCCTGCCAGCGCATCGTCACGTTCTCCGGAACGCCGTTGCTGTCGCCTTCCATCCGGACCTGGTAGTTCTCGATCTCCTGGCCAGGCCCGCCGGCGAACTTGCCGAGCTCGACCTCCTGAGCCCGCCAGGAGGCGTCGTAGATCCAGCCGTCCTTGTAGTTACCGCTGTTGGAGCCTGCCATCTGGGGATGCATGTTGATGTACTCCCCGGGGCCGCCCATCTCGTTCGCCGCGAGGTGACCGCCCGCCCAACGGACCGGTTTGTGTTCGGCTCCGTAGTCGGGGTGGTTCCTGAAGGCTTTCTTGCCTTCGGCGTTGGACCGGTCCTGCGAGGCCTGGTCTCGGAAGTCTTCGTTCTGTCCCCGGAAGGCCGGGTCGCCGGTCATGGCCGTCGGCTTCCCGTTGGCACCGACCTCGAAGGTCCAAGCCTTTTCCGGATCGTTGAAGTTGGGGATCCGGTATTGCGTGTTGGGCTGCAACGGGTAACGCAGATCGGGGTTGTGGAACGGCTCCTTGGTGCCGGCGGTCGCTTCGATATGCGTCACCCTGCCGTCGGCGTCGGTGAAGAACCGGCTGCTGGCGCCGTTCTTGTACTCCACCCTGTACTCGGCGTCGGGCGCCAGAGGCCTTTCCCCGCGAATGGCCTGCGGGACCCCTTCGGAGTCCAGCTTGGTGTTCTTGACGCGCGGTTCCACATCGTCGATGACGCGAGGCGAGTCGATCGGATCGTGCCCGTCCGGCCGATTCCGCTGCCCGGTGAACGCCGAGTCGTCCCGGCGGTTCCAGTCGGCGAACCGCTCGTTGAACTCCGGCGAGTCCGGGCGGATCGTCCGGGGCTTGGGAACGTCGTCATACGGCGGATGACCGGCGTCGTCGCCGTCGCCGCGGCTCTGGGCGCTGTCGGCGTCCACGTCCTGCTTGTCCGTGTGCGACGTGTCCGGGGTGAAGCCGTCGTCGCTCGCCCGGCGCGCGGTGCCGTCGGGGCTGTGGACATCCCATTCGCCGTTCGGCGGGATCCGGGGCCGGGTACGGCCGTCGGGACCGACCTCGTAGTCGGACGAGAAGACGCGCCCGTTCGAGTCGGTCCACGCCGGCTTGCTCGGCGCCATGACCTCGGTGTCGAGTTCCCGCGACAGACGGCGTGCGAAGTCGTTCGAGCCCGCGTCGCAGCCGATCAGCCGGATCGGGCGGCCGTCGTAGTCCCCGTTGCGGCGCAGGATGTCCGCGAACTCCTCCGGGGTGTAGGTGCGGTTGCCGATGCGGGCGTGCCCGTCCGGGGTGACGTGCACGTCGACGGTGTAGCGGCCGTCCGGATCCGGCTGGACCCGGTGCGGCAGGTCGCCCATGTCCGAGTCGCCGCGGTGGTACGAGCTGCCCGCCGGGGTGCCCTCGGAGTGCCGCTGGTTGACCTCGTCCGGCGTCAGCGGACGGTCCGGCTCGCCGTCGGGGCCGCGGTCGTGCGGTGAACCGTCGGGGTGGCCGTTCGGGTCCTGGCGCGGACCGTGCCCGCCGGGGCCGTGACCGTCCGGCGAATGCGGCGGCCCGGAGTGGCCACCGGGGCCGCGGCCGCCCGGTCCGGTGTTGCCTGGACCGGTGTTGCCGGGCCGGTTACCGGGGCCGTGCGTGCCCGGCGTGCCGGTGTGCGGCTGGGCGCCGGGGCCGAAGTCGTTGCCGCGAGCGGCGGGCTGCGGCTGATGCGGCTGGTTCGGCCTGCCGCCGGGGCCGGTCTGGCCCGGACCGCGGCTGGGGCCGGTGTGGGTGTCGGGAGTGCGCGGACCGTGTGTGTCCGGGGTGCGCGGCGAACCGGGCGTGCCCGTCCAGCCGCCGCCCTGCGGCCTGCCGCCGGGCGAACCCGGGCTACCGCCGGGCGTGCCACCCGGAGCGCCTTGCGGCGGCATGCCGCCTGCGACGGGCTGGCCCTGCGGCGGGACACCGGGCGAGCCGTCGCCACCGGTACCGCCGCGCTGCGACGGAACGTGTGACGGGCCCGCGTCGACACGAGGTGCCGTGGGCGCGGTACCGCTGGTCGTCGTGCCGCTGTCGGTCGGCCGGGTGGGATTGCCGCCGTCGTTGCCGGTGTGGTGGCCGGGCGACGGGTCGGACCGCGGCGTGGGCGAACCGCCGCCGTCACCTCCGTGCGTCCGGGGCGAACCGCCGCCGTCGCCGGTGTGGCTGGGCGAGCCGCCGGAATCCGTCCGCGTGTGCGGAGCGGGGGAGCCACCGTCGGGCGTGTGGCTCGGGGAACCGGCGTCGGGTGCGTGGCTCGGCGAACCGCCGCTTTCCGCACGGGTGTGCGGTGCCGGGGAACCGCCGCTGTCCGTCCGCGTATGCGGTGCCGGGGAGCCACTGTCGGGTGCGTGGTTCGGGGAGCCACCGGTGTCGGCGCGCGTGTGGGGCGCCGGAGCGGGAGAGCCCCCGTCGGGGGTGTGGCTGGGCGAGCCGCCGTTGTCCGCGCGGTTCGGGCTCGGCGAGCCGCCGTCGGGCGCGCGGTTCGGGGTGCCGGAATCGCCGGGAGAGCCACCGTCGGACCGGGCGGCACTGGGGGAGCCGCCACCGCCGTCCGGCGCGTTGCCGAGGTTTCCGTCCGAAGTGGACGGTCCGTCGCCGTCGCCCGCGCGACCGGGAGATCCACCGTCCGAACGAGAAGGCGAGCCGCCGCCGTCTCTTGTGGACGGTGAGCCGCCATCCCCGCTGCGGGTGGCGCTCGACGGGGAGTCGCCGCCGGAATCGCCTTGGCGCGATCCGCCGGAATCGCCGTCGGGGCCGTTCGAACCGGAATCGCCGGAGCCGTCACCGGAACCGCCGGAGCCACCCGAGTCGCCATCGGAGCCGTTCGAGCCGTTGGAACCGTCGCCCGAACCGTTCGAACCGTTCGAACCGTCGCCGGAGCCGCTGCCGGAACCGTCGCCGTCGGGGCCGTCCCCGGAACCGGATCCGCTGCCACCACCGTCGGGCCCGCCGGACCCACCGCGGCCGCCGCGCTGGACGAAGCCGCCCGGCTTGATGTTCCTGGTGTTGATCACGTCCAGGCCGGTGACCTTGCCCGCGATCTTGCCGAAGATCTTGATGATCTTCTCGAAGACGTCGGCCAGCTTGCCCAGCAGCGGCGAGACCCGCCGCATCGCGTCGCAGAGTTCCTTGAGCTTGTCGGCGATCCTCGCGGCCCACTCGGCGATCGCGGTGACGGCCTGCGCGACCACCACGGGCGTGCCGAAGCCGAGGGAGAACACCGTCTCCATGACCCAGGAGATGAGCTTGCCGACCGCGTCCGCGATCAGCTGGCGGATGAATTCGCGGACGAACGAGACGATCTCGCCGAAGATCATCACCACGGTGCTGATCGCACCGGCGACCGTGGCCGCTCCGCTGATCGCTTCCGCCTGCTCCGCGGCCTGCTTGCGGTACTGGTCGGCCGCGTCACCGGACCAGCCGGTGGTGCCGTTCTTGACCGCGTTCGAGAACTCGACCTGGGTGTCTTCCAATTTCTTGGCGACGTTGCCCCAGGTCTCGGAGTACGACTGGATGACCGGCGGGTCGCCCGCGACGGCGTCCAGCATGTCCTTCAGCGGCTGCATGTGTTCCATCAGGAACGACGCCACCGACGACATCAGGTAGCCGAACGGGTCGATCGCGGTGCTGGCGATCTCGCCCGCGAGGCTCAGTACACCGAGCCCGCCGCCGATCCAGTCGCCGTTCGAGATGCCGTTGAAGGCGTCCATGGCCGACTCGGCGACGCCGATGCCCGCCCCGTAGCCGTAATCGCTGTTCCCGGCCGTCAGCGGTCCCGGGCCGTCGCCATCCGTCGGCGCTTTCGCGACGAGCGGGTTTCCCTCGGGCATCAGTCAGGCACCTGCGCCTTCTTGAACTCGGCGGCGAAGTTCTCGTCCTGCGTCCGGTAGGCGTTGGACGCCGAACGCACGTTGTTCGCCACCGCCGTCGCTGCTTCGACGGCCTTGTTCAGCGCGTTGATGCCGAACTCCTCGACCGGGTCGAGCATCATCCGGAACGGCTGGCAGATGATGCCGTACGCGTCGGTCGGCATGCTCACCTGCTGCGCGGCGTCGACCGCACCGCGCAGCCCGTCGGCGATGCCGTCGATCTGCTTGGAGTGCGCGTCGAGGTCGGCACCGAGCTCGTAACCCTTGCCTGCCATGGTTTCTCCCCTCTACCAGGCCGGATGAACGTTCTAGGAAAGAATGTTGCCGCCGAAGTCGTCGTCATCGTCGTCCTGCGTGCGGCGGCGGCGCGGGACCGGCTTCGGCTGCGGCGGAGTGGCCTGGGGCGGAGTGGCCCGCGGAGGCTCTTCCTCGTCCGGGCCGAAGCGGTGGTGCCGCTCGGGCTCCGGCGGGGCGAGATCCTCCTCGGGAGGCGCCTCCGGGAAGGTGCTCTGCGCTTCCGTGATCACCCGGTTCGCCGTCTCGTCGGTCGTGCCGACGGTCTCGGCCATCGCCTGCTGCAGCAGCTCGGGGATCCGTGACTGCGCGAGCTGCACGAGCCTCATGACCTGCGCCGAGACCTCGGCCATCCGCTTGCCGCTCACGGCCTCGGAGATGACCAGGTTCTTGAGCAGGCCCTTCGAATCGACCGTCACTTCGATGGTGTTGTCCTTCGACCGCTCTGTCACGGTCTGCCCCTGCATGCGGGCGGCCATCGCCTGATAGCGCGCGGCGGTCTCCTGGATCTGCTTCGTCCAGTTGTCCACCATGCGTTCGCTGGCGTCGACGTTGTCCGGCATCGGGACCCTTCCACAAGCTGCATGCTGACGTCTTCACACTGACGGTCCGGAGGTGCCCCCGGTTCCGGTGTGTTCGAAGTTTAGTTCCCGTCCGGTGTACCACCCCGGACCGACAAAGTCGGCCCCATCACGCAGCGAAAGGGCCCCTCACCGCACGAAGTGCGATGAAGAGCCCTTTCACGCCCTGCGAACTGCCGGGGTCAGAGGTCAGCGCGGCGCCGCGCTGACGAACGCCTCGCGGTCAGAGATTGCCGCGACGCTCCTGCTCACGCTCGATGGCCTGGAACAGGGCCTTGAAGTTGCCCTTGCCGAAGCCGAGCGAACCGTGCCGCTCGATGAGCTCGTAGAACACCGTCGGGCGGTCGCCGATCGGCTTGGTGAAGATCTGCAGCAGGTAGCCGTCCTCGTCGCGGTCGACCAGGATGCGGTGCTCCTTGAGCTTCTCGATCGGCACCCGGACCTCGCCGATCCGCGCGCGCAGCGCCGGGTCGTCGTAGTAGGAGTCCGGGGTGTCGAGGAACTCGACGCCCGCCGCGCGCATCGCCTTCACCGTCGCGACGATGTCGTTGGTGGCCAGCGCGATGTGCTGGCAGCCCGCGCCGCCGTAGAACTCGAGGTACTCGTCGATCTGCGACTTCTTCTTCGCGATCGCCGGCTCGTTGAGCGGGAACTTGACGCGGTGGTTGCCGTTGGAGACCACCTTGCTCATCAGCGCCGAGTACTCGGTCGCGATGTCGTCGCCGACGAACTCCGCCATGTTCACGAAGCCCATGACGCGGTGGTACCAGTCGACCCAGTAGTCCATCTTGCCGAGTTCGACGTTGCCGACGCAGTGGTCGACGGCCTGGAACAGCCGCTTCGGCGCGCCCTCGGGACGGACGATCTTGCTCTCGCGCGGCTCGTAGCCGGGCAGGTAGACGCCCTTGTACTTCGACCGGTCGACCAGCGTGTGGCGGGTCTCGCCGTAGGTCGCGATCGCCGCGACGCGCACGGTGCCGTGTTCATCGGAGACGTCGTGCGGCTCCTCGAGGACGGTGGCGCCCTGCGAGCGGGCGTGCTCGATGCACCGGTCGACGTCGGCGACCTCGAGCGCGAGGTCGATGACGCCGTCGCCGTGGCGGCGGTGGTGGTCGAGCAGCGAGGAGTCGGGCTTGACGCCGCCGGTGATCACGAAGCGCGCCGAGCCGGACTTCAGCACGAAGGACTTGCGCTCGAAGTTCCCGGTCTCGGGGCCGGAGTACGCGACGAGCTGCATGCCGAACGCGACCTGGTAGAACCACGCGGTCTGCGTGGCGTTGCCCGCGATGAACACCACCGCGTCCATCGACTTCACCGGGAAGGGGTCGGTCGAAGAGTCGTGGTCGACGAGGCCGACGAGCTGACGCAGCTGGTCGTAGCTCACGTCGTCAAGAGCACCCTGGGGTTCCACTGTGTGCGTCATGCCCTGAAGCATCCGAGGGCGTGACAAAATGTGCAATGGTCAAAGATTTTGCTGCGCACTATGCCCAGTCGAGCGGCAGGTGGCGCAGTCATAGTGGACAACCTGCGCAGGAAGTAGGCACGATGTCGGAAGTACTCGACGAGCTGGACGCGCGGCTGCTGCTGTTGCTCACCGACTCACCCCGGCTCGGCGTGCTCGAATGCGCCCGCCGTCTCGGGGTCGCGCGGGGCACCGTGCAGGCCCGGCTGGACCGGCTGACCGAACGCGGGATCCTCGGCGGTTTCCCGCCCGAACTCGACCTCGCGGCGATGGGATACGGCCTGACCGCGTTCGCGGTCCTGGAGATCGCGCAGGGCCGCCGGGCCGAGGTCGCGGAGGCGCTGTCCGCGATCGACGAGGTGTGCGAGGTCTACGCGACGACCGGTCAGGGCGACCTCTTCGTGCGCATGGTGGCGCGCAACAACGACGACCTGCAGCGGGTGGTCGACGAGGTGGTCGGCGCGCCGTACGTGCGGCGGACGTCGACGTCGATCGCGTTGTCGACGCCGGTACCGCCGCGCGTACGGCCGCTGCTCGAACGACTGGCGCGAAGCTAGCTGACCTGGGTCAGGTACCGCTTCGCCGACCGCTGGACGGCCTCGTGCCCGTCGGTGCGGATGATCGCGTCCCACCAGGCGCCGTAGATCGCCTCGAACTCGTACGGTTCGAGCATCTCGGCCGCGCGGCGGACGATCTCCGGGCGCTCCGGGATCAGGTTCGGGTAGCTGTACATCATGCCGACGAAGCGCCTGTCCGGGACGACCTGCAGGATGTCGCCCGAGAGCACCGCGCCGCGGCCGTTTTCACCGCCCGGCCAGTGCAGCACGGTCCCGCCGGTGAAATGCACGCCGAGGTTGATCAGCCGCAGGTCGGGGGCGACGTCGAGGGTCGCGCCGCTCCACAGCTTGATCGCCGGATCCGGCCTGCCGATCCACTGCTGGTCGCCCTCGTGCAGGTAGATGGGCGCGTCGAAGGCGTGGGCCCACTCGACCATGGTGGTGTAGTAGTGCGGGTGGCTGATCGCGATGCCGGTGATCCCGCCGAGTTCGCGGACCTGGGCGACCAGGTCGTCGTCGATGAAGCCCGCGCAGTCCCACAGGAAGTTGCCGGATTCGGCCTTGACCAGCAGCGCCCGCTCGCCGATGGCGAAGTTGGGGGTGGACCCGACGCCGACGAGGCCGGGCCCCTGCTCCTCGATGCGCGCCGCGTACGTCCCGCTCGCGCGAATGGTGTTCAAATCGGTCCACTGCTGTCCGGCTCGCGGGACGTACTGACGTTCGTCCTCGCAGACCGGGCAGTCGGACCGGGATTCCGCGTACTGCATGCCGCAGGCGACGCAGATCGGTAGCTCGCTCATCGTTTCCCTCCAGATTTCTCCGGAGGGTCACGCTAACGGCTCATATGCGCGCCCGGCCATATCGGGCTGTCTGGCCGGGCGCGCGGAGGCTCATTTGTCGGTGTACGGCACGGCCTTGACGAGCGTCACCTTCTGGATGCTGCCGTTGGGCAGCTCGTACTCGCGGGTCTCGCCCTCTTTGGCGCCGAGCAGCGCCTTGCCGAGCGGGGACTCCGGCGAGTAGACGTCCAGGCCGCCCTCGGTGCCCTCTTCGCGGGTCGCCAAGAGGAAGTTCTCGTCCTCGTCGTCACCGTCGTAGCGCACGGTGAGGACCTTGCCCGGTCCCGCGCTGCCGTCGTTGGCGGGCGGCTCGCCCACCTTGGCCCCGCGGAGAAGCTCCTGGAGGTGGCGGATGCGGGCCTCGTGCTGGCCCTGCTCTTCGCGGGCGGCGTGGTAGCCGCCGTTCTCCTTGAGGTCGCCCTCTTCCCGGCTGTCGTTGATCTTCGCAGCGATGACCGGGCGGAGCTCGATGTAGTGGTCGAGTTCCTGCTTGAGCCTGTCGTAGGCATCCTGGGTCAGCCAGGTCACCTTTGTGTCGCTCACGGTCACCATCTCCTCGTAGGGGCCTGCCAGGCTTGGGTGTACAAGCCGGCCGCCAGGTTCGGCATGGCGTGCCGACCTGGGTGAGATAAAAGGAAAAACACGGCCCGTCTTGGGCCGTGCCGGTAGATCAGAGTAACACGGCGCGAGGCATCGCCGCCGGTGGAATTCGGTCGCGCCTCGGCGTTGGGCGCCCGTTTCACCCCGTTGGCCGCTATGGCCTTGACAGGTACCGTGGTACGTCGTATGAGCATCCGAAGATATCAGCCGTGACCGGCTTTCCGATGCTCTTGATGGTGGTAGTCACCCTGCTGTTCTTCGAACCAGGCTGAATCAGGACCTCTTTGCGGCCGCTTTCCGCACCGGCTTTGTCACGGACCCGGACGACACACACCCCGGGACGGTTCACATCGTCCCTGGTCACGTTGATCGTGATCTCCATCGCGTCGCCCGGCTTCTCGTCGAATGAGACGCGTTCGCCGTCGATGGGCGCGCTGCCGAAGTTCAGGAACATGGCGTACGCGATACCGCCGCTGACCAGCAGTGCGATCACTCCGAACACCAGGCGCCGCCAGCGGGCCGGCTTCGCGGCGCGGGTCTTGCCGTACCGGCCCTCGGGCAGGTCCGTCCGGGTGCTTTCCGCGGTGGGAGCATCCTGTCCCGTGCTCAACCCGGGCCTCCCGGTTGGTGTCGTCGTGCTCGCAGGGACAATGGGGTCGTATGCGAGTGGTTCCCCTCGAGTATCCGCGCCCGGCCGGGCGGGCCGTCAGGCAGGGTCGCAGGGGAATAGAGAACGAGAAGGGGACGTTCGGAGCATGGTGCTAGCCAAGGAACCGCCGAAGTCACGCCTCCGCCTGATGGCGGTGCACGCGCACCCCGACGACGAGTCGAGCAAGGGCGCCGCCACCATGGCCAAGTACGCCGCCGAAGGGCACGACGTCATGGTCGTGACCTGTACCGGCGGCGAAGCGGGCAGCGTGCTGAACCCGGCCATGGACCGTCCCGAAGTACTGAGCAACATGACCGAGATCCGCCGGGAAGAGATGGCCCGCGCGGCCAAGATCCTCGGCGTGAGTCACGCCTGGCTCGGGTTCATCGACTCGGGCCTGCCCGAGGGCGACCCGCTGCCCCCGGTCCCGGAAGGCTCGTTCGCGGTCATCCCACTCGAAGAGTCCACCGGTGCTCTGGTGAAGGTCATCCGCGAATTCCGCCCGCACGTGATCGTCACCTACGACGAGAACGGCGGGTACCCGCACCCCGACCACATCCGCACGCACGAGATCTCTGTCGCGGCCTTCGACGCCGCGGGCGAGGCGGAGCGCTACCCGGACGCGGGCGAGCCGTGGCAGCCGATGAAGCTGTACTACGTGCACGGGTTCTCGCGCGCCAGGATGACCGTGTTCCACGAGGGCCTGCTCGCGCGCGGCCTGGAGTCGCCGTACGAGGAGTGGCTCAAGTCGTGGGACCCGGAGAAGGCCGACGTCATGGACCGGGTGACCACCCGCGTCGAGTGCGGCGACTACTTCGAGCAGCGTGACGAGGCCCTCAAGGCGCACGCCACCCAGATCGACCCGGACAGCCGCTGGTTCGCCGTCCCGCGCGACCTGCAGCGCGAGGTCTGGCCGACCGAGGAGTACGAGCTGGTCCGCTCACTGGTGGACAGCACCCTGCCGGAGGACGATCTGTTCGCCGGTTTGAAGGAGGGCTAAATGAGTTTCGTGGTGCCGGCGTTCGCCGTCGTTCCCGTGACGGCGGCGTCGCAGTTCCTGGCGCAGCAGCCGGGCAACGGCGACAACGGCGGCCAAGGTGAGGACTTCGGCAAGTCGTCGCCGGTGGGTTTCCTGATCCTGATCCTGTTCTTGATCGCCGTCGCGCTGCTGGTGCGGTCGATGACCAAGCACCTGAAGCGGCTTCCGGAGAGCTTCGACGAACCCGCCGCCGCTTCTTCTTCGGAGGCGCCCGCTGAGGAGACTCCCGAGGAGCCCGTCGCGAAGACGGAGAAACCGGTTACCAAGTCCGACTGAGCGCTATGAAAGGTCCTTTCCTTGCAAATTTCGCAAGGAAAGGACCTTTCATAGCGTTTCTGAAGCGGCTCAGAGGCGCGGGTCGACCGGATCCGACTCCAGCGCCAGCACCGCGAACACGCACTCGTGCACCCGCCACAGCGGTTCCCCGCGCGCCAGCCGCTCCAGTGCCTCCAGTCCCAGCGCGTACTCGCGCAACGCCAGCGCCCGCTTCCGGTGCAGTCCGCGCTTGCGCAGCCGCTCGAGGTTCTCCGGCAGCGTGTAGTCCGGCCCGTAGATGATCCGCAGGTACTCCCGCCCGCGCACCTTCACTCCCGGCTGCGTCAGTCCGCGCGTGCCGCGCGTCAGGTTCGCCGCCGGTTTGACGACCATGCCCTCGCCGCCCGCGCCGGTCAGGTCCAGCCACCATTCGACGCCGCGTGCCACCGACGCCGGGTCGGTGGTGTCGACCGACAGGGTCCGCGTGCGGGTGAACAGGTCGCCGGTGAGCCGGTCCAGCTGCGAGAGATGCCACTCGTGCGGGCGGTCGTGGTACGCGTGTCCCTCCGACGCCAGGATCTGGAACGGCGCCAGCCGGACGCCGTCGAGTCCGTCGGTCGGCCAGCAGTAGCGCCGGTAGGCCTGCCGATACGCGTCCACAGTGGACTCGCGGATCCGCGTCCGCGCCAGGAGCTCCGACACCTCGATTCCGCGAGTGGCGGCAGCGTCGAGTGAAGCGACGGCGGCGGGCAGCACCGCCTGGGCAGCCGCGCCCACGGCGGCGTACTGACCCGAGATCAGCGACCCCGCTTTCGCGCTCCACGGCAGCAACTCCGCGTCGAGCAGCAGCCAGCCCGTGTCCAGTTCCCCGAACAGTCCTGACGCGGCTTCCCGCACCCCGTCGAGCAGTTGAGCGTTCTGCTCCGGAGTGAAGAACGGCCGCCCGGTGCGGGTGTACACCGCGCCGGACCCCTGGATCCCGAATCGCGCGGGCGCCACGTCGTCGTCACGGCAAACGAGCACGACGGCACGCGAACCCATGTGCTTCTCTTCGCACACCACGTGATCGACCCCCGCCGCGCGGAACTCTGCGAACGCCTCCTCGGGGTGTTCGAGGTAGTCGTCCAAGGCGGATGTCGAACACGGCGCCATGGTCGGCGGCAGGTACGGCAGCCAGCGCGGATCGACGGCGAAGCGGCTCATCACCTCGAGCGCGGCCGCCGACTGCTCGGCGGAGACCCCGACCCTGCCGTGGTGGTGGGTCTGGACGATCCGCTTCCCGGTGACGTCGCCCAGTTCCAGTACCGCGGGCTCACGTCCGCCCAGCGGCCGCTCCGGTTCGAGCGGGCGTGACGGCTCGTACCAGACCTTCTTCGCCTTCACCGAGACGACTTCCCGTTCGGGGTAACGCAAAGCGGTCAGCTTGCCGCCGAAGACACAGCCCGTGTCGAGACACATGGTCCCGTTGATCCACTCCGGTTCCAGCGTCGGTGTGTGTCCATAGAGGACCATCGCGGTACCGCGGTAGTCGCGCGCCCACGGCAGCCGCACCGGCAGGCCGTACTCGTCGGTCTCGCCGGTGGTGTCGCCGTAGAGAGCGGTGCTCCGCACCCGGCCGGACGCGCGCCCGTGGAACTTCTCGGGCAGCCCGGCGTGCGCGACGACGAGCTTGCCGTCGTCGAGAACGTAGTGCGCGATGAGTCCTTCGCAGAAGGCGTGCGCCTTCGCGCGGAAGTCCTCGTCCTGCGCGGAAAGCTGCTCCAGCGACTCCGCGAGGCCGTGCGTCACCTTGACGTTGCGCCCGTTCAGCGCGCGGACCAGCTTCTGCTCGTGGTTCCCGCAGACGACCAGCGCGCTGCCCGCCTCGGCCATCCCCATCACGCGGCGCAGCACGCCCGGCGTGTCGGGGCCGCGGTCGACGAGGTCGCCGACGAACACCGCGGTGCGACCCTCGGGATGCACACCGTCGGCGTACCCCAGATCGGTGAGCAGTTCCTCCAGTTCTTCGCGGCAGCCATGGACGTCGCCGATGACGTCGAACGGTCCGGTCAGCTCGCGGAGATCGTTGCGCAGCGGCTCGACGACGATCTCCGCTTCGGCGACTTCGGCAACGCTGCGTAACACGTGCACGCGATGGAAACCCTCGCGCTCCAACGACTTCAGCGAGCGGTGCAGTTCGCCGCGCTGACGGCGGACGACGTGCTCGCCGAAGCCACGGTCCGGCCGGGACTCGTTGCGCTCGTGGCAGACCTTCACCGGCAGGTCCAGCACGATCGCCGTCGGCAGGACGTCGTACTCCTTCGCGAGCTTCAGCAGGCTCGCGCGGGAAGCGCGTTGGACGTTCGTCGCGTCGATCACCGTGATCCGGCCCGCTTCGAGCCGCTTCGCCGCGACGTAGTGGAGCACGTCGAAAGCGGCGGCCGAGGCGCTCTGGTCGTTCTCGTCGTCGGCGACCAGGCCGCGGAAGTAGTCGCTGGACAGCACCTGCGTCGGTGCGAAATGCGTCCGCGCGAAGGTCGACTTGCCGGAGCCGGAGGCCCCGACGAGCACGACGAGGGACATGTCGGGAATGGTCAGTTTCATGCCACGGCCTCCTTTCGAGACGTGAAGACCGCCATTTGGGTCGGCGGTCCTGATTCCTGGGACTCCTGTCCCACGGGCAGATGGCGGACGTCGTAGCCGCGCCGGGACGCGACGCCTTCGGCCCACGAGCGGAACTGCTCGCGTGTCCATTCGAAACGATGGTCGGCGTGTCGGAACCGGCCCTCTTCGAGGAATTCGAAGTGCCGGTTGTACTCGGCGTTCGGCGTCGTGACGAGCACGGTCCGCGGCGCGGCGACACCGAACACGGCGTGCTCCAGCGCGGGCAGGCGCTCCTCGTCGACGTGCTCGATCACCTCCATCAGCACGGCCGCGTCGTACCCGGCCAGCGACGGATCCGCGTAGGTCAGCGCGGACTGCTTCAGGGTGATCCGCGTCTTGTCCCTCAGTCGCTTGTCCGCGATGTCTAGCGCGCTCGCGGACACGTCGACACCGACGATTTCCGTGAACGACGGCTCCTTCTGGAGCACGCGCAGCAGCGCGCCGGCACCGCAGCCGAGGTCGAGCACGCGCCGCGCGCCCGCCGCCCGGAGCGCCGCGAGCACGCTCCCGTGGCGTTGCACGGCCAGCGGTTCGGGTCGGTCCGGCAGTTCGGTGACGCGGGCTTCGCTCTCGGCGGGGACGTCGTCCGCTTCGGCCAGCTGCGCGAGCGCGTACGACACGATCGGGCGACGCCGTTCGAGGTACCGGTTGGTGATCAGGTCCCGTTCCGGATGCCCGGCGAGCCAGCCCTCGCCGACCCGCAGCAACTTGTCGGCTTCGTCCTGGCCGATCCAGTAGTGCTTGTCGCCGTCGAGAGCGGGCAGCAGGACGTAGAGGTGCCGCAACGCGTCGACGACGCGCTGGCTCCCGGTCAACCGGAGATCGACGTAACGGGAATCGCCCCACTGCGGGAATTCGGGGTCGAGCGGGATCGTCTTCGCTTCGACCTGCCAGCCCAGGGGTTCGAACAGCTTGTGGACGACTTCGGCGCCGCCGCGCGCGGTCAACGACGGGACATGGATCTCCAGCGGGAACCGCTCGTCGACCAGCTCCGGCCGGTTCGTGCACCGCCCAGCCAGCGCAGTGGTGAAGGCCGCCCGCAGCGCCACCGCCAGATACGAACCCCCGGCGTACGGCCGGTCGTTGACGTACTGGGTCAACGACGTCCCGCCGCCGCGCACGAGGTCGACAGGGTCGATCTCGACCAGCAGCGCGACGGTGCAGCGTTCGTCGGCCGCCTCGGGGTAGAAGACGTGCGCCGTCCCGGCCGAGAGCGTGAACGACTGCGCCTTCTCCGGATGTTTGTGCAGGAGAAAGCCCAGGTCGGTGGCGGGTGTCCGGGTGGTCGTCATGGTCAGCAACACCGGCTCAGTGTCGCGCAGACGGGCGTTCCGCGCGCCCGCTTTTCCGCGTGCGACCCTGGTGTCATGTCGAACCGCCTGAAGGCCGCGACCAGTCCGTACCTGCTGCAGCACGCCGAGAACCCGGTGGACTGGTGGCCCTGGGGCGAGGAGGCGCTGGCCGAGGCGAAACGGCGGAACGTGCCGATCCTGCTTTCGGTCGGCTACGCGGCCTGCCACTGGTGCCACGTCATGGCGCACGAGTCCTTCGAGGACGAAGCCACCGCGACGCTGATGAACGCGAACTTCGTCAACATCAAGGTGGACCGCGAGGAGCGCCCGGACATCGACTCGGTGTACATGGCGGCCACGCAGGCGATGACCGGTCAGGGCGGCTGGCCGATGACGTGTTTCCTCACGCCGGAGGGCGAGCCGTTCCATTGCGGCACTTACTACCCGCCGTCGCCGCGGCCGGGGATGCCGTCGTTCTCGCAGCTGCTCGTCGCGGTCGCCGAGGCCTGGGGTGAGCGTCCGGACGAGCTGCGTTCCGGCGCTCGGCAGATCATCGCGCACCTCACGGAGAAGAGCGGGCCGCTGCCCGAGTCCGTTGTGGATGGTGCCGCGCTGGAAGCCGCGGTCGCGTCGCTGGGCAAGGAGTACGACGCCGAGAGCGGCGGATTCGGGGGAGCGCCGAAGTTCCCGCCGACGATGGCGTTGAACTTCCTGCTCCGTCACCACGAGCGCACCGGATCGGATCTCTCTTCGGTCGGGCACACCGCCGAAGCGATGGCGCTCGGCGGGCTCAACGACCAGCTCGCCGGTGGTTTCGCGCGCTACTCGGTCGACGCGCGGTGGGAAGTGCCGCATTTCGAGAAGATGTTGTACGACAACGGCCTGCTCCTGCGTTTCTACGCCCAGTTCCACGGCGCGACCGGCTTCGATTACGCGCGGCGGACGGTCGAGGAGACCGCGGAATTCCTCCTTCGCGATCTCGGCACGGCCGAAGGTGGCTTCGCCGCTTCGCTCGACGCGGACACTGACGGCGTCGAAGGTCTCACCTATGTCTGGACTCCCGCGCAGCTCGTCGAAGTGCTCGGCGAGGAAGACGGCGCTTGGGCGGCCGAGCTGTTCCAGGTGACCGAGCGGGGCAACTTCGAGCACGGCGCGTCGACTCTGCGGCTGCGTGAGCCGCACCCAGAGGACGAAACGCGTTACGAGCGAGTCCGCCGTGCCCTTCTGGTCACACGTGACGGACGCCCCCAGCCCGCCCGTGACGACAAGGTCATCGCGGCCTGGAACGGGCTCGCGATCGGCGCGCTCGCCAAGGCGGGCTCGCGGCTTGATCATCCAAAGTGGATCAATGCGGCCGCTCGTGCCGCGGCTTTCCTGATGGACACCCATTTCGTGGACGGACGGCTGCGCCGGACCTCACGCGACGGCGTCGTCGGCACGACGGCCGGGGTGCTGGAGGACTACTCATGCCTCGCCGAAGGGCTCCTCGAACTCCACCAGGCGACCGGGGAGCCGCGGTGGCTCGCCGACGCGATCACCCTGCTGGACCTCGCGTTGGCCCATTTCGGCATCCCGGACTCGCCGGGCGCCTATTACGACACGGCCGATGACGCCGAAGTCCTGGTGCAGCGGCCCTCCGACCCGACCGACAACGCGAGCCCGTCGGGGGCTTCGGCGCTGGCGAACGCGTTGCTGACCGCGTCCGTGCTGGCCGGGCACGATCAGGTGGGCCGCTACCGCGAGGCGGCCGAGCAGGCGCTGGCGCGGGCGGGACGGCTCGCCGCCCACGCGCCGCGGTTCGCCGGGCACTGGCTCACGGTCGCCGAAGCCGCCGCTGCCGGCCCGGTCCAGGTGGCCGTCGTCGGGCCGGACGCCGCCTCGCGCGCGGACCTGCTGGCCGCGGCCGTCGCGTCGCTGCCGGACGGTGCGGTCGTCGTGAGCGGGACTCCCGACGCCGAGGGCGTGCCGCTGCTCGCCGACCGCCCGCTGGTCGAGGGCGGCGCTGCCGCGTACGTGTGCCGTGGGTACGTGTGCGAGCGGCCGGTCACCACCGCGGCGGACCTGCGCGCTCAGCTCACCAGTCCCACGCCATAGGGCCGAAGGCGCCGCCGCCGGTCTGCGGTGCTCCGACCGGCTTCACCGCGACCTGTGGCTTCGGCTTGGCCGTCGTGGACTTCGGCGGCTTCGTCGAGGTGGTCGGCTTGCCCGGTTTCGTGGTGGTGGCCGGCGGGACACCGATCACCGTGAACGGCCGGGTCGACTCGCGTCCGTCGGTGCAGGTGAGGGTCGCGACGTACTTGCCCGGCGTCTTCACCGCGCGCCCGTAGCCGCCGTACTTCCCGAAGTTCCCGCCGATGGTCCACGTGACCGGCTCGGCCAGACCCGGCGAGGTCACCGGGCCCTTCGGGGTGCAGCCGCCCGCCGCGGCCCTGGTCTCGGCGTAGATCTGGCCGCCGGGTTCGACCTCGCTCGGCGCGAGGCCCCACGACGGATCGGTGGCCGCCGAGGCGGGCGCGATCACCGCCAGTTGAGCCGCTCCGAATACAAGAGCGCCGATCATGGCCTTCTTCAGCATGTTGTGCCCCTTTCCCCAGGTGCTGCCGAAGGAGACACGTTCGCGCAGGTCATCAGGTTGCCTCGGGTTTCGCCGGGGGAGAACACGGCTGAATGTCGGCCGTTGCGCGCGTAGCGTCGGTAGCGTTGTAATCATGTAATCGCGGAGGCGAGCATGCACACCTACTTCAGGACGGCGAGACATATGGGACGCGGTGGCTGGAAGGGCAAGGGCGGCTGGCAGCAGGCGGAGATCCCTTCGGCGGACGACGCGGCGGCGTGGTTCGGCGGACGGCTCCCGGAGGGCTGGTTCACCGGGGACCCCGTGGTCACGGTGGATCGCGAAGAGATCGTCATCGTCGGCGAGCTCCAGCCGCTCAGTGGCGCATACGCCGACGACGCCGCTCGTGCGGCGGCCGAGGACGGCCGGATCAGCCGGTTCCGAGAGGAGACCCGCGACGAGCGGATCGAGATCGCGCGCCAGGCCGAGCACCGGTATCAGCGCAAGGTCGCCTGGGGCGCGAGCCTCGGCGGCACGAGGCACCTGTTCACCACGCACTCGGCGCCGGTCATGACCAGGCTGCGGCAGCCCGAGCGCCTGGTCCTCGACACCCTCGTCGACGCCGGAGTCGCCCGTTCGCGGTCGGAGGCGCTGGCCTGGGCGGTCCGGCTGGTCGGGGAGCACGCGGACAGCTGGCTCGCCGAGCTCCGGGAGGCGATGACCAAGGTCGACGATCTCCGCTCACAGGGACCGGACCTTTCCTGAAGCCGGGGTCCGCCCCTAGAGTCGGGATTCCGCCGTCTTCACCGAAGTCCTCTTGCGAAAGAAGGCGTCATGGACGGCAGATTCTCCCGGCGTTGGCTGATCAAGGGCGGTCTAGTGGTGGCCGCGAGCCCCTTGCTCGCGTCCACCGCCTCGGCGGCCCCGGCCCTGAAACTTCCCTGGCCCGAGGCCGACGACATCGTCGCGCGGACGAAACGTCCGGTCTTCCCGGACCGGACGTTCTCCGTCCTCGATTTCGGTGCCAAGGGCGACGGGAAGACCGACAACACGGCCGCGATCAAGAAAGCGATCGAGACGGCCAACGCGCGGGGCGGCGGGCATGTCGTCGTGCCGAAGGGCACCTTCGTCACCGGTGCGGTGTACCTCAAGAGCGACGTGGACCTGCATCTCACCGCGGGCGCGGTGCTCAAATTCGGTTCCGACGCCTCGAAGTTCCCGAACGTGCTCACCCGCTACGAGGGCATCGAATGCGTCAACCGGTCGCCGATGATCTACGCGTACCAGGAATCCAACATCGCGGTGACCGGGCCGGGCACGCTCGACGCGGCCGATACGGCTTCCTGGAACAAGGGCAAGGACCGCGAGTACCTGGAATCGCTGGTGGCCAAGGGAATCCCGCCCGAGAAGCGGATCATTCCCGGCTCCGGGCACGCCATGCGATCGACGTTCGTCGAGCCGTATTCGTGCGACACCGTGCTCATCCAGGGCGTGGCGCTGAAGAACCCGGTGTTCTGGCAACTGCACCCCACGCTGTGCCGGAACGTCACGATCGACGGAGTCCGCACGGACGCGAGCACCGCCCACTCCAACACCGACGCCTGCGACCCCGAGTCCTGCGACCACGTCGTGATCGTGAACTCCCATCTCGGCGCGCACGACGACAACATCGCGCTCAAAGCGGGCCGGGACGCCGACGGCCGCCGGATCGGCGTGCCCTGCCGGAACATCGTCGTCGCGAACTGCGTGATGGACGGCAACTGGGGCGCGATCACCTGCGGCAGTGAGCAGACCGGCGGCATCAGCGACGTCTACGCGTACAACCTCACCGTCACCGGCGAGACGAAATACGCGCTGTACGTCAAGTCGAACACCTTGCGCGGCGGGTACACCGAGAACGTCAACCTCGACAGCGTCTCCGGCACGTTCGCCCGCTCGATCGTGTACGTCCTGCCGGACTACAACGGCCAGACCGGCACGGACGTCCCCCGGTTCGGGCCGTTCACCATCAGCGACTCGGCGAGCACGAAATGCGGCCGGGCGGCGTTCGACGTCCGCGGGTTGCCCAACTCACACGTTCGGGGCCTGCGGGTGCGTGATTGCCGCTTCGACGGCGTCGCGACCAGGGAAAACGTCCTGAAGAACATCGACGACCTGAGGTTCGAGAACACGACTGTCAACGGCGAGCCGGTTTAGGGAAGTCCTGCGCTCCCCGATGCGGTGCGGCAGGCTGAGCACAGACCGCACCGCATCGGAGGAATCGTGGACACACCAGGACTTCCCGCGAAGATCGACCCGGACGCGCTGACCACCGTCCTCGATGGACGGTGGGCCGGGCTACGCCGGGCGGTGCGCGCGCAGATGGCGGCGGAAGACTTCAAGGACCCCGTCGACCTCGACGTCGAAGCACACCGCGCCCAGGTCCTCGAATGGCTGCGCCTGCTCGCGCGCACCGACCGCCCGGGGCTCGGCTTCGACCCGGCGCACGGCGGTGGCGGCGATGTCGGCGGGTCGGTGATGTCGTTCGAGATGCTGGGGTTCGGCGACCTCTCGCTGATGGTCAAGGCCGGTGTCCAATGGGGTCTGTTCGGCGGCGCTGTGCAGCTGCTCGGCACCGAACGCCATCACGAGCGCTACCTGCGCGAGATCAAGGACCTGGACCTCCTGGGCTGCTTCGCGATGACCGAGCACGGCCACGGCTCGGACGTCCAGCACCTGCGCACCACCGCGACCTACGACCCGGCCACGCGCGAGTTCGTCGTGCACACGCCGGACCGGGGCGCGACGAAGGAGTACATCGGCAACGCCGCCCGCGACGGTGAACTCGCGGTCGTGTTCGCGCAGCTGATCACCGGTGGCGAATCGCGCGGCGTGCACGCGTTCCTGGTGCCGATCCGCGGCGAGAACGTGAGCGGCGTCGAGATCGAGGACTGCGGCCGCAAGGCGGGCCTCAACGGCGTCGACAACGGGCGGCTCACGTTCACCCAGGTGCGGGTTCCGCGCGAAGCGTTGCTCAACCGGTTCGGTGACGTCGCCGAGGACGGGACGTACACGAGCCCGATCGAAAGCGACGGCCGCCGGTTCTTCACGATGCTCGGCACGCTCATCCGCGGCCGGGTCAGCGTCGCGGGCAGTGCCGGCAGCGCGACGAAACGCGCGCTGGCCCTGGCCGTCCGGTACGGCGAGCGGCGGCGGCAGTTCGCGCGGCCGGACGGCGACGAGGTCGTGATCCTCGACTATCGCGCCCACCAGCGGAAACTGCTGCCCGCGCTGGCGACGTCGTACGCGCTGCACTTCGCGCAGGAAGCGCTCGTCGCGACTCTCAACGACATCGCCGAGGACGACCCGGAGGAAGAACAGCGAGAGCTGGAATCGCGTGCGGCCGGGATCAAGGCCGTCTCGACCTGGCACGCGACGGCGACCATCCAGACCGCCCGTGAGGCGTGCGGCGGTTCCGGCTACCTGTCGGAGAACCTGCTCGCCGGGCTGAAGGCCGACACGGACGTCTTCACCACCTTCGAGGGTGACAACACCGTTCTGCTGCAACTGGTCGCGAAAGGCCTGCTGACCAGCTACAAGGACCATTTCGAGGATCTCAGCCCGCTCGCGACCGCGCGGTTCGTGGCGGAGCAGTTCGTCGAGGCCGTGATCGAACGGACGTCCGCGCGCAAGGTCGTCGAGCGGCTCACCGACGCCGACGACAGCGACGTGCTGTACTCGCGCGAATGGCACCTGAAGCTGTTCGAAGACCGCGAAGAGCACGTACTCGGCGGTGTCGCGCAGCGTCTGCGTAAGGCCGCATCGGATCCCTTCGGCGTCTTCAACGACGCGCAGGACCACGTGCTGCGCGCCGGCCGCGTGCATGTCGACCGGGTGGTGCTGGAAGCGTTCATCAACGCCATCGAGCGCTGCGCCGACGCGGATGCACGTGAGCTGTTGGAGCGGGTCTGCGACCTCTACGCGCTCGCGAACATCGAGGCGGACCGCGGCTGGTTCCTCGAACACGGGCGCCTGACCTCCGGGCGCTCGAAGGCCGTCACCGCCGCGGTGAACGCGTTGTGCGCCGACCTGCGCCCGCACGCGCGGACGCTCGTGGACGCCTTCGCTATCCCCGAGCAGTACCTAGCGGCTCCGATGCTTCAGGACTGAGCCCGGCACGCTGCTCGGCGAGCTCGGCCCGCAACGCCTTGACCTCGCGGGTCAGCTCGTCGAGATGCTCGCGGGTGACGGCCTGCGCGCTCTCGTCGGCCTCGGTCACCCGGCGGATCAGCCACGACGCCAGCGTCGCGGTGACGACACCGAGCAGGGCGATCCCGGCCACCATCAGCCCGACCGCGACGACGCGGCCGGCGCCGCTGACGGGATAGCGGTCGCCGTAGCCGACCGTGGTGATCGTCGTGATGGACCACCACACCGCGTCCGGGAAATCGGTGATCGGCGCGTCCGGCGTGGCCCGTTCGGCGTCGAGCACGGCGAGCGCCGAACAGAACACGATGAGCGCCGTCGCGCCCACCGTGTAGACCACGACGCGGCCGCGCAGCGACAGGCCGGCGTTGCGGTTGAGGACGTTGAGCACCGTGACCAGCCGGAGCAGCCGCAGCTGCCGGATCAGCGGGAGCACGATGATCAGCAGGTCGAAGACGTTGCTCTTCAGGAACGCCCGTTTGTCCTCCGCGTGCTTGAGGCGGACGCCGTAGTCCAGGGCGAAGACCGCCCAGGAGAGCCAGGTGACGACCTCGCACCAGACCCGGCCTGTCTGCCCGAGCGAGGGCTGGAGGATCGGCCAGGCGTACGCGGCCAGGAACAGTACGGCGGCGGCGTTGAGCGGCCACTCCATCCGCTTTTCCCACATCGGGTGTCTCCTCACCTGGCCTTTTCCAGGTGCGTACGTTAAGCGATGTCGAGGGCTGTTCCATAGAGTTTCTCGGCCCTGAGGGTGATGTAGAGCCTGTCGCCGTCATCGGGTGTTCGCGTGACTTCGGAGAGTTCCGCTTTTCCTTCCGCGACCGCGAATTTCCAGTGGTCGGCGCTGGAGACGTAGAGCGAAGCGGTGGGGTTGTTGCGGAGCTGCTTGACCTTGAGGCGGTCTTCGGTCGTGCTGATCCGGATCTCGCGGGTCTCGGGGTCCCAGGTGTAGACGACGGTGGAGAGGTGTGGGCGGCCGTCGCGTTTGAGGGTCGCGAGGGCGCCGAAGGTGTGCTCGGCGAGGAAGTCGCTGAGGGCCGCTTCGTCGAGGGTGCGGGGCGTTGGGTTCTTGGCCATGGTGGCGATCATGGCTCTGGTGGCGGGGGCGCGGAAGAAGGCACTTTCTTGTGCCAGAGGGAACACGCGTGTGTCCGTCCAGGTCACCGTGGTCGTGAGTGTCTGTCGAGTACGTCGCGTACTTGACGTACGTGACGTACTTCGGCAGACTGGTCACGACTTGATCGGGAGGCCTCTGTGTCCGCTCTCCACTACGACAGCTATACCGAAGCTCGCGCGCATCTGAAGGATCTGCTGGATGCGGCGGAAAAGGGTCGCGTTGCCACGGTCCGGCGCGATTCGGTTCAGGCCGCCGTCGTGGATGTCGAGCGTCTGCGGTACTTCCTCGCGTCGCTCTTGCCGGCATCTGCCCAGGTTGTCGCCGAGGACGGCGGCTGGTCGGTGTTCATCCCCGGCCTGCCGGTGGCCGCGGACGGAGCCACTTTCGACGAGGCGCTGACCGAGATGGTCGACGCGCTGCGTGAGTACGCGGAGGACTGGCAAGTGCGGTTGCTGGACGCGCCGAATCACCGTGACAACTGGGGCCTGGTTCAGCTGATCAGCCTGAGCGACGACGATCAATTACGCGATTGGCTGGCGGGTACCGCGCGGTGAATTGGCCACAGCCCACCCGTAAGGATCACGAGTCGTTCTGTCAGGTCGAGGAGTGGCGCAGGGTTCGCGATGCCCGCGGCCGGACCGGTACGCATCACGTCACCTACGAACTCGGTCTCGTGGACGGCCGCATCCTGCGAACCCGGGTCTCGCATCCGGTGGATCGGACGGGTTACGGGAAGAGCATCTGGAAGCACATCCTTCGCGACCAGCTCGACGTCGATGAGCCGTGCTTCTGGTCGTGCGTGCAGGACGGCGTCAAGCCTGATCGCGGAGTACCCGTACCGCAGGCTGAAGCTCTCCCGGCCGACCTGGTGCACATGCTGCTGTCGCGGGTCGGTCTCACCGAATCCGAGGTCGCGGCCATGACCAAAGCCGAGGCCATCGCGAGGCTTCAGCAATTCTGGACCGAGGACACCTGAGCCGCGGCTAGGCGTACATGGCCAGCCAGATCGCGATGTAGTGCGAAATCGCGGCCAGCACCGTGCAGGCGTGGAAGTACTCGTGGTACCCGAAGGTCTCCGGGAAGTGGTTCGGCCACTTGACGGCGTAGAACACCGCGCCCATCGTGTAGAACAGGCCGCCCACGCAGAGCAGGACGAGGGCCGCGATACCGGCGTGCGCGCCCAGCTCGGGCAGGATGAAGACGGCGACCCAGCCCAGCGCGATGTAGATCGGCACGCCCAGCCAGCGTGGCGCGTTCGGCCACAGCATCTTCAGGGTGACGCCGCCGACCGCGCCGCCCCACACGATCGCCAGCACGATGTACCCGGTCGGCTGGGGCATCGCCAGAAGGGTGAACGGCGTGTAAGTGCCGGCGATGAACAGGAAGATCATCGAATGGTCGGCGCGCTTCATCCATTCGTATGCTCGTGGGCTCCACAAGCGACGGTGATAGAGAGCGCTGACGCCGAAGACGCCCAGCACGGTCAAGCCGTAGACCGAAGTGGCCAAAGCGGCTATAGGCGACACAGTGGACGCCGCGAGGCTGATCAGGGCCGCGGCTCCGGCGACAGCGCCGAAGAAGGACCAGAAGTGAAGGTGGCCCCGCAGGCGAGGACGTGTGTCCACCAAGGGCGTGGGGCCGGACGGCTGGGGTTCGGTCTCTACGCTCACTCTCCCAGGTTACGGCACCGTAGGTTTTTTGCCAGTGTCCGTGGCGCGTCCCACTGGGGCCTACAAGGTGACTAGTGTCCTCTGGCGTGAGTCTTCGGTCCTTCTTGTCAGACGTCGTGTACAGCGCCTACGGCAGGCGCCTGATCCAGCAGGCCAAGGGGCGCCATCCACGCCATATCGCCATCATGCTGGACGGGAACCGCCGCTGGGCGCGCGAAGCGGGCTTCACCGACGTCGCCGACGGCCACCGTGCCGGCGCCAAGAAGATCGCGGATTTCCTGAGCTGGTGCAACGAGGCCGACGTCGAAGTCGTCACCATGTGGCTGCTCTCGACGGACAACCTCGGTCGTGCGGCCGAGGAACTGAGCCCGCTGCTGAAGATCATCACCGACGTGACCGACGAACTCGCCGCGCCGCACACGCCCTGGCGGCTCCGCATCGTGGGAGCCCTTGACCTGCTGCCGCCGGAGGTCGCGAAGGCCCTCAGCGCGGCCGCGGAGCGCACTGAGGGGCGCTCCGGGATGGAGGTCAACATCGCGGTCGGTTACGGAGGGCGTCAGGAGATCGCCGACGCGGTCCGCAAACTGCTGCTCCAGCACGCCGACGAGGGCACCTCGATCCGCGAGCTCGCGAAGATCCTGGACGTCGACCACATCTCCGAACATATGTACACCTCGGGCCAGCCGGATCCGGATCTGATTATCCGCACCTCGGGTGAGCAGCGACTTTCCGGATTTCTGCTCTGGCAATCGGCGCATTCGGAATTCTGGTTCACCGAAGCTTATTGGCCCGCATTCCGCCGGGTCGATTTTCTCCGGGCCATGCGTGATTACGCGTGGCGGCACCGGCGCTTCGGTTCCTGACCCTGGACAGGACGAAGGCCCCGGAGTGCACTTCCGGGGCCTTCGAACATCCACACCGACGATCAGCCGTGGTGGTGCTCCAGCGAGTGGGCCAGCAGCGACGGGGTCAGCACGACACCCGTGTAGGCACCGGCGACCAGCGAGGCAGCACCGTAACCCAGCGCGCCACCGCCCTCGATGAACGTGTTGTAGGCGTCGCCGAACGTCGGGTCCGGGGTGCCGGTGGTGTCGCCGGTGGCGGCGAACGCGGTCCCGCCGACCATCATGATGCCCGCGGCGACGGCGGAAACGAAACCAGCCTTCTTCAGCACTTCGCACTCCTAAGTAGAGATATTCAGGGGGTCGGGGGCACCGAATCCGGTGGGGGTGTCCCGCAGTGAGAAAATTACTCGCTATTCGGGCTCTGTGACCGTCTCGTAAGCCCATTGTGTGAGCCGAAAAAGGTTCATTTCACTCGGTCCGGTTCTCTGTCTCGGGCACAAAATGCGACCCGCTACCAAGCGTGGTAGAACCCTCGATCCCATCAGGTGAACGCCCTCTGTCGCGTTAATCCATCCGGGTCACATCGACGAGCGTCCCTGAATGGTGATCATCACTACACACGGTGATGGTGACCAGGTGTTGATGTCACGCGACCGACAGTGAGATGACGGTTTGGCGAATCACCGTGGTGGCTGCCTGCGCGATCGGCCGGACGCAGGTACCTTCCGAAAGTGAGGGTTCGCGTCCCATGCGGACTCTCACGGGAGGCCCTGGTCGTGGCGGTTGTCGACAGGGCGGCACAGCCGCCCAGTGGATGCACGAGGGGGCCGGCACCCGGCCCTCGCGGTCGTGCCGGCTGACGCGGTAAGCGTCAGAAGGAGCGGTCAGCCAGGGAAGTGCCCGGCCCAGCGAGTGCGGGCGTGGTGCCACGCCCACGAGGGAGATGCCGTCGTGACTGCGCAGCGTTCACCCCGCAAGGCCTCTGGCCGTTCTTCGACCGGTGCCTCTGGCCCGGAGAAAGCCTCGATCTCGCCCGAATCCCAGCGGTCCACTTACGTGCTCGACACGTCGGTCCTGCTCTCTGACCCCTGGTCGGTGACTCGTTTCGCCGAACACGCGGTCGTGCTCCCGCTGGTCGTCATCAGTGAACTGGAGGCGAAACGTCACCACCCCGAACTGGGGTGGTTCGCGCGCGAAGCGCTTCGCATGCTCGACGACCTGCGTCGTCAGCACGGCAGGCTCGACGCGCCGATCCCGATCGGTGAGCACGGCGGCACCCTGCAGGTGGAGTTGAACCACTCCGATCCCACGGTGCTCCCGGTCGGCTTCCGCACCGACTCCAACGACCACCGCATCCTCGCCTGTGCGCTCAATCTGGCGGCGGAACGCGTGTCGGTCACGCTGGTGACGAAGGACATCCCCCTGCGCGTCAAGGCGGGCGCCGTCGGTCTCGAAGCCGACGAGTACCGCGCGCAGGAGGTGACGCCTTCGGGCTGGACGGGGATGGCGGACGTGGACGTCCCGCAGACCCTGGTCGACGCGCTGTTCAGCGGGGCTTCCGCGGATCCGGCGGAGTTCGGGATGCCCGAGGTCGGTGAACTGCCCTGTCACACCGGGCTGAGGCTGCTCGCGGGCAGCTCCAGCGCGTTGGGCCGGGTCACCGCGGACAAGCGGATCCGGCTCGTGCGCGGCGACAAGGAGGCTTTCGGGCTGCACGGCCGGTCGGCCGAGCAGCGGGTGGCGCTGGATCTCCTGCTGGACTCCGACGTCGGCATCGTCTCGCTGGGCGGCCGCGCCGGGACCGGTAAGTCGGCGCTGGCGCTCTGCGCGGGGCTGGAATCGGTGATGGAACGCCGCCAGCATCGCAAGGTCGTGGTGTTCCGGCCGGTGTACGCGGTCGGTGGCCAGGAACTGGGCTACCTGCCCGGTTCCGAGAGCGAGAAGATGCAGCCGTGGGCGCAGGCGGTGTTCGACACCCTCGGCGGGCTGGTCAGTCAGGACGTCCTCGACGAGGTCTTCGACCGCGGCATGCTCGAGGTGCTCCCGCTGACCCACATCCGCGGCCGGTCGCTGCACGACACGTTCGTCATCGTCGACGAGGCGCAGTCCTTGGAGCGCAATGTGCTCCTGACCGTGCTTTCGCGGCTCGGCACGGCCTCACGGGTCGTGCTCACGCATGACGTCGCGCAGCGCGACAACCTGCGGGTCGGGCGGCACGACGGCGTTTCCGCGGTGATCGAGAAGCTCAAGGGTCATCCGCTGTTCGCGCATGTCACGCTGACCCGGTCCGAGCGCTCGCCGATCGCGGCGCTCGTCACCGAGATGCTGGAGGACCACGGATAGCCGATCGGGGAGTCCTCTTGGGACAGTCCTAAGGGGACTCCCCGTGCTTCCTTCGCACCGCGGCGAGATCGGCGTCGTGGGTAGGGCCGTGGGAAAGGCGGTTCGGCGCCGCCGTGGAATAGAAACAGGAGATCGCCGGGACGACGAACGGGTCTTGGCCGACGGTGAGGCCCAGCAGGAGATCCCAGTCGTCCATTTCGACCAATGACTCGTCGAAGCGGGCTTCGGCGAGACCTGCGCGATGGGCGACGGCGCCGGTGTCGGCGAGGTTCTCCGTCAGCAGGGCTTCGCGGCTGTACGGCTTGAACAGCAGTCGCGGCAGCCCTTCGACGTCATCGATGACGTATCCGCCGTACGCGGCGGTGATCTCCGGGTGCTCGCCGAAAGCCCAGGCCAAAGCCTTGAGCCACAAGGGATGCATGGTGTTGTCGTCGTCGAGGTAGGCGACGACGTCGCCGGTCGCTTCGGCGAGGGCCGCGTTGCGTGCGGCGCTGACCCTGTTGTGCGCCACGCGGATCGTGCGGATACGCGGGTCGTCGAGGGCCGCGAGCACCTTGGGTGTGGAGTCCGAACTGTCGTCGTCGACGATCACCAGTTCCCAGTTCTGATACCGCTGTGCCCTGACCGATTCGATCGCGCGCGGCAACAACGTGGCGCGGTCGTGCGTCGGCAGGACGACGGAGATCTTCGGAGTGGCCGCGAGTTCCAGCTGTTCGAGCCACTGGGTGAAGGTCTGGACGGCGCGAGCGGCTTCGAGTTGCCCCGCCCGGAGATGAAGACCCTCGAAGGCGGTGTCGTGGCTTTCGAGCCAGCCATCGAGCGCTTCCTGCCGCGAGCCGAGGGCCTCCTGCTTGGCTTCGACGGTGGTGATGCGCGCGTCGCCGTCCCGCAACGCGCGGCCGTGGTCCTCGAGCCAGGCGTTGTGGTGTTCCAGAACCGCGCGCAACCGCTCCAGCTCCGCGGCCTGGGCCGCGACCACGGAACGCAGTTCGGCGAGCTCGTCGCTGTCCTCGTGGCGGCGGTCCACTGCCGCCGCCACGGTTCGTCTGAGGCGCTTCACCCGGTGCACCCTAGTGCTTCGAGGGCGAAGGATCACCAGCCCGACGGCAGCGGGCGCCCTTCCGCGAAGCCCGCGGCGGACTGGATGCCGAGCAGCGCCCGCTCGTGGAATTCCTCCAGCGTCCGCGCGCCCGCGTACGTGCAGGCCGACCGGACACCGGAGCCGATGGAGTCGAGCAGGTCTTCGACGCCGGGCCGGGCCGGGTCCAGCGCCATCCGCGACGCCGAGATGCCCTCCTCGAACAGGCCCTTCTTGGCGCGTTCGAAGACGTTGTCCGTGCGCGTGCGGGCGCCGACGGCGCGTTTCGACGCCATGCCGAACGACTCCTTGTACGGCCTGCCCTGCTCGTCGTAGCGCAGGTCGCCGGGGGATTCGTGGGTGCCGGCGAACCACGAGCCGACCATGGCCGCGGACGCGCCCGCGGCCAGTGCCAGCGCGACGTCGCGCGGATGCCGCACGCCGCCGTCCGCCCAGACGTGCTTGCCCAGCTCACGGGCCGCGGCGGCGCATTCGGCGACGGCGGAGAACTGCGGGCGGCCGACGCCGGTCATCATCCGCGTGGTGCACATGGCGCCGGGGCCGACGCCGACCTTGACGACGTCCGCGCCCGCGTGGATCAGGTCGCGCGTGCCCTCCGCGGTGACCACGTTCCCGGCGACCACCGGGACCCGCGGGTGCACCGACCGGACGGCCTTGAGCGCGGAGATCATCTTCTCCTGGTGGCCGTGCGCGGTGTCGACGACCAGCACGTCGACGCCCGCCGCCAAGACAGCCTCGGCCTTCGCCGCGACATCGCCGTTCACACCGATCGCGGCGGCGACGCGCAGGTTCCCGCCGTCGTCGACGGCCGGGGCGTAGATCTCCGCGCGCAGCGCCGCGATCTCGGTCAGGACGCCCGCGAGCCTGCCGTTTTCGTCGATGCCGAGCGCGAGACCGCCGCCGTGGGCGTGCAGGCGCTCGAACACCTCGCGCGGCGGGGTGTCCAACGGGACCGTGACGAGCGCGGGTTCCGCGACGTCGGCGAGCCGCGCGAAGCGGTCGACGCCGGCGCAGGCCGCTTCGTCCACGATGCCGACGGGCTTGCCGTCCTCGTCCACCACGACGACGGCGCCGTGGGCGCGTTTGCCGACCAGGTTCAGCGCGTCGGCCACCGCGTCCCCGCCGGTCAGCACGAGCGGGGTGTCCCACACGGTGTGACGGCTCTTGATCCAGGTGACGATGTCGGCGACCGCGGCCACGTCGACGTCCTGCGGAAGGACGACGAGCCCGCCGCGCCGGGCGACCGTCTCGGCCATCCGGCGGCCCGCGACGGCCGTCATGTTGGCCACCACGATCGGGATCGTCGCGCCGGTGCCGTCCACAGTGGACAGGTCGACATCGAAGCGGGACTCCACGTCCGAACGGTTCGGCAAGAGGAACACGTCGTCGTAGGTCAGGTCGTGAGCGGGCCGGTGCCCGTCGAGAAAGCGCACGAGGCCCCAGGATACCCGCGTGGGACAATGTCGGCATGACCGACCGGGACCGTGACGAAGCCGGACGAGCCCGCAACGCGCGCCCGCGAGACGGACTCGGCAGGCCGCTCCCGTACGGCGTCGACGGGGTCGAACGGCAGCCCGAGGGCATCGAACGCCGCCCTGAGGACAGCATCGCCGAGGCCCAGCGCCTGCTCGACGCGGGCCGTCCGTTTCACGCGCACGAGGTGTTCGAGGACGCCTGGAAGGCGACGGACGGGCCGGAGCGGGAGCTGTGGCGCGGCCTGGCGCAACTCGCCGTGGGCCTGACGCACGCGGCCAGGGGGAACGGGAACGGCGCCGCGTCGTTGCTGGAGCGCGGCGCGGACAACATCGAGCCGTTCCGCGAGGCCCGGCCGCACGGGATCGACATCCCGGGGCTGCAGGCCTGGGCGCGGAAGATGGCCGAAGAGGTGAAGGTGCGGGCGCGGGTGGAGCCGGTCGCGCCTCGTCTACTGGGCCAGACCCTGTAGCGCCGAGCCCGACCGGTACAGCTCGATCAGCAGCGGTCGCAGCGAGCGTCCTGCCTCGGTGAGCCGATAGCTGGTCCGGCTGGGGAAGCCGGGCAGTTCCTCACGGATGGCGAGGCGTCGCGCGGTGAGGTCGCCGAGGCGTTCGGTCAGCACCTTCGCGGACAGGCCGGGCAATGCCGCGCGAAGTTCGCTGAAGGACCGCGCTCCGCCCATCAACTCCCGGAGCACCAGTGTCGCCCAGCGGCCCGAGATCGCGGCGAGCGCGACCTCGACGGGGCAGTCCGGCTCCGGTCGCCGGGTGCGGCCGCGGGCGTCCGGCACGAGTTCGCCGTCGAAGGTTTCCGTTTGGTGACCTGCTTCGCGGTCGGTTTCGCTGTCCGCATGACGCATTCCTCCAGTGTGCCTTTGACGGCGGACCCCGCCGAGCATCCCTTCGTCTTCCAGGCCGCCTTCAACACCGGATCGGCCGGAATCCTCGACACGGTCTACGAACCGGGCGCCGTGTTCGTCCGCCGGGACGGCGTGCAGGTGAGCGGCGCGGAACGCCGGGCCGCGAACGGCCGGATCCTCGCGCTCGGGCGGCCCGTCAAGGTCACGCCACGGCAGGTGCGCGTAGCCGGTGACCTGGCCTTGTTGATCGTCGACTGGGTCATCGAGGGCCATCTCGCGGCGACGGCCACCGACGTCGCGAGGCGCGGCGAGGACGGGCTCTGGCGCTACGTGATCGACAATCCCTTCGGCATCGCCACACCTTGAGTACTCGACATACCGCGAGTATGTTACTTCGAGTAGGAATACTGCTCAGTAGGTAACGGCGGGAGAAGCGCGGATGGGCGAGCCCAAGGAATTGCTGGCGGAACCGCTGAAACTGCGGTGTGGCGCGATCCTGCCGAACCGGCTGGCCAAGGCCGCGCTGAGCGAGCAGCTCGGCGACCGTCGCAACCGGCCGACGCCCGAACTGGCGCGGCTGTTCCGGACGTGGTCAGAGGGGGGCGCCGGGACGCTGATCACCGGCAACGTGATGGTCGATCCGACCGCGCTCGGCGAGCCGCGCAACGTCGCTGTGCCCCGCGAACCGGACGCGACCGAGTTCAAGCAGTGGGCGCGGTCGGCGGACGGGACCGAGACCCGGTTGTGGGTCCAGCTCAATCACCCCGGTCGTCAGAGCCCGCGTTTCCTGTCCCGTCAGCCTGTCGCGCCTTCGGCGGTGCCGTTCGGCGACCGCGGCATCCGTTCGGTGTTCGCGACGCCCCGGGCGCTGACCGGCGACGAGATCGAGGCGATCATCGACCGGTTCGGCGTGGCCGCGCGGACCGTCGTCGACGCCGGATTCGCCGGTGTCCAGATCCACGGCGCGCACGGCTACCTCGTCTCGCAGTTCCTTTCGCCGCTGACCAACCAGCGCACCGACGGCTGGGGCGGGGACGCGCTGAGGCGGCGCCGCTTCCTGCTCGAAGTCGTCGCCCGTGTGCGCGCCGAGGTCGGCGACGCCGTGCCGATCGCGGTCAAGCTCAACAGCGCGGACTTCCAGCGCGGCGGCTTCAGCGAGGAGGAATCGCTCGAAGTCGTCCGCGAACTGGGCGAAGCGGGCATCGACCTGCTGGAAGTCTCCGGCGGCACCTACGAGAAGGCCGCCATGATGGGCTCCGGCAAGGCCGGCACCGTGAGCCGCGAGGCCTACTTCCTCGACTACGCCGCGAAGGCGCGTCAGGTCACCGATGTCGCGCTGATGGTCACCGGTGGTTTCACCAGCCCGGCGGGGATGGCGGACGCGCTGCGCTCCGGCGCGCTCGACGTCATCGGTCTCGGCAGGCCCCTGGTCGTCGATCCGGCGCTGCCCGGCCGTCTGCTGGGCGGCGAGGACGTCCCCGCCCGGCGCACGGCCCCGAAGACCGGCATCCGGCTGGCCGACAGCCTGCTCGAGATCCAGTGGCACACCCAGCAGATGCACCGCGTGGCCGCCGGGAAACCGGTCGACCGGCGGCTCGGCGCGGTGCGGGCGCTAGTACGCGCCGGTGTCGCGGATCCGCTCAACGCCTTCCGCCGGGTCCGGGGCTAAGTAGTCGTCGGTGTCATCGCGGCGGTTGAAGGTGCGGTCGAAGCCGACCGCGGCCGCCGCGAGGCCGATGAACAGCACGCCGATCAGCACGCAGTTGAACGCGACGCCGCCGTAGCCGTTGATGCCCGGATCGACGAACGGATACGGGTAGAAGCCGATGATCGCGCCGCGCGCCAGGGTGACCGCGAGCCAGCCCAGCGGGTACAGCAGCGACCACGACAGGATCCGCCACGACAGCTGCCCTCGCGGTCCGAACAGCAGCCAGCCCGCGACGCACATCAGGGGCGACACCTTGTGCAGCATCGTGTCGGCGAAAACGGCCCAGCCGTGCAGTTCGTAGAGGTCGGCGAGCGCGACCTGGAAGACGACGCCGGTCACGGTGATCCCGGCGAGGCCGGTGAGCCGCAGCACGCCGAACAGCGTCGAGCGGCCCGCGACACCGAGTGCGAGCGCCAGGCTGCCGATGCCGACCAAGATGTTCGAGTCGATGGTGAAGAAGGCCAGCAGGTTGGCCACCCGTCCGGCAGGGGTCTGGAAGGCGCCGCCCTCGGTGCCCGCCGAGACGGGGATCTGGGCGGCGAGGCCGGCGATCACCACCAGCGCGGTCGCGCCGAACCAGGCGCGCGCGATCTTGGAAGCCTGCATCCGCCTACTTTATGGGTGATCACACCGGGACGTCCCGTCACCACCGGGCCCCGCCACTCGATCGGGGGCGGGACGCCGCCGGGACTTCCCGGCCACCGGGTCATATCGTGGGCAGCGATGGACGTCGAGCGGAGGCCCGGACGCCGCGGGCGGGTCGCGCGGGGGCCGGCGGAGGACAGCGGGCCCGTCGCCGAGTTCGCGCGACGGCTTTGGGAGCTGAAACGCGCCGCCGGTGACCCGTCCTACGACCGGATGCGCGACGAATACGGCGCGCTCGCTTCCAAATCGGCGCTTTCGGCCGCCGCTCGCGGAGAGCGTCTGCCCAGCTGGGAGACGTCCTGGGAGTTCGTTCGAGTGCTGGCCGCCGGGGTGCTCGGCGGTGACGAGGACGAGGTCCGCCACGAGTGGCGAGCTGAATGGGAGCGCGCGCGGGACGCGCCGGCCGCCGGTGCGGCGCCCGAACCGGCTCCGGAACGCACACGCCGGACGGCGTTCGTCCTCGCGGGAGCCGTGGCGCTCGTGCTCGTCGCGGCGCTGGTGTTCGTCTTCGCCGCCCCGTTCGGTACCGACCCCTCCGCTCCGGCAGGCGACGCGTCGGAGTTCGTCTCCGACGTGACAGTGCCCGACGGCAGCGAGGTCGCGGCCGGATCGACCTTCGTGAAGACGTGGGAGTTCCGGAACGCGGGAACGGTCGGATGGGTCGGCCGCTATCTGGTCCGCGCCGGTTCGTTCGGCGATCCCGGCGAATGCGGCACGCCCGAACGCGTGCCCGTCCCGCAGACCGCGCCCGGTGAACACGTGCGCGTCTCCGTCGAGGTCCGCGCGCCCGACCGGCCAGGGCACTGCCAGGTGTATTGGAAGATGGCCGACGAGCAGGGCCACATCCTGCTGCCGAACACGCGTGCCGTGTTCTTCTCGGTCCGCGTTCTTTGACCTTCCGGCCCGGTGGTCAAAGCGCTGACCTGCGTGGACATTGTTCCCTCGGCCATGGCCATTTCGCGGCCGTGAATCGCTTTCCGAGTGGCCGCGGGCGCCTTTAACGTCATCGGCGTCCGGGAATTCCGGATGGGAATTTTCCGAAACACTCTCACATTATTTGCGGAAAGGGAATCCATGCGTCCGTACGTCAAGGTCGCCGCACTGGCTGGGGCCACGCTCACCGTGGCACTGCTGCCGGTCACCGCCGCACAGGCGGCTCCGGCGCCCGCTTCGGGCAGTGATCCGATCATTACCTGCGAATCCGGCTATCACGGCTGGATGCGCCGGGCCGGGAAGGACGCGATCTGTTTGAAGCCGGGCACCCGCACCTGGGACGTCAAGGTCTTCGAATGCGCCGGAGATCTGACGGTGCATTTCAAGAACGGCGAGAAGGCCTATTGCGGGGGAAACATGAAAATCGGCCTCGACCTGGCCGTCCAGTCCACTGTCGTCAAGACCGTTGTGGGGAACCGATGAACAAGAAGCTGCTCGCCGTCGTCCCGGTCGCGCTGGCCGGCACCCTGCTGATGGCACCGTCCGCTTCGGCGGCGTCGAAGGTCTGTGAGGGCGGACCGCTGATGGGCGCGTCGACCAAGGTCGTCGAGGTGAGCGCGGGACAGAGCATCGATATCACCGTGCACAACCACGACTACCGGGGAATGCTCGTCCAGATCATCGACGACACCTTCGACAAGGGCCTCTGGAGCGGGGCGATCGCGCCGGGCAAGGAGCACACGGTGAAGCACGGCGTGCTCGGGGAGCCGCCGGTCTTTCACAAGATCCGGTTCGAGGTGACCTCCAACCTGTCGAACAACTACACCTACAAGATCTCTTCGGACCGCTGCTACTGACGCGTTTCGTCACCTGCTTGCGGTCGTTGCGCGCGCAAGGACCGCAAGCAGGTGACTAATTGCTGGGTTTGAGGAGGCCGCGCACGGTGTCGATGGTGTCGGCATCGGCGGCCTCCTTGTCCGGCCGGTAGCGCACGACCCGCGCGAAGCGCAGGGCCAGCCCGCCCGGATACCGCGTGCTCACCTGGGCCCCGTCGAGTTCGATTTCGACGACGAGCTCCGGCCGCACGTGGACCGCCCAGTCCGAGCGGTGCGTCTCTATCTCCTGGAACGTCTTCGTCTGCCAGGTCAGCAGCTCGTCCGTCATGCCCTTGAACGTCTTGCCGACCATGATCGGCGGCCCGCCGTCGGGATCGCGCGCGCCGAGATGCAGGTTCGACAGCGTGCCTGTGCGCCTGCCGTGCCCCCATTCCGCGGCGAGCACGATCAGGTCGATCGTGTGTACCGGTTTCACCTTGAGCCACGCGCGCCCGCGGCGGCCCGCCGCGTACGGCGACGCGAGGTCCTTGACCATCACGCCTTCGTGCCCGGCGGCCATCGCCGCCTCCAGCACCTCGGAGGCGGAGGCCGGCGCGATCTCGCCGGGGATCACGTGTTCGCCGGCGACCTTGTGCAGCGCGGCGTTCCGCTCGGACAGCGGTGCGTCCAGCAGGTCGACGCCGTCGAGGTGCAGGCAGTCGAAGAAGTACGGCCGCAGCAACAACGCCTTGACCTGCTCCTCGCGGGTGCTGCCGAACCGGCTCATCGTCTCCTGGAACGGCCTCGGCCTGCCGTCGTCCGTCAGCGCCAAGGTCTCGCCGTCGAGCACCACCGACGTGCAAGGCAGCGAGCGCACGAGATCCACCAGTTCACCGACGCTGCCGGTGATCTCCCGCAGCGTTCGCGTGTAGACGTGCACCTCGTCGCCGTCGCGGTGGACCTGGATCCGCGCGCCGTCCATCTTGTACTCGACCAGCGCCTCGGTGTGTTCGGTGATGGCCTCCTCCAGCGACTCTGCCGGGGACGCCAGCATCGGCCGGATCGGCCTGCCCAGGGCCAGCTTGAATTCCGCCAGCCGCTCCCGGCCGCCGGTCATCGCCGCCAGGCCCGTCACCGGCAGCTGCCCGGACAGCATGAACGCCCGCCGGACCTCCTCGGCCGGGATCTCGGACGCCGCCGCGATGGCGTCCACCATGATCCCCTCGAGCGCGCCCTGCCTCAGCTCGCCCGTGAGCAGCCGGAACAGGAACTGCTGCTCGTCCTTCGTCATCTCGGTGAACAACGCCCGCAACGTGTCCGCGCGCAGCTTCACCGACCCCGAACCGGACGCCGCCCCCACCGTGCCGAGCGCCTCGTCGACCTCGGCCACGGTCAACGACGGCTCGGCGGCCGGAGCCGTGTCCAGTTCGGCCAGCGTCCGCCAGCCGGTGCCGATGCGGCCCTGCGTCGGCTGCCCGGTGAGGAACGCGACCACCGCCGGAAGCTCCTGCTCACCGGCGGCACGCAGCAGCGCGGCCAGGGTGGCGATCTTCGCCTTCCTGGACCTCGTGGCGGCCAGTTCGGCCGACGCGGTCACCACCGCGGTGAACAACATGGGTCCATCATGAACCCGGGTACCGACAGTTTCCCGCCGAGCGGGTTCAGGCGTGCGCGGGATCGGCGACCCAGCTGGCGAGCAGGCCGAGCGCCCGCTCGCTGTCGGAGCCGGGCTCGGCGGTGTAGATCACCAGGGCCAGGTCCGGATCGGCGGGCAGCCGCAGCGTCTCGTAGCGCAACCGGAGTTCACCCACGATCGGGTTGATCATGGCCTTCCACGAGTGCGCCTTCTCGCGCACGGTGTGCTTCGCCCACAGCTTCCGGAAGTCCTCGCTGCCGAGGGAGAGTTCGCCGACGAGCTGGGCGAGATACGGGTCGTCCGGATACTTCCCGCTCTCGGACCGCAGGTTCGCGACGACCTCTTTCGCCACGGTTTCCCACTCCGGGTGCAACTCGCGGGCGCGCTCGTCGAGGAAGAACATCTTCGGGATGTTGCGCTCGCCCGGCGGGCGCCCGGCGAAGTCGAAGGCCAGTGCGCTGCCGAGTGGGTTCCAGGCCAGCACGTCGAGGTAGCGGCCGAAGACGAACGCCGGGGACTGGATCGCGTTCAGCATCAGCTGCAGTTCCGGCCGGATCCGCTGCGCCCGCGGCCGCGCGACGCGTCTGCGTTTCGGGGCGGCCAGATTGCGCAGGTAGGTCTCCTCGTCGCGGTGCAGCCGCAGTGCCCGGCTCAGCGAATCGAGGACGGAATCGGACACGTTGCGCGCCCGGCCCTGCTCCAGCCGCGTGTAGTAGTCGACGCTGATCCCGGCCAGCTGCGCGAGCTCTTCGCGTCGCAGCCCGGCGACCCGTCGCTGGTTGAACCCCGTCGGCAGGCCGAGGTCCGCCGGATCCAGCGCGGCCCTGCGTGCCTTGAGGAAGTCGCCCAGTTCGGCCGTCTCGGTCATGTCGACAAGTATCCCGGACGTCGGGGACGCGTGCCTGGCCCTGGCAGACCCAGGCTGGTCCGGGTGGTCGTGAGTGCCGATTCGGGTCTAACCGTCGTTGCCACTCACGAGGCACTGGACAGATGGGTCACCGCCGCGGTGATCACGAAGTCCGTGAAGGCCTCCTTCCCTACCTTCAGGGTAGGGAAGGAGGCCTTCACGGACTGCAGGAGACGGCCACCCTCTTATGGTCCTGTCCGGAAGGCAGGTTCTGGCCCTGTGCTTTGGGCCAAAACGCCGACATCGTGGAGGCATGGACAGCGAACGAAGAAGCGTGACGGTCGGCGTACTGGGGGTCCTGATCGTCGGCGCGTCCGTGCCGGTGACGGGGATGCTCGACGGCTACCCGGTCATCACCGGACAGGCGCTGCGTTACGCGCTGGCGGGTTTGCTCCTGCTGGCGTGGGCGCGGCTGCGCGGACGACCGTTGCCGCTGCCGGGCCCGCGCGACGTGCCGTCGCTGATCGCCCTCGCGGCGACCGGGATGATCGGGTTCCAGGCGTGCCTGCTGTTCGCGCAGCGTTACGCCGAACCCGGCCTGGTCGCCGCGTTCCTCGGCGGCACGCCGCTCGTGCTCGCGCTCGCCGGCCCGCTGGGCAGGGGAAGACGGCCCTCGTGGGCGCCGGTGACCGGGGCGGTGCTCGCCGGGCTCGGGATCGCCGTGCTGTCCGGCGGCGGCGCGGCGCGCTGGCAGGGGCTGGTGCTCGCGACACTGGCGATGGTGTGTGAAGCGCTGTTCACGTTGCTCGCCGTCGGCGTGCTCGAACGCCTCGGGCCGTTGGCGACCGCGACCTGGAGTTGTTGGGCCGCGGGCGTCGGCGGCGCGGTGGTCGGCACGATCGCCGACCCGTCGGGCGCCTGGGCGTGGCCGGACGGGCGTGAACTGATCGCGCTCGGCTACCTGACGGTCGTCGTCACGGCGATCGCGTTTCTTCTTTGGTACTCGGCGGTTTCGGCGCTGGGCGCGGACCGGGCCGGGGTGCTGGTCGGGCTGATGCCGGTCTCCGGGCTCGCGGTGTCACTGCTGTTGGGAATGCAGGATTTCCGCCTCTCCCAGCTGATCGGCGTCGCGCTGGTGTCCTCAGGCGTCGTGATCGGCCTGCGCCGCCGCGAGTTCGGTGAGGCGAGCGCATTTGACGTCGAAGTGCTTCACGACGTCGCCGCCGATGATCGCGACCATGACCGCGCGCAGCGGCCCGCCGATCCTGATCTCCTGGACGAACTCCGTCCCGCCGTCGACCGTGGTCAGCTTGAACGCGATGTCCATGGCGCCGAAGGGCACCGGCTGGCGGATGGCGACTTCGCGGTCCTGGGTAAGGGAAGTGATCGTGAACGGCTCGGCGATCCGTGAGTGCACGCGGCCGCGCACGGCTCCGGACGGGACGACGAAACCGGTCGAGCCCACCTCGGCGGGACCGTGCAGTTCGACCTCGGCGAGGTCGGGGTCCCAGGACGGCCAGCGCGTGAAGCCGGCCAGCGACGGCCAGAGCGCGGAAGGCGGGCAGGGCAGGATTTCGCGGGAGGTTCTGGTCCAGGTCATACCCGGACGATATACGGAACTATCAGTCTCGTAAACTGGGGTGCATGGTGAGAGGCAGGCCGAGGGAAGAGGGAATCGACGACGCGGTCCGCGATGCCGTGCGGGCGTTGCTGGCCGAAACCGGTTACCAGCGCTGCACGATCGACGCGGTCGCGGCGCGGGCGGTCGTCGGCAAGGCCGCGGTGTACCGGCGGTGGCGGTCGAAGGCGGAACTCGTGTTCGCCGCGGTGATCCATCCCGTCGAGCTCGAACCGCCGGAGGACACCGGTTCGCTGCGGGGCGACGTGGCGGCGGTCCTCGACGTGATCCAGTCCTCTTTGGACAGTGTGGAGCTGCGGCAGGCGCTGCCGTCGCTGCTCGCCGACGTCCGCGCGGATCCGGTACTGGAAGCGCGGTTCGGTGACGTTTTCCTCGGCCGTGAACGCGGATATCTGGTCCTGATGCTGGATCGGGCCGTCGCGAGAGGGGAACTCTCACAACGGCCCGATCCGGCTCTGGTGCACGCGATCCTGCTCGGCCCGGTGCTGACGTGGCTGCACCTGTTCACCGAGACACCGCCTTCGGCTGGGCTCGCGGCTTCGCTCGCCTCACCGCTCCATGCGGCTGTGGTCGCTCTCGGTGCTTAGCGGCCTCCGCGCGCCATGCGGAGCACGTCGAGGGCTTCGTCCAGCTGGGCCTCGGTGAGCTTGCCGTTCGCGACGTGACCGCGTTCGATCACGACCTCGCGGATCGTCTTCAGCTCCTTGAGCGCCAGCTTCGCGATCGCGGCGGCCTCTTCGTAGCCGATGTAGGAGTTCAGCGGCGTCACGATCGACGGCGAGCCCTCGGCGTACTCGCGCGCGCGGTCGGCGTTCACCGTCACGCCCGCGAACACCTTGTCCGCCAGCAGCCGCGAGACGGCCGCGAGCAGCCGCGCCGATTCGAGCACGTTGCGCGCGATGACCGGCAGGTTCACGTTGAGCTGGAAGTTGCCCGCCGCGCCCGCGAAGGCGACCGCCGCGTCGTTCCCGATCACCTGGGCGACCACCTGCAGCGTCGCCTCCGGGATCACCGGGTTCACCTTGCCCGGCATGATCGACGAACCCGGCTGCAGATCCGGCAGCGCGAGTTCGGCGAGCCCGGTGCGCGGGCCGGAACCCAGCCAGCGCAGGTCGTTCGCGATCTTGTTCAGCGACACCGCGACCGTGCGCAGATGCCCGGACGTCTCGACGACGCTGTCCTGCGTCGCCTGCGCCTCGAAGTGGTCACGCGCCTCGGTCAGCGGAAGGCCGGTCACCGAAGCCAGTTCCTGCGAGACGGCCGAGCCGAAGCCCTCGGGAGCGTTCAGGCCGGAGCCGACCGCGGTCCCGCCGATCGGCAGTTCGCCGAGCCGCGGCAGACCCGACTTCAGCCGCTCGACCCCGAACCGGACCTGCGACGCCCACGCGCCCGCCTCCTGGCCGAAGGTGATCGGGACGGCGTCCATCAGGTGCGTGCGGCCGGACTTGACGATGTCCGCCCATTCGGTCGCCCGCGTTTCGATCGCGGCGGCCAGGTACTCCAGCGCCGGGATCACGTCGGACAGCACGGCTTCCGTCGCGGCCACGTGGATCGTCGTCGGGAAGGTGTCGTTCGAGGACTGCGAGGCGTTGACGTGGTCGTTCGGGTGCACGTCGCGGCCAAGCGCCCTCGACGCGAGCGTCGCGATGACCTCGTTGGCGTTCATGTTCGACGAGGTCCCGGAGCCGGTCTGGAACACGTCGATCGGGAAGTGCGCGTCGTGCTTGCCCTCAGCGACCTCGTCGGCGGCCTTCGCGATGGCCTCGGCGACGTCGGCGTCCAGAACGCCGAGCTTCGCGTTGACCCGCGCGGCGGCGGCCTTCAGCAGGCCGAGCGCGCGGATCTGGGCACGCTCCAGGCCCCGGCCGGAGATCGGGAAGTTCTCGACGGCGCGCTGCGTCTGCGCGCGGTAGAGGGCGTCGACGGGGACGCGAACCTCACCCATGGTGTCGTGTTCGATCCGGTATTCCTGTTCAGGCATACCCCAAGTCTCGCGCAGTGCCTCCCGGCGCGCTCCGTGTCTTTCGGCACGCGAGGGCTAGGATCGAATGTGTTCTCGATCACGCCCCCCACCACCTCCCGGGAGAGTGCAGAATGAGCGAGTCCGCTGGGGAGACGTCGTACGACCTCGTCATCATCGGGGCCGGTCCGACGGGTCTTTTCGCCGCTTACTACGCGGGATTCCGCGGTCTTTCGATGGCCGTCGTGGATTCACTGCCGGAGGCAGGCGGACAGGTCACCGCGATGTACCCCGAAAAGATGATCTACGACGTCGGCGGGTTCGCCGAGGTCCGGGGCCGGGATCTGGTGCAGGGCCTGCTCGATCAGGCGGCGCCGTGGAAACCCGCGTATCTGCTCGGGCGCAAGGCCGAGAAACTCGAAAGTGTCGAGGACGGCATCACCATCACGCTCGACGGCGGTCAGGTCCTGCGCGCCGGCGCGGTGCTGATCACCGCCGGGATCGGCGAGTTCACCCCGCGGCCGCTGCCCGCCGGTGACGGCTGGCTCGGCCGGGGCATGGTCCACTTCGTGCCCGCGTTGCAGGCGCACGCCGGGCAGCACGTGGTCGTCGTCGGCGGCGGGGATTCGGCGTTCGACTGGGTGCTCGCGCTGCATCCGGCCGCCGCGAGCGTCACCCTCGTGCACCGGCGCGCGAAGTTCCGCGCGGCCGAGTCGATCGTGCGGCAGGCGCGGGACCTCGGCGTGCGGATCGTCACCGACGCCGAGGTCACCCGGTTCCTCGACCGCGACGGCGCGCTGGCGGCGGTCGAGATCCAGGCCAAGGGGGCCGAACCCGAACTGCTGCGCGCCGACACGGTGGTCGCGGCGCTCGGGTTCACCGCGGATCTCGGGCCGATCGAAAGCTGGGGGCTGCAGATCGACCACCGTGCGATCGCCGTCGACTCGACGATGGCGACACCGCGGGAGCGGGTCTACGCGGCGGGCGACGTCGCGGCGTATCCGGGGAAGGTGAAGCTGATCGCGACCGGCTTCGGGGAAGCGGCGACGGCGGTCAACAACATCACGGTCGCGTTGAACCCGGACGCGCATCTGTTCCCTGGGCACTCCAGCAACGCGGAGTAGCGAGCGTTAAGCGGGCGAAGTAGGCGGCGTGGTCTTCTCGGCGATCCACTGCGCGTACGCCACCACCGAAGTGGCGATCGACGGCGAAGTCGCGCACACCGGGTCCGCGTTGCCCGGGCGGCTGATCGTGCCCAGCAGCACCCACTTCCCGTCCACCTTGGCGATCTCCGGTCCGCCGGAATCGCCGTAGCACGAGCCTGATTTCCCGTCGGGGTTGTCGGTGCACAGTTCGACGGCACCGTCGAACTTCGCGGTGCAGCGCACGCCTTCGACGATCTTCGTGTCCAGTTGCCGCAGCTTCGCCGGGCCCTTGCCGCAGCCGGAAGTCGGGCACGTCTGGCCCCAGCCGAGCAGCCGCGTCGGCGTCCCCGGAGCCACGACGGCGCCGAGCGCGATCGGCACCGTCTTCACCGGCGCGGCCAGCCGCACCAAGGCGAGATCCCCGCCCGCGTGCTCGGGTTCGGGGTTGTACGACGGGTTCACCACGACCTCGGCGAGTTTCGCGATCTCGCCGCCCTGGGTGTTGTCGTTGCTGCCGATCCGCGCGCTCAGGTTCGCCGGGTTCTTGCCCTCCACACAGTGTCCCGCCGTCACGAGCCAGTCCGCCGCGATCAGCGCGCCGGCGCAGAAAGCCTTGCCGGAGGCCGAATGCAGCGACGTGACGAACGGATACGGCTCGTCGGCCTCTCTGCCGCCGACGAGATCGCCCGCGCCCGTGGCCTGCCCGACCGGCGTGAAGACCATCGCCGCGAGCAGGACCACGAGCACGCGCTTGAGCACGGATTCTCCTTAGGGGAGCGGGGGAACCACGTCGACTTCCAGTGAGTCGTCGAGGTGGCCGTCGAAGTTGACGGACGAGTACGAGCGGAGCTTGGTCAGCCGGTGGTAGCCGTCGATCATCCGGACCGTGCCGGACTTCGAGCGCATCACGATCGACTGGGTGGTCGCGCCGCCCGCGCGGTAGTGCACGCCGCGCAGCAGGTCGCCGTCGGTGACGCCGGTGGCGCAGAAGAACACGTTGTCGCCGCGGACGAGGTCGTCGTTGCCGAGTACTCGGTCGAGGTCGTGGCCCGCGGCCAGCGCCTTCTCGCGCTCCGCGTCGTCCTTCGGCCACAGGCGGCCCTGCAGTTCGCCGCCGAGGCACTTCATCGCGCAGGCCGCGATGATGCCTTCGGGGGTGCCGCCGATACCGAGCAGCATGTCGACGCCGGTGCTCGGCCGGGCCGCGGCGATCGCGCCGGCGACGTCGCCGTCGGAGATGAAGCGGATCCGGGCGCCCGCCTCGCGGACCTCCTTGATCAGCTGTTCGTGGCGCGGCCTGTCGAGGATGCACACGGTGACGTCGGAGACGCTGGAGTTCTTGGCCTTCGCGACCCGGCGGATGTTCTCCGCGACCGGGGCGGCCAGGTCGACCTTGCCCGCGGCGTCCGGGCCGACGGCGAGCTTCTCCATGTAGAAGACGGCGGACGGGTCGAACATCGCGCCGCGTTCGGCGACCGCGAGCACGGCCAGCGCGTTCGGCATGCCCTTGGCCATCAGGGTCGTCCCGTCGACCGGGTCGACCGCGACGTCGCAGTCCGGCCCGTCGCCGTTGCCGACCTCTTCCCCGTTGAACAGCATCGGGGCTTCATCCTTCTCGCCTTCGCCGATGACGACGACGCCGCGCATCGACACCGTCGAGACCAGCTGGCGCATCGCGTCCACGGCGGCACCGTCCCCGCCGATCTTGTCCCCGCGCCCCACCCAGCGGCCCGCGGCCATCGCGGCGGCTTCGGTCACGCGGACCAATTCCATCGCGAGGTTGCGATCGGGCGCTTCACGGCGGCGGGAAGAGCTGGCGGACGAGGTGGGGGTGGGCATGCTGCCTCCCGGATCAGGGAACTCGGCGGGGTCCCAGTCTCTCAGATACCCACGGTGGTTCGGTGGCTCAGGAGCATGGTGAACGTCACTGACCGTTGCCAGGCTCGTCTTCGACGGACGACAGCGCGGCCTCGATCCGCTCGCGCGCGCCATCGAGGTGGTGCTCGCAGACCTTCGCCAGCTGCTCGCCCTTCTCCCACAGGGCCAGCGACTGTTCCAGGGACAGCCCGCCCGCTTCGAGTTCGCGGACGACCTCCACCAGCCTGTCGCGGGCCTGCTCGTAGCCGAGTTCGGCGGTGTCGCCACCGGGTTTGCTCACGCTGTGCTTCCTTCTACCGGACGTCGGTGCTTGCCGATACCCGCGCACACTACCGCGCCGGCCATGGCGTTGTCGTAACCCACGAAGGCGAGAGCGAACTCCTGGCCGTCACCCTCCGCGATCGCCGCGACGAGGTTCTCCTGTGCTCTCGCCACCCGTTTCCGGTGCACGGCGCCGTCCGCGAACCACCATCGGGTGCCGACGTGTTCCGCGGTGGCCTCCGACAGCTTGCGCAGCTGGGCGTCGAGGCCGCGTTTGGTCGCGAACTCGCAGCCCGCGAGCAGGACGGTCCAGCATTCCCCGGCGGCGCGGTCGGCCAGCAGCGCGTTGCGCAGCACCTCCGGGGCGTCCGCGCGCATCGCGGCGTCGACGGTCATAGGCAGGAAACTCGCCGTCAACGGCCCTCCTCCGGCTCCCCCGAGACGACGGCGCCGAGCGCGCCGTCGACCACGCGGACGCGCAGTTTCGCGCCGTCCACGACCTCGGAGACGGACCGGAGTACCTGGAGGTTGCCTTCGGTGTCGGTGTACTGCACCACCGCGTAGCCGCGTTCGAGGGTCGCCGCCGGGCCGAGCGCGGTCAGCCGCGCGCGGGCGCTGGCGATCTCGGCCTGATCCTTGGCGAGCAGGGTGAGCATCGCGCGGCGACCACGTTCGCGATGGATCTCGACGTCGTCGGAGCGCCGCTGGATCGGGCCGAGCGGGTCGGCGAGCACGGGACGGCTGCGCGTCTGGTTCAGCAGCCTGACCTGGGTGTCGACCCAGCCGTGCAGGGCGCGGCGGCCGCGGTCGCGCATCTGGCGGACACGCTGGGTCTCCTCACGCACGTCGGGCACGATCCGCTTGCTGGCGTCGGTCGGCGTCGAACAGCGGAGATCGGCGACGTGGTCGAGCAGCGGGGTGTCGGGCTCGTGCCCGATGGCGCTGACCACCGGGGTCCCGGCCGCGGAAACAGCGCGGCACAGTGCCTCGTCGGAGAACGGCAGGAGATCTTCCACGCTGCCGCCGCCGCGCGCGATCACGATGACGTCGACGTCCGGGTCACGGTCCAGTTTGGACAGTGCCTGGAGGATCTGCGGGACGGCGAGCGAACCCTGCACGGCGGTGTTGATCACCTTGAACGCGACATGCGGCCAGCGAGCCTGCGCGTTCACCAGGACGTCGCGTTCGGCGGCGGAGGCGCGGCCGGTGATCAGCCCGATTCCCTTGGGCAGGAACGGGATCTTGCGTTTGCGCTCGGGCGCGAACAGGCCTTCGGCGGCCAGCAGCCGTCGCAGCCGCTCGATCCTCGCGAGCAGCTCGCCGATGCCGACCGCGCGGATCTCGTTGGCGCGCAGGCTGAACGACCCGCGGTTCATGAAGAACGTCGGTTTGGCGTGCACCACGACGCTCGCGCCTTCGCGCAGCGGCGGGTCGATCGCGCGCAGCAGGCCCATCGGGCAGGTCACCGACATCGAGACGTCCGCCGACGGGTCACGCAGGGTCAGGAAGGCGGTGTTGGTGCCCGGCCGGGCCGAGATCTGCGTGACCTGACCCTCCACCCAGACCACGCCGAGCCGGTTGATCCACTCGCCGACCTTGCGGGCGACCGTGCGGACCGGCCACGGGTTCTCGGCGGTGGTGGACGGGCCCGCCGCGGCCGAAGTGGGCTCGGCGGTCACTGGCCTTCCGCGCTGCCGGTGTCGTCGCCGTCGTTCTCGGCCTTCTTCACGTTCCCGATGCGGCGCGCGAGCATGCCGACGAACGACGCCCTGTCGGCGTTCGCCCGTTCATAGGTCAGCAGTTCTTCCAGCTGCGCGAGATCGAACCGGCGCAGACGGGCGCGCAGCTGCGGCAGGGTGAGCGTGTCGTAGTCGTCCAGCCCGGCGGGGCCCGAGGTCACGGGGGCGCTCACGCTGTCGAACTCGCCGTCGGCGTGGTCCTCGGCGAGCGCGCGCTCCTCCTCGGCCCACGGGTCTTCGGTGAGCCCTTCGAGTCCATCGAGAACACCGAGGTGACCGTTCACCTCGGCACGCGGCTCCGGGACTTCGGCGTCTTCCCGTAGCGGGATCACGCACGAGTCGCGTTCGTACCGGCGTTCGCCGAGATCCGGAGGGAGATCTTCGTCGAAGGTGGCCCAGCTGGGGGTGTCCTCGACCGGGCGAAGGCCGGACAGCGCGTCGTCACCCTTGATCGCCAGTTCGGTGACGTGCTGCTGGACGCGCATGGAGAACTGGAGCACCTGGCTGACCACCGTGACGGGGAGCCCGGTGAGCTGCTTGGGAAGTTCGCGAACCCGCTCGGCGGTGGTGACGGCGAGGCCCGCGGCGACCCGGAGGGGGAGCGGGAGAGGCTTCATACCTCTAGCCTGCCGTATTTGGTCCATCCTGCCCAACCGAACGGGGACGCAGGTTCACAGGACGTGACTCCACGCACATACTTTCGAGGGGTTCCCTGGTCACCTGAACGTGAGTGTGAGGAGCCCCCGGGGCAGCCCGTACCCTGGAGGTCATGAGTTCTGCGAGTCCCGGAATCACGCCCGCCGGCAGTCCGACGATCACCGAGTCCGGTGTGCCGGCAGGTGGCAAACGTGTCCTGCTCGCCAAGCCTCGTGGTTATTGCGCGGGTGTCGACCGCGCGGTCATCGCCGTGGAGAAGGCACTCGAGCTCTACGGCGCACCGGTGTACGTGCGCAAGGAGATCGTGCACAACCGGCACGTCGTGGAGACCCTGCGCGATCGCGGGGTGATCTTCGTCGACGAGACCTCCGAGGTGCCGGAAGGCGAATTGGTGGTGTTCTCCGCGCACGGCGTCTCGCCCGCGGTGCACGCCGAGGCGGCCGAGCGCAATCTGCGGACCATCGACGCGACCTGCCCGCTGGTGACGAAGGTGCACAAGGAAGTCAACCGGTTCGCGAAGGACGACTACGACATCCTGCTGATCGGCCACGAAGGCCACGAAGAGGTCGAAGGCACCGCCGGCGAGGCTCCCGACAAGGTGCAGCTCGTCGACACCGCCGAGGACGTCGACAAGGTCGAGATCCGCGACCCGTCGAAGGTCATCTGGCTTTCGCAGACCACCCTTTCGGTGGACGAGACCATGGAGCGCGTCGATCAGCTGCGGGACAAGTTCCCCGGTTTGGCCGACCCGCCCAGCGACGACATCTGCTACGCCACCACGAACCGTCAGGTCGCGGTCAAGGCCATGGCCGCCGAATGCGACCTGGTCCTGGTGGTCGGCTCGACGAACTCGTCCAACTCGAAGCGGCTGGTCGAGGTCGCGCTGAAGGCGGGGGCGCGCGCGTCGCACCTTGTCGACTTCGCGCACGAGGTCGACGAAGCGTGGCTCGAAGGTGTCGAGACCGTCGGCGTCACGAGCGGCGCTTCGGTGCCGGAGGTACTGGTCATGGACCTGCTGGCGTGGCTGGCCGAGCGCGGCTGGGGCAACGTCGACGAGGTCACCACGGCGAACGAGAAGATCGCGTTCGCGCTGCCGCACGAGCTGAAGAAGGTCGGCAGGGCCTGAGGCTTCCGAATACGAAAGGGCCGTCCGAGGAGTTCCTCGGGCGGCCCCTTCTTTTGACCGGACTCAAGCGCTGGTCAGAGGCTCAAGTGAGAGCAAAGGTCCCTTGCTTCGCCGCTCGTCAGCGCTCATCGTCCCACGGGCGGCGGCGGGGCGGCTGCCCTCCGCGGCGCGGGTCGTCCGCACGCGGCGGACGGCGGCGCGGGGCACCGGGAGCACTTTCGCCGCGCGGGTCGCGGCGGCGGGGTTCGCCACCCTCTTCCGGCCGCGGCCGACGAGGCTGACGTCCCGGGGGCGGCGGTTTGCGGGCACCCGGCTCGGCGTCGCGACGGGGACGACGCTCGTCTTCGGCGGGCGGGCGGCGGCGGGGCGGCACACCGTCACGCGGAGCGCTGTCTCGCGGAGCACCGCGGCGCGACGGCGGGGGCGGAGTCTGGCCGGTCCGGGACGGCGGACGGCCACGGCCCGGAGCGGCGGCGGGACGGGCCGCGGGCTTGGCGTCGTCGCGACGTTCCGGCTTGGCACCGGGCTTGACCTTCGCCGGGGCGTCGGGATCGCGTTCGCGGTAGATCCGGAAGATGCCGATCGCCAGGGTGACACCGGTGGTGATGGCCATCGTCGGGAACCCGTTGATCAGCGGCGTGCCGATGTCGAAGGCTCTTTCGAGCAGGTCCGAGCCCTTGCTGTTGTCCGAGGTCAGCAGAATGACCCCCGGCACGGTCACGGCGAGGACCAGGGGCGGCTGCACCATCGGGCCGAACAGCCCGCGGCGCTGGACGGCCACCACGGCGACCACCGCGCCGAGCGCGTAGAAGATCTTGAACAGCAGGCCCAGGTCCTTCTGCGTCATCACGTCGATGAAGGCGCCAAGGATGGCGAGCCCGAAGCCCACCAGGACGGCGGCCCACCAGGGCAGCCCGCGCCTGGCGCCGACGAGCGGACGCTCGTCCCAGGCTACGGGAACGTCGTCGGCATCAGGATCGCTCTGGCGATCGCGAATCGCGGTCACAGGCCCCACCGTATATCCAAGCTGCGGACATACCGCCAACAGGCGGTATGTCTATCGCCTGGTAGTGGTCATTCCGGACCACCCGGACGGACTGCCCGAGTGTTTTCCAGAGGTACTACGTGTAGGGGTGCGACAAGGTTGTCAACGAGGCCGAAACGGAGCCTCCGATTCCGGAAATCGCAGGTAGGGAACCTACCCTCGTGAGTGGTCAGGACTGTTCTAACCGTCCTTGCCACTCACGAGCCAGCGCCTGAACGCTCGCTTTTCCCGCCTCACGAGGCGGGGAGTTCGTCCGCCTTCCTGATCAGTGGCACCGGCGCAGGACTGCCCGAAGCGTCCGTCAGCGGTGAGACCGTGCTCCGGAAACTTTCGAGCGCGTCCAGCTCCCGGCGGCGGGCCGAGATGAAGCGCTGCAGATGGGTGCTCGACAGGTTCAGCGCGTCGACCGCGTTGCCCGCGGCCCGGTGCGCGGCCGCGGCACCCGCGCGGACCTGCTCGACGTCCTCGACCAGGGCCCGCTCGGTCGCGGCGAACAGCGCGGCGGACGCCAGCACGGCGAATCCGGTCGGCCCGCAGAGGAAGACCCGCCTGTCCAGCATCCAGCGCAGCAGTTCCGGGTCGGTGTCCAGCGCGGCCACCACGGCCGCGTCGGACGGGACGAACATGATCGTCCCGTAGATCGCGTCGGCCCAGCGCTGGTAGCCCTTGCCCGCCAGTTCGGCCGCCCTCGACCGGATCTGCCGGACGTGGACGCGCAGCGCGTCCAGCCGCTCTTCGGGGTCGTTCGTTTCGACGGCCTCGGCCCAGCAGGCCATGCTCGCCTTGGCGTCGACAGGCACTGTCCGCCCGCCGCCGACCCGCAGCACCATGTCCGGTTTCGCCGCGCCGCCGCCCGCGAGGTCCGTTTGCAGCGTGAAGTGCAGCTCCTCGCGGAGCCCGAGCGCGCGTGCGGTCTCCAGGAGCACTTGCTCGCCGAGTTCACCGCGGCCGCTGATCGAGGCGAAGGCGACCTCGTACCGGCGTAGTGCGAGTTGCTGCTGATCCGCCTTCGACCGCTCGGCGGCGACCAGTTTCGCCGCCGCGTCCGCCCGCCGCATACCGTCGTTGTACAGCCGCCACAGCAGCGCGACCGCGACGAGCAGCAACAACGCGAGCACGACGGCCGCGGTGGTGATCACCGTCGCCACCGGTACCTCCCCTCCGGATCCGAGTCGGGGAACATCATGGCGGAACCCACCGACAAAAACCGGACGGCCCGATCGCGCTCCGTATCTGACCTGCGCCGTCCCCGGCGTGTCGGAAAGCGCAGGGGCGCCAAGGGCGCGCCTCCCCTTCCCGGCCGGTGCGCGGCCCTATTTTGGGCTGCGTGAAGCTCCTGCACACGTCCGACTGGCATATCGGCCGCACCTTCCACGGCGCCGATCTGCTCGCCGAACAGGAAGCCGTGCTCGGCCACCTCGCCGATCTCGTGGTCGCCGAGTCGGTCGATGTCGTGCTGGTGTCCGGGGACATCTACGACCGCGCGGTCCCCTCGGCCGAGGCCGTCCGCGTGGCCACCACCGCGCTGGGCAGGCTTCGCCAGGCAGGCGCGAAGCTGGTGATGACGCCGGGCAACCACGACTCCGCCCCCCGGCTGGGCGCGTTCGCCGAATTCGCCGCGGCGGGCGGGCTGTACCTGCGCGCCACGATCGCCGGTCTCGCCGAACCGGTGCTGCTGCCCGACGAACACGGTGACGTCGCCCTCTACGGCATCCCGTACCTCGAACCGGAGCCCGCGCGCCACGCCCTCGGCGTCCCCGAGGCCCGCGGCCACACCGGCGTCCTCACCGAGGCGATGCGGCGGATCCGGGCGGATCTCGCCGCCCGGCCGTCCGGGACGCGGTCGGTGGTGCTCGCGCACGCCTTCGTCACCGGCGGCGAGCCGACCGAATCCGAACGGACCATCGCGGTCGGCGGCGTCGAGCAGGTGCCGGGTTCGGTTTTCGACGGCGTCGACTACGTCGCGCTCGGGCACCTGCACGGCCCGCAGACCCTCGCCGAGCACCTGCGCTATTCGGGAAGCCCGCTGGCGTACTCTTTTTCCGAGACACGCCAACGGAAATCGGTCTGGCTGGTGGACCTCGACGCCGACGGGCTGGCCGAGGTCCGGCGTCACGAACTGCCGGTTCCCCGGCACCTCGCGATGCTTCGCGGAGAGCTGGACGAGCTCCTGTCGGACCCGGAACACGACGGCCTCACCGAACACTTCCTCTCCTTCACCGTCACCGACCGGGTCCGCCCGATCGACGCCATGCGCAAACTGCGTGAGCGGTTCCCCTACGCCGTGCACATGGACTGGCAGCCGGAAGGCGGGCACGACGGTGCAGCGCTGAAGTACGCCGAAGCCGTCCGAGGACGATCCGACGTCGAGATCACCCGCAGTTTTCTCGAGGACTGCCGCGGCTCCGCGCCGTCGGGGAGCGAGGAGCGGCTGGTGCTGGCGGCACTGGGCGCCGCGGGCAGGGAGCGCGAAGTATGAGGTTGCACCGGTTGGAGGTCGCCGCTTTCGGGCCGTACGCGGGCCGCGAGGTGGTGGATTTCGACGTGCTCGGCGCCGACGGCCTGTTCCTGTTGCACGGCGACACCGGCGCGGGGAAGACGACGCTGCTCGACGCCATCGCGTTCGCGTTGTTCGGCACGGTCCCCGGCGCGCGCGGTGAGGTGAAGCGGCTGCGCTGCGATCTCGCCGAGCCCGACCAGGTCACCGAGGTCGTCCTGGAACTGACCGTGCAGGGACAGCGGATGCGGATCGCGCGCAACCCCGAGTACCAGCGGCCCAAGCGCCGCGGCGAGGGGATGACCCTCCAGCAGGCGAAGGCGGTGCTGAGCTGGGTCGGCACGGTGCCCGCCGGGCACGTGGCCGAAGGCATCACGCGGATCGACGAGGTCGCGCGCACGATCGAGCGGCTCATCGGCATGACGCACGAGCAGTTCTTCCAGGTGGTCCTGCTGCCGCAGGGCGAGTTCGCGCGGTTCCTGCGGGCGAACACGGCCGAGCGCGAGGAATTGCTGGAGCGGCTGTTCGGCACGGAGCGGTTCTCCGACGTCGAGAACTGGTTCGCGAGTCTGCGCGCCGAGCGCGGCCGCGAGTTGCAGGATCGGCAGCAGTCGCTGCGGGAATGGGTCGCGCGGTTCGCGCAGGTCGCCCAGCAGGAAGCGCCCGAAGAGGGACAGGCCGAGTGGGTCGGGGCGGTGCTCACCGAGTCAGAGCTGCGCGTCGAACAGGCACGGGAACGGGACACGAAGGCCCGCGCGGCGGCCAAGACCGCCGAGACTTTGTGGCAGGAGAACCGATCTACCGCGGAACGGATCCGCCGGGTGCGCACCGCGTACACGCGGCTTTCGGCGATCGCCGAGCAGGCGGATCAGCGCGCGGAGTGGGCGGAAGAGGTCGAAGCGGCCCATCGCGCGGCGGGTGTCGTCGCGGAGGCGGATCTGCTCGAACGCCGCTCGAACCAGCTCGCCGACGCGGAGACCGCGGAGACGCTTCGAGCTCAAGAAGTGCCTGACGCCGCGGACAGTTCAGCCGCCGAGCTTCGCGCTCGCGCCGGCGCGCTGCGCGAGGAAGCGGGCGCGCTGGCCGAACTCGTGGCGGAAGGTGAGCAGCAGCAACGAGAACTGACCCGCCGCGATCAGCTGAGCACCGCCGCGGAGGAGGCGGCGAAGCAGGCCGAGGAAATCGCCGCCGAACTCGAATCCGTGCCGGAGAAGATCGCCGCGTCGCGTGCCGAGGCACTCGCGGCCGCCGAAGCCGAAGCGAAACTCGACGGTGCCCGCACCCGTTTCGACGATTTGACCGCGCTGGTCCGGGACGCCGACGAGGTCCCTCGGGCGGAGCTGGCCGTCGAGCAGGCGCGTGGGCTGGTCCGCGACGCCGTCGACGGCCATCAGCAAGCGCGGCAGCATCGCCTGGACCTGCGTGAGCGCCGCCTCGACGGGATGGCGGCCGAACTCGCCGCCGGACTGGCCGCGGGCGAGGACTGCCCGGTGTGCGGGGCGACCGAGCATCCGGCTCCCGCCACGCATACCGGCGGTCTCGTCGATCCCGAGGACGAACGACGCGCCGAAGTCGCGGAGCAGCAGGCCGAAAAGCTGCGAGAGCAGGAGAAAGCCGCACTGCTGGAAGCAGAGGGACGCCTCAAGACGCTGGTCGAGCGGTTGCGTGAGCGCACCGCGGAGGCGCTGCGGGCCGAGCTCGGCGAGGCGCGGGATCTGGTCGCGTCGCTATCGGAAACGGCCCGTCGCAAGCCCGTCCTGGACCGGCGGCTCCTCGATCTGGAGAGGAAGACCGAGCAGCTGACCGAACGCCGTCGCGTGACCGGACAGCGGGCGGCCGAGGCCGAGACCGAGGTCCGAGGCCTCACGGAACGGCTGGCCGAACGGGAACGGCGACTGGAAACCGCGCGCGGCGAGTTCGCCGACGTCGCCGCCCGGCGGCGGCACCTGCTCGGTTTCGCGACCCGGCTCGACGCGCTCGCCGAAGCGCGGCTCGGCGTCGTAGGCGCTCGCGAGCGTCGCGACGAGCAAGCGAAACTGGTCGAGGAAGCGTTGCGGGCCAAGGGTTTCGCTGATCTCGACGAGATGCGGGCCGCGTCGAGGCCGGACGAGCAGATCACGAAACTGGAGACCAGCCTCGCCGATGCGAAGGCGATGGAGAAGGCCGAGAAGCGGGCCCTCGCCGAGCCGGAACTCTTCGGCATCTCGCCGGAGGACGAGATCGACGTCTCGGCCTCCGAGGAAACGGCGCGGGACACCCGAGGCGAGGCCGAACAGTCGCTCGTGGCGCTGCGGGCGGCTGCTTCACGGCACACGGACCTGGCGAAACTGGCCGAGCGGATGACGTCCTTGATGGCGGAACTGGCACCTGTCGAAGAGCGGTACCTCGAACTGAAGGCGCTGGCCGAGGTGGTCAACGGACGCGGGCAGAACGCGCGGAAGATGTCGCTGCGCTCGTACGTCCTCGCCGCGCGGCTGGAGGAGGTCGCGGTCGCGGCGACCGCCCGCCTGCGGACGATGAGCCAGGGCCGCTACTCGTTCGTGCACTCCGACGCGGCCGGTGCCCGGGGCACCCGCGGCGGCCTCGGGCTCGACGTGCTCGACGACTACTCCGGCACCATCCGGCCCGCGAAGACGCTTTCGGGCGGTGAGTCCTTCCTCGCGTCGCTCTCGCTGGCGCTGGGGCTCGCCGACGTCGTCGCCGCCGAGACCGGTGGAGCGCTACTGGACACGCTGTTCATCGACGAAGGCTTCGGCACGCTGGACGCCGAGACGCTCGACATCGTCATGAACATCCTCGACGAGCTTCGCGCCGGCGGGCGGGTGGTCGGGCTGGTTTCGCACGTGGAGGAACTGCGGCAGCGGATCCCGACCCGGCTTCGGATCCGGAAGGCCCGTACGGGCTCTTCGGTGGAGATCCACGCCGCCTGACCCTGTCCCGCGCGCTATGAAAGGTCCTTTCCTTGCAAAATTTGCAAGGAAAGGACCTTTCATAGCATCCGGAGGTCAGGCAGCTTCGTGGGTCAGCAGCCACTGCTTCGCCGGAACACCCCACCGGAAGTTCCCCACCGCACCGCCGGTCCGCACCACCCGGTGGCACGGCACGAACAACGCCGCCGCGTTCTTCGCACAGGCCGAGGCGGCCGCCCGCACCGCCGACGGATTCCCCGCCAGCGCCGCGTACTCCGCGTAGCTCACCGGCTCCCCCGCGGGCACCTTCCGCAGCATTTCCCAAGCGTGCTCCCGGAAAGCGCCGGACCGCTGCCGCACCTCGATGTCGGCCACCGCGTCCAGGTCGCCGCCGTGGTACCGGCGGATCGCGGTGCTCACCGGCCCCAGGTCCCGTCGCTGCTGCACCTCGCCGGGGGTCAGCGACGGTGAGATCAGCGGCGTCAACTCGCCTACGTCTCCTGTCCAGCCCGAGGCGAGTACGGCCCCGTCGCCCGCCACCACGGCGGTGAACGGGCCGATCTTCGTGTCCATTGTGGACCAATACGCGATGCTCATTGTCTTCCTTTCAGGCGCGCCACAGGTACATGCCGGCGTACGAGGACCAGGGCTGCCAGGCCCGTCCTCGTTCGGCCAGCGTCGTTTCGTCGTCGGCGATGCCCAGCGCGGCCGCTCCCCGGCGCAGCGCGGGATCACCGGTCAGCAGGACGTCCGGTGCGCCCAGGACGCGCATCAGGACGTAGTCCGCGGTCCGGGGCCCGATCCCCGGGAGTTCCAGCAGTTCGGCCCGCAATTCCTCGGGATCGCGCCCGACGTGGACCGAAACCCCGTCCGCCAGCGCGCGGGCCACCGCGGCCACCCGTTCCGGACCGTGCTCGGCTACCTGGGCCGCCGTCGGGAACAGCGTGGTCAGCCCTTCCAGCGCCTCGTCGCAGCTGGGCATGCGCTCGCCGAGGGTGTCGGCGAGCGACGCCGTCTCGGCGGGAGACAGCATCGCGCGCAGCACGAGTTCGTCCCCGTCGACGGCGCCGGGCACCCGGATGCCGGGGATCGCCTCGACCAGCGGCGCGAGCGCCGGGTCGGCGCCGAGGACCCGCGTGACCGCCTCGGGGTCGGCGTCGAGATCGAGCAGCCGCCGCACCCGCGTCACCGCGCTGCTCAGGTCGCGCAGGTCGGTGAGCCGCAGGTCGCTGCGGACATGGTCGTCCTTCGCGGTCAGCCACACCACGCCCGAGCCGTGCGCGAGCCGCAGCGTGCGTCCGTAGCCGGTCACCCCGGAATCGTCGCGTGTCACGTGCTCGACGCCCGGGACGGCCCGGTCGGCCAGGAAGTTCAGCACCCCTGCCGCGTCGAACGGTTTGCGGAAGGGAAGCCGCAGGCTCAGCCGGGTCCCGGTCGGCGTCTCCTCTGCCTTACTACGGCCGCGACGCAGGCTCGCCGCCCGAAGCTGCGAAGGCGTTGTCGCGAACACTTCGCGGATCGTCTCGTTGAACTGGCGGACGCTGGAGAAACCCGCCGCGAACGCGACGTCGGTCAGCGGGAGCCCGGACATCTCGATCAGCAGCCTCGCGGCGTGCGCCCGGTGTGCCCTGGCCAGCGCCAGGGGTCCGGCGCCGAGTTCCGCGGTGAGGACGCGCCCGAGCTGGCGTTCGGAATAGCCGAGCCGCCGCGCGAGCCCCGGGACGCCGTCGCGCTCGACGGTCCCGTCCGAGATGAGCCGCATCGCCCGTGCGGCGAGGTCGGCCCGGATGTCCCAGTCCGGCGAGCCGGGGACAGCGTCGGGGAGGCAGCGGCGGCAGGCACGGAAGCCGTTGGACTGCGCCGCGGCCGAGGTCGGGTAGAAGCGGACGTTCTGCTGCTTCGGCGTCGACGCGGGGCAGGACGGGCGGCAGTAGATCCCGGTGGTGGCGACGGCCATGATGAACTGCCCGTCGAACCGGGAGTCGCGGGCGGCGACGGCGCGGTAACACCGTTCGGTGTCGCGCCACACGGCCCGTTCGGCCAAGGTCTGTTCGGTCATGACGTCGATCGTGCCACCAGGTCGAGAGCCCGGCTGGCGGAAATCCGACACGGCGATCAAGGCCTCGGCGGATGGGGTGGTGGGCGGCACGTAGACTTCTGGCCCGTGAGTCTCACCCTCGGCATCGTCGGCCTGCCCAACGTCGGCAAGTCCACCCTGTTCAACGCGCTGACCCGCAACGACGTGCTCGCCGCGAACTACCCGTTCGCCACGATCGAGCCCAACGTCGGCGTCGTCCCGCTGCCGGACCCGCGGCTGGACGAACTCGCCAAGGTGTTCAGCTCCGAGCGCACCGTGCCCGCCGTCGTGTCCTTCGTGGACATCGCGGGCATCGTGAAGGGCGCGTCCGAGGGCGCCGGGCTCGGCAACAAGTTCCTCGCGAACATCCGCGAGGCGAACGCGATCTGCCAGGTCGTCCGTGTCTTCGACGACCCGGACGTGATCCACGTCGACGACCGGATCGACCCGGCGAGCGACATCGAGACGATCAACACCGAGCTGATCCTCGCCGACCTGCAGACGCTCGACAAGGCGCTGCACCGGCTCGAGAAGGAGGCGCGGACCAAGAAGGAAGCCAAGCCCGCCCTCGACAACGCGCTCAAGGCCAAGGAGATCCTCGACTCGGGCCGGACCCTGTTCCAGGCGCAGAAAGAGGTCGACTTCGAGGTACTGCGCGAGCTGAGCCTGCTCACCACGAAGCCGTTCCTCTACGTCTTCAACGCCGACGAAGGCATCCTCACCGACGAGTCCCGTCGCGAAGAGCTGGCCAAGATGGTCGCCCCGGCGGACGCGGTCTTCCTCGACGCGAAGGTCGAATTCGAGCTGCTCGAACTGGACGACGAGGAGTCCGTGCGCGAGCTGCTGGAGTCCGTCGGCCAGCAGGAGCCGGGCCTGTACTCGCTGGCGCGCGCCGGTTTCCACACCCTCGGCCTGCAGACCTACCTGACCGCCGGCCCGAAGGAATCGCGCGCCTGGACGATCCCGCAGGGCGCGACCGCCCCGCAGGCCGCCGGCGTCATCCACACCGACTTCGAGCGTGGCTTCATCAAGGCCGAGGTCGTCTCGTACGCCGACCTGATCGAGAACGGTTCCATGGCCACCGCCCGCGCCGCTGGGAAGGTGCGGATGGAGGGCAAGGACTACATCATGTCCGACGGTGACGTGGTGGAGTTCCGCTTCAACGTCTGATGCGTTCGTTTCGGTGACGACTTGTCGCCGATTGTTACTTTCATTGGGCGCAGGATATACTGCGTCCAATGAAACCTTCGCCGAGTCTGCTCCCGCTGCTGCGGTCTCGCACGCAAGGTGAGCTGCTTGCCCTCGTTCTGCTGCATCCGGACCGCGAGTACAGCATCACCGAGCTCGCCGAGGCCTGTGGTGTCACCTCAACCGCGGCGTTGCGTGAAGTCGAGCGGCTGACCGAGGGTGGCATTCTGGAAGATCGGCGGGTCGGCCGGAGTCGGCTCGTCAAAGCCCGCACTGATACCCCGCTTTACCGGCCGTTGAGCGACCTCATCGCGGTGACATTCGGGCCGATGCCGCTGCTCACCGAGGCCTTGTCCGGGCTTGCGGGCGTCAGTGAGGCATACATTTACGGCTCTTGGGCCGCGCGCTACAGCGGCGAACCGGGGCCGCCGCCCGGCGATGTCGATGTCCTTGTCGTCGGTTCGCCTGATCCGGACGAGCTTTTCGACTTGGCGGAGCGGGTGTCGCGGCGACTGAGCCGCGAGGTCAACGTTCATCGGATCTCATCCGAGTCGTGGGCCTCGAGCACGACGGATCCGTTCCTGGTCAGCGTTCGCGAGCGTCCGCTGGCTCAGCTGAACCTCGACTTGGAGACTTGATGACCCGGTGGAATCAAGGACGCGAAACGATCGACGCGCTCATCGCGAGCGGTTCGATCGAGCGTGTCCCCGCCTCGCGAGAAGCCGCCGAGGCGGAGATCGACAGGGCCCGCACGCACCTCGCTTCGGCGCGGCTGTTGCTGGATTCGGATCCGGAAGGCGCCTACACGCTGGCATACGACGGTGGGCGGCGCGCCTTGGCGGCTCTATTGCAGAACCAAGGCCTGCGCGCGACGAGTCGCGGTGGCCACATCGCCGTCTACGAAGCTGTTTTCGCGCAGCTCGATCCTCCGCTTGGGCAGATTTTGCGTCCCTTCAACCGCATGCGGGTCCGGCGGAACGAAGTTGCTTATCGCTCCTCGGAAGCTCCGTCGATGACCAGCGAGGACGTGACAGCCGATATCGCGAAAGTCGAAGCCTTGATCGACGTCGCGAAGAGGGCGATCCCGAACATGCCGCTCTACTAGCGGCGATCTTGCTCGCAGCGAGCGCCGCGCCGCCGCGCAGCGTGACGCCCGATGAGGAACATCGATGATCGGCCCGCGGTGCCGGACCTGCAGCTAGAGAACGGCCCGCAGGAAAGCCGAAAAGCCTGCGATCCCGAAGAGCGCCAAGCCGCCGGTCCAGATCCGGTAGGACCGCAGTCGAATCACTCGGCGGCGCACCCGGCCGGCGGTTCGAGCCCTGAACTCGCCTGTCGCGAAGATCTCCGGCCAGCCGTGGTCCCGCTCGATGCGGTGTAGCAGCACCGAGTCGGTGACCTCGTTCTGCCGCTGCCGGAGCAAAAGTTGGATCGACATCGCAGACACGATCGTCGACAGCAGCCCTGCGACGGCGGCCGCGAGCGACGACGACTGTGCTCCATAGGCGAGGGACAGGAGAAAGGACTGCGCTGTAAGGGAAAGCGCTGGCACCTGCCACATCAGCGTGTCGAAGGCCTGACGTCGCGTGGCGAGGATTTGGTACTGGGTGATGGTCACCGGTGATGCGGGAGGTCGCGGGTCTTGTTCGTCGGGCGAAGGCGTCACCCGATCAGAGTGGCACCTCGGCCGCAGTCTCGTGAGTGGTTAGGACGGTTAGAACCGTCCTAACCACTCACGAGCGCCACTACTTCCGCAGCAGGCTGTACGCCGCCGAACCGATCAGCTCCAGCGAAATCTGAAGCCGCTCAAGGGAAACGTTGTCCTTGATGGTGTCTTCCGGCGTGTGGTAGGTCGGCTCCAGCAGCGCCGGGCCGCTCTCGCCACGCCAGCTGAAGTTGCCCGAAGCGATGCCGCGCTCGAAGAACGGCACGTGGTCGCTCGAACCACGCGCGACCGGACCCTTGACCCGCGGGTCGTAGCCGAGCCGCTTGGCCGCGGCGTTGACGGCAGCGGTCGTGGCGTTGTCGGCGCCGTCCACCGAAAGCAGCCAGTAGGTGATCGCCGGGTCCCAGCTGGTGGCGACCATGTCGTTCTGGAAGCAGCCCGCGATCCGCTTCGCCTCCGGGTCGGTCAGGTTCGACACGTAGTGCCGCGAGCCGATCAGCCCGTACTCCTCCGAGCCCCACAGCGCGAACCGCAGCGTCTTGTTCGTCGGCAGGTACCGCAGGACGCGCGCCAGCTCCAGGCACAGCACGGTGCCGCTGCCGTCGTCGTTCGCGCCGGGCGAGCCGGGGACGCTGTCGTAGTGCGCCGTCACCATGACCACGCCGTCGTCCTTGCCGGGGAACGTGGCAGGCCGTTCGGCGAGGACGTTGTACGACGTCAGGTTCTTGTGGTGCGTGGCCGTCGCCTTCACCTTGACCGAGCCCTTGGCGAGCCGTTCGCGCAGGCGCTCCACCTGGACCTGGGCCAGTCCGAGCACCGGGACGGTGACCGGGGTGGCGAGCGTCGGGGAGAAGGCGGACAGCTTGCGCGCCGGGTCGGCACCGATCCGGCCGAGCAGCACGGCGACCGCTCCGCGCTGCGTGGCCGTCAGGTACGCGTCGGCCTTGTTCGTCACGGCCGCGATCAGCACGATCTTGCCGGTCAGGTCGTCGGGAAGCGTGGTCCCGTCACCGGCGTCGACGACGTCGGCCTCGCGCGTGACGTCCTGCGCGCCCTGCGGTGACGAGCCGGTCTGCCAGCTGTCGCGTCCGACCGACAGGCCGCCCAGGAACTTGTCGGCGATCGGGAACGGCTGCAGCGTGACCTGGTAGCGCAGGTCGCGAAGCACCTTCGCGATGTAGTCCTTGGCGCGCAGTTCGCCCTCGGTGCCGGCGATCCGGGAGCCGATCTTGTCGCTGAGCACCCGCAGATGCTCCAGCGCCCGCCGCGACCGGACCCGCGCGATCACGGGATAGTCGCCGAAGTCCAGCGACGGCGGGAACTGCGCGCCCGGACGCTGCTGCGTGGCCGCGGCGGCGGTGCCGGGGTTCAGCCCGATCGTCGCCGCGCCCGCCAGTGCCACCGCGCCCGCGAGCACCTCACGTCTGCGCAGACCTGCCATGGAACACCCCTCACTTCTCGGGAGAATCTCGTTCGAGTAGCTAAGAGTCGCAGGGCCGCCGGAACAACCTCCGATCGTCCCCTTTTTCCGTTTCAGCCCACGGTCGTCCGGCGGTAGGCCCGGGACACGGCGACGCCGCCGCAGGCGATCGCCCCGATCAACCCGCCGATCAGCAGCACGGTCCCGGTGAACGGCCCGAAGTCGCCGACGTCGGCGAGCCGTCCCCAGAACGAGCCTTCTAGCAGCGCGCCGACGAGGATGAACGCCGGCGCGACGATGCCGAGGAAGAGGATCGGGCGGAAGCGGGCGGCCAGCGTCAGCACGAGGATCCCGGTGATGCCGAGGATGAACGGGCCGGGCGGGATGTCCGGGAACCCGGGCACGCCCGAGACGATCTGGATGATCAGGCCGGCGACGCCGACGAAAAGGAAGAAGGCGTTGGCGACGGCCGCGGTGGAACGGTTCATGGCGGAACTCCTCACTGGTTCGGATGACCACTGAAGAGTCCTCGTCGAAGCAGGGAAGGGCGTCGGCCCGGAAGCGGCAATCGGGTCTACGCGGACCTGCGTACAGGTTCGCCGAGGACCTCGGTGAGCTCCGCCGAAATCGCCGTCACCAGCGTGTCGCCGAATACACAGATCGTGTACTCCCACGGATGCCGAACGTGCCGAGCCGGAAGTCCGGCGTCAGGTACAGGTAGTAGTCGCCGTCCGGGAACGGGCTGAGCGGCCAGTCCTTCACGGTGGTCGAGAACCGGTACGACTCGTGCTGCCAGTCGAGCGCGTACAGCTCGTCGGCGCACGAGGCCAGGCCCCGCTGGATCACGGAAACCATCCGGTCCAGCAGCAGGTATCCCGGGTCTTCGTCGAGGGCGGTCAGGCTCCAGGTCGCCGATCCCGCGGGTTCGGCGATCCCCGGCCACTCGAATCGGCTCGTGCTCGGCCGGAAGGCGAACTCCGCGTAAAAGCGGCTCCAGACATCCCGGTACTCGGCATTCCCCAGGCTCTCGATGCTCACGCCGGGAAAATACGCCCCGTGAGTCTGATACCAGAGTGGTATCATCGACCTCATGGCCATGACCTTGAGGTTGAACGACGAGCAGGAGCGCGCTCTTGCCCTGCTTGCGGAAGCCGACGGCGTGAGCAAGCACGAAGCCACCGTTCGCGCCATCACCGAGGCCGCCGCGCGCCGTGTCCGTGACGACCGTGTCCGCGCGCTGTCCAAGGACGGCAGGGATCGCTACGCCGCCTTGCTCGACCGTCTCGCCCAGTGATCGAGTATCTCACCGTCGAAGACCTCTTGGCGCTCGCGGAAGACCTCCGGGTGCCCAAGATCCGTGATCTCGGGCTGCTCGACTCCGCCGCGCACCGGCCGCAGGCTTCGCTGATGGGCCGGGACGCCTATCCGACGCTGCACGAGAAGGCGGCGGTGCTGCTCGAGTCGCTGGCGCGCAACCACGCGCTCATCGACGGCAACAAGCGCCTGGCCTGGATGGCGACGTTCGTCTTCTACGGGCTCAACGGTCACGACCTCGACGCGCCGGAAGACGACGCGTACGACCTGGTGATCGCGATGTCCATCGGTTCGCGCAGGTACGCGGAAGCGGCGGTCGAACTGGCTGCGTGGGCGAGGGTAACTTCGGACGGGTGAAGCCGCTGAGTCCCGACATGTTCGCGCCCGAGTGCCCGTCGAATCTGACGCCGTTCCGGATCGGCGACAAGTGGGCGGGCCTGGTCGTGCTGTGCCTGGAAGAGGGGCCGCGCCGGTTCACCGAACTGCGGGTGCCGCTGAGGGGCGTCACGTCGAAGGTCCTCACGGAAACCCTCAGGGCTCTGGAGCGCGACGGCATGATCACGCGGACGGCGTACGACGAGACGCCGCCGCGGGTCGAATACGAGCTCACCTCGCTCGGCCGCACGTTGTTCGAGCCGATCGAGGCATGCCGCGAGTGGGCGGCGAAGCACCTTCCGGAGCTCGCCGCCGCTCGTGAGGCCTATTCGGGCTAGCCGAGAAGGCCGAGCATGACGATCGTCAGCAGCGTGACGGCGGCGGCGAAGGCGGTCACCCAGGCGCGCTGGGCGGCGGTGATGGAGGCGTTGTTCACGGCGGTTCCCCGGGGGAGAGAAGCGACAGGTTCGCCGGGAACAGCGCGTTGATCAGGGTCCGCGTTACCGTCTTGGCGCCGGTGTGGCGAAGATCACTGATCGTGCTGATGGTGCCGATCACGCGCCGTGTACCAGAGCACTCCGGCAGCGGCAGCCACCATCGCGCCGAATGCGGAGAAACCCACCACGATCGCCTGTGTCATCACTCGTCCTTTTCTCGTCGGTCGTACTGGGTAGACGTCCGAGAAGCGGTGTCGTGGCGCGGTCGTCGCGGACGTCACATGTCGTCGAGTACCCCGTCGATCTGCGAAGCAAGCGCGAAGTCCTTCTCGGTCAGCCCTCCGGCGGAGTGCGTGCTGAGCCGGAACGTCACCGTCCGCCAGCGGATGTCGATGTCGGGATGGTGGTCGGCCGCCTCCGCCAGTTCGGCCACCTTGTCCACCGCTTCGATGGCTTTCGGGAAGCTCGGCAGCTTCGCCGTCCGCTCGATCGTGACGCCGTCACGCGTCCAGTCGGAGAGTTTGGTCACGGCCTCGTCGGCCTGCTTGTCGTTCAAGATTTCCGCCATGACTCCATGGTGGTACGCCGTCGGCTACGCTGCACGTTTGCCACGGGTCCCCCCTTGAAGAACGCAGGAGGCTAGATGAAACGCGCCCTCCGCACGGTCGTTGCGGCTGGCACGGTGGCCGCCCTCGTCGCGGGCTGCTCGCTCTCCGGGAACACGGGGAACGACCCGCAGGCGCCGGCGACGGTCACTCTCGTGACGCACGACTCGTGGCTCGCCCCGCAGGAGGTCCTCGACGCGTTCGAGCGCCAGTCCGGGATCAAGATCTCCGTGCTCAAGCAGGGTGACGCGGGCGCGCTGACCAACAAACTGGTGCTGACCAAGGCGAACCCGATCGGGGACGTCGCGTACGGCGTCGACTCGACGTTCGCCTCCCGCGCGCTCACCGAAGGCGTTTTCGAGCAGTACACCAGCCCGGAGGCCGATCGCGGGCCGCAGCGCTACTCCGTCGACCCCGAGCACCGGCTCTCCGCCGTCGACCTCGGCGACGTCTGCGTCAACATCGACAGCCGGTACTTCGCGGAAAAGGGGATCCCGGAGCCGAAGTCGTTCGCGGATCTGGCCGACGCCAAGTACAAGGACCTGATGGTCGCCGAAAGCCCCGCGACCTCGTCGCCGGGGCTGGCGTTCCTGCTCGGCACCGTCGCCCAGTTCGGCGAGCAGGGCTGGCAGGCGTACTGGACGCAGCTGAAGGCCAACGGCCTCAAGACGGTCAGCGGCTGGGAAGAGGCTTACACCAAGGAATTCTCGGGTTCCTCGGGCAAGGGCCCGCGCCCGATCGCCGTGTCCTACGCGTCTTCGCCCGCAGCCGAGATCGGTGACGACGGCAAGCCGCGGACGAAGGCGCTGCTGGACACCTGCTACCGCCAGGTCGAGTACGCGGGTGTGCTCGCGGGCGGCAAGCAGACCGAAAAGGCCCGCAAGGTCGTGGACTTCCTGCTGTCCCAGCAGTTCCAGGTGACCGTGGCTAGCAACATGTACGTGTACCCGGCCCGTCAGGGCGTCGAACTCCCGCAGGGCTGGGCGCAGGCCGCGCCGTTGCCGCAGCAGCCGAAAACGCTCGAACCGGCCAAGATCCAGGCCGGGCGCGAGCAGTGGATCGCCCAGTGGCGCACGCTGTTAGAAGGCTAGTTGCCCCCAGGCTGACTCTTCGTGGTGCCGGGCTGGCCGCACTCGCCGTGCTGCCGCTCGGTTTCCTCGTGGTGTTCTTCGCCTGGCCGGTCGCGGCGATCGTCGGCCGCGGCTTCGGGGCGGGTGGCGTCGGCACCGCCATCGGCGACCCGCTGACCTGGAAGCTCGCCGGATTCACCGTCGCCAGCGCCGGTGTTTCGACGATCGTCGCGGTGGTCGCGGGACTGCCGGTCGCGTTCCTGCTCGCGCGGGTGAAGCTGCCGGGTGTCTCGCTGGTCCGGACGCTCGTGCTGGTGCCGTTCGTGCTGCCGACCGTCGTGGTCGGCCTGGCGTTCCGCGCGCTCTGGCCCGACGGCGGGCTGCTGCCCCTGGTGCTGGCCAACGCCTTCTTCAACATCGCCGTCGTCGCGCGCACGGTTTCCGGGCTGTGGAGCCATCTCGACCCGCGCACCGTGGACGCGGCGCGAGCGCTCGGCGCGTCTCCGTGGCGTGCCTTCCGTTCGGTGACGCTGCCCGCGCTCGCGCCCGCCATCGCGTCCTCGGCCGCGGTGGTGTTCCTGTTCTGTGCCACCAGTTTCGGGGTCGTGCTCATTCTCGGCGGGGCGAAGTACCGCACTCTGGAGACCGAGATCTACCTGCGCACGGTCGAACTGCTCGACCTCTCCGGAGCGGCCGCGCTGTCGCTGGTGCAGTTCGCCGCCGTCGTCGCGGCGCTCGTCGTCGGCGCGCTGGCGAGACGGCGCCGGGAGAACGCGGTGCGCCTGCGTTCGGGCAGCGAGACCGCGCGGCGGCCGAGGGGCGGCGAGTGGTGGGCCGTGGCCGCCGGGCTCGCGGTGATCGCGCTCCTGATGACGCCGATCGTGGCGCTGCTCGTCGAATCCGTGTCCACTTCGGATGGTTGGAGTCTCGCCGGGTACGAAGCGCTCGCCGGCCAGGGATCCCGTGGCGCGCTGCAGGTTTCGGGCTGGGACGCGGCGTCGATGTCGCTGCGGACGGCGTTCGACGCCACGATGCTCGCGATGATCATCGGGGTGCTGGCCTCGGTCGTGCTGGTCGCGTTGCGCCGCACGCCGGGCAGGCTGGCGCGGGGCATGGGCGAGACGATGGACGCCGCGCTGATGCTGCCGCTGGGCGTGTCCGCGGTGACCGTCGGTTTCGGCTATCTCGTCACGCTCGACGCGCTTCCTGGTGACCTGCGGACGTCGCCGCTGCTGGTGCCGCTCGCGCAGGCGCTGGTGATCATCCCGCTGATCGTGCGGATGGTGCTGCCGGTCCTGCGGTCGGTCGACGTCCGGCTGCGGCAGGCCGCGTCGACCCTCGGCGCGAGCCCCGGCCGGGTGTGGCGCGAGATCGACCTCCCGCTGACGGCGCGTTCGCTGGTCGCGGCGGCCGGATTCGGTTACGTGGTCGCGCTCGGCGAGTTCGGCGCGACGAGCTTCCTGGCCAGGCCGGACGCGCCGACGCTGCCGGTCGCCGTCGCGACGCTGATTTCACGGCCGGGCGAGCTGAACAACCAGATGGCCTACGCGGCCTGCGCGCTGCTCATGATCGTGACCGTGGTGGCGGTGGTGCTGATCGACCGGTTCGGCGCGGTCCGCGGGCAGAATTCGGTAGGGGAGTTCTAGTGTCGCTGTCGGTACGGGACCTGACCGTCCACTATGGATCCTTCGCGGCCGTGAAGGACGCCCGGCTGGACATCGCCGACGGCGAGGTGCTGGCGCTGCTCGGCCCGTCCGGTTCGGGGAAGTCGACACTGCTGCGGGCGATCACCGGACTGGAGCCGCTGACGTCGGGCACCGTGCGGTGGGACGGCGAGGATCTCTCCGGCGTCCCGGTGCACCGGCGGGAATTCGGCCTGGTCTTCCAGGACGGGCAGCTGTTCCCGCACCAGGACGTCGCCTCGAACATCGCGTTCGGCCTGCGGATGCACGACGTCCCGCGCGCCGAGCACGTGGAGCGGGTCCGGGCGCTGCTCGACCTCGTCGGGCTCGCTGGTTACGAGCGGCGGCGGGTGACCGAGCTGTCCGGCGGGCAGGCGCAGCGGGTGGCGCTGGCCCGCGCGCTGGCGCCGGAGCCGCGGTTGCTGCTGCTGGACGAACCACTGTCCGGTTTGGACGCCGGACTGCGGGAGCAGCTGGCGATCGACCTCGCGGCCTTGTTGCGGCGCAGCAAGATCACCGCGCTGCTGGTCACGCACGATCAGGAGGAGGCGTTCACGCTCGCCGACCGGGTCGCCGTCCTCGACGACGGCGAGATCCGGCAGGAGGGCGCGGTGCGCCGCGTCTGGCGGCAGCCGGTGGACGAGGACGTGGCGCGGTTCCTCGGCGTGACCACGTTCGTCGACGGTGAGGCGTCCGGCGGTGTGGTGCGGAGTGCGCTCGGTGAGGTCGCGCTGCCCGACGTCGAGGACGGCGCGGTGCGGCTGGGGCTGCGGCCACACGGTCTGCGGGTTTCCTTGGACGGCGTCGAAGGCGAGGTGACGGCGGTGGTGCACCGGCGAGAGCACGTCCGCCTCGTGGTCGCGATCGACGGCCTGTCCACTGTGGACGCCGTCGCGCCGGTAACCGCCGATCTGCGCCCCGGTGACACCGTGCGGCTCGCTCTGGACCCGGACGGCGTCGCCCTCCTCGGCGACTGACGCGTTTCGTCCTCTGAATGCGGTACTTGCGTGTGCAACTACCGCATTCAGAGGACGAAACGCGGGGTCAGCCGTCGCGCGTGGTCAGGCGCGAGTAGGCGATCGAGAGCCCGATGACGATGTAGCAAGCGGCGCGCAGCGCGCCCTCGCCGAGCAGCGTCGTGTCCAGCGGATCCATCAGCACCGAGGCCGGCGCCATCGACCAGTCCTTGTTGAGGAGGAATGGATGCAGCCACGAGACCGCGTCCAGGAAGCCGAGAATGGTGAACACGATCGTCCCGGCCAGCACCGAGGCCACCACCAGCATCGGATGCTCGGTGAACGACGAGATCGCGAGCGCGACCGCGCCGACCGCCCACAGCTGCAGGGTGATCCACAGGGCCACGACCAGGAGCCTGCCCAGCGCGTCCCAGACGCTCAGCGTCGAACCGGTGAGGGTGAACATCGAGTCGGTTCCGCTGATGATCAGCCCGGTGACGAACCCGGTGAACGTCATGGCCAGTACCGCGAGCACCGAAACCGTCGCGACGCCGAACGCCTTGATCGCGAGCAGCCTGCCCCTGCCGACAGGGGCGATCAGCCAGCCTCGCAGCGTTCCGTGCGCCGCCTCGCCGGCGATCGCGTCCGCCCCGGCCATCGCCGAAGCGAGCGGCAGGAGCAGCGCCAGTGTCATGGTCAGCGCCGCGACCGGCAGCACGAAACCGTTGTTCATCGCGGAGGCGAGCAGCGCGCCGTCCCCTCCGCCGCCACCACCGTTCGACTCCGCGGGGTCGACCAAGGTCAGCGCGACGCCGATCACGATCGGGATCAGCGCGAGCAGTCCCAGCACGGCCAGCGTGCGGGGCCGCCGGAAGATCCAGCGCAGTTCGGCGCGATACAACCGGAGCAGGCCGACGCTGTCCCGCCCGGTCCGTGCCGCGGGTGCCGCGGCCAGAGCGTGGGTCACGACTCCCCCTCACCGTCTACAGTGGACTCCGGCTGGGTCAGCCGGGCGAACAGGTCTTCCAGGCCGGTGCGCGCCCGCGCCGCCTCGTGCACGGCCACCCCCGCGGTCACCAGATGGCGCAGCACGTCGGGAGCTTCGGCCGCGGTGAGGTCCACGCGGACGCCGTCCGGCGTGAGCCTGCTGCCGATCCTGTTCTCCCGCAACGTTTCCACCGCGAGCTCGGCGTCGGGCGTCCGCACCAGCAGTGCCGCGTTCCCCGACTCCAGCAGTTCCGTGAGCTCGCCCTGGGCGATCACGTTCCCCGACTGGAGCACCGCGACGTGGGTGCAGGTCGCCTCGACCTCGGCCAGCAGATGCGACGACACCAGCACGGTGACGCCGTCGGCGTGCAGTTCACCGATGATCCGGCGGATCTCCCTGGTACCGGCCGGATCGAGGCCGTTCGTCGGCTCGTCGAGCACGACCATCCGCCGCGGCACGAGCAGCGCGCTCGCCAGCCCCATCCGCTGCTTCATGCCCAGCGAGTACCCCTTGTAGCGCCGGGTCGAGGCGTCGGTCAGGCCGACGCGCTCAAGCGCCGCGTCGACCGCACCGGGGATCCCGGCCGAGGCCAGCCTCGGTTCGGCCGCCGCCACGCGCATCAGGTTCTCCCGCCCGGAGAGAAAAGGGTGGAAGCCCGGTCCTTCGACCAGTGCGCCGACGTCGGGCAGCGCGTGCGCCGCCTCGTCGGGCATCCGCTTGCCGAAGAGTTCGACCTCGCCCTCGGTGGGTCGCACGAGGCCGAGCAGCATCCGGATGGTCGTCGTCTTACCCGAACCGTTGGGGCCGAGCATCCCCAGCACGGCGCCTTCGGGAACGTCGAGATCGACGTGGTCAACGGCCACCGTGCGGCCGTAGACCTTGCGCAGGCCCCTGGTGCGGGCCGCCATGGGTACCGCCGGAGCGGACGCCTCCTGAGAGGCGTCCGTCCCGGCTTCGAACGTGGTGGTCACTTCGCGGCCAATGCCTCGAAGAGGACCTGCTCCGGCACCGCGCCGATGGCGTAGCGGCCGTCGTCGGTCAGCACACCGCTGCCGACCTTGGTGGTCACCAGCCAGCCGCTGCCCCACGCGCCGCTGACCGGCTTGGCGAACCGCGAAAGCAGCGCCTTCGGGTCGACCTGACGGCCTTCCTCGTCCTTCGCGCTACCGGCCTTGGCCAGCGCGTCGGCCGGGATCTTGCCGATGATCGCGGTGTCCCAGCCGTCGCCGACGACCTTGACCTCGGACTTCGCCTGCTCGGCGAGCTCGCGGTTCTTCGGGTCGACCTCGGCGGTCTTCTCGGTCACCTTCGCGCCCTTCGGCGGGGTGAACTCGAAGTTCGACGCGGGCTGGTTCGCGAAGTTGATCTCGCTGAACGAGACCTCCAGTGCCGGGGAGGCGGTGCCGTTGGCCAGCACCGTCAGCCGCAGCGGCATCCGGGTCTGTTCGTCGATCGCGACGCGGATCTCACGCAGGAGCGTCCGCTCGGCCGGCTTCGGGGTCAGCACCAGTTCGTACGCCGAACGGTTCGCCACCGAGGACGTCCCGTCGACGGCGATCGTGCTGCTCTCCCGCACCTTGCCGAGCAGTTCCGAAGCCACTGTCGCCGGGTCGACGGCCTGGCCCTCGGCCTTGTTCTGGTGCTCCTTGGCCAGGTCGGCCGGGATGGTCACCTTGTTCGCGGAGTTGTCCTTGGAGTTGTACTCCCAGACGGTCTGGCCGTTCCGGACGATGGTCTGCTGGCTGGAGCCCTCGGTGAGCGACACCTTGCTCTTGCCCGCGCCGTCGGTCGAGATCTGCGCCGAGTCGATGTTCAGCGCGGACGCGCCGGGCAGCGTGCTGCCGATCTGCGGCAGGCCGAGGTCGTTGTCGACCTTGACCTTCCCGTCGAACGCCGCCGGCTTCGCGTTGAGCGTCGACTGCACCAGCTCTTCGGCGCTGATCTGCGGCAGCACCGGGGCGTCACCCGCGGTGGCCGGCATCGCGACGACGGCGAGCCCGCCGACACCGAGCGCGGTCCCCACCACCGCCGCGGTGATGGCCTTCCTCTTCGGATCCATGCTGTCTCTCCCTGGTTCCCCGAACCCCAGTGTGCTCGGGTCTTGGCGACAACGCTTCCCCGGAAACGCTGAGATACCACTCAGACTCCGCCGTCCGAGCTGAGATGGCGCTGAGAGCTCGCGCGTGAGCTGGTGAAAGCGTGAATGATGAAGGACGTGAAACCTCGAGTACTGGTGGTCGACGACGAGCCCGGCGTCCGCAAGGCGTTGCAGCGGGGGCTGCGCGCCGAGGACATGGACGTGGTCACGGCGGCCGACGGGCCCAGCGGACTGCGGCTCGCGCAGACGGGCTCCTTCGACGTCGTCCTGCTCGACATCATGCTTCCGGGTCTTTCCGGCTACCGCGTGCTCGAACGGCTGCGGGCGCTCGGCGTCACCACGCCGGTGCTGATGATCTCCGCGAAGGACGGCGAGGTCGACCAGGCGGACGGCCTCGACCTCGGCGCCGACGGCTACCTCGTGAAGCCGTTCTCGTTCGTCGTCCTGGTCGCGCAGGTGCGCGCGGTGCTGCGGCGGGCGTCGCCGGACGCGATCCGCGGACCGCTGCGGATCGGCGCGCTCGAAGTCGACCGGAGCCTGCGGCAGGTCCGCTACGACGGCATCGAGGTGTCGTTCAGCCCCCGCGAGTTCGCGCTGCTGGAGGTGCTGGCGGGCCGCGCCGGAACGGTGGTCACCAAGGACGAGCTGTTGCGCGCCGTCTGGGGTGACGAGCAGGCCGCGACCCGCAACGTCGTCGAGGTCTACGTCGGCTACGTGCGGCGCAAACTCGACGCCGTCGGCGCCGGCGCGCTGGTCCGGACCGTGCGCGGGCACGGCTACCTGGCCTCGGACGCGCAGCTCGACGAAGTGATCGCCCCGGCGGGACAGGGGTGATCGGCTCACCGTCTTGGTGGCGCCGCCGATCGCTCCAGGTCCGGATCACCCTGCTCGCGGCCGCGGTCACGCTCGGTTTCCTGCTCGGGCTCGCGGCGGTCGCCGGGGACAACCTCCAGCCGCTGCTCATCGGCTCGGTCGACGACGAGCTGAGCGCCCAGCTGGAGATCGCGAAGGCCGACGTCTCCGCCGGGCGGCCGCCGACGGCCTCGGCGGTCACCGTCCGCGTCCTCGACACCGGCGGCGGCCCGGTCGACGGCCTGCCCGCCGCGAACCTCGGCGCCGCGGACGTCCGCGCGCTGAAGGCGGGCGAACCGGTCACGACCGGTGGTGAGCACAGCTGGCGCTGGGTCGGCACCGTGATCACCGCCCCCGACGGGCAGCAGCGGCTCGTCGCCGCCGGCGCCGGTCTGGTCGGCTTCGCCACCGCCGTGCACTCCGGTGGGCTGTGGCTGTTCGTGGTCGCGTCGGTCGGCGCGGTGGGGGCCGGGATCGCGACGTGGCTGCTGGTGCGGTTCGCGCTGCGGCCGGTGGCGCGGATGCGCGGTTCTGTGCGGGCGCTCCCGCCGGGCGCGCGGCTGCCGTTGCCGGATTCGCACGACGAACTCCGCGCGCTGGCCGAGGAGTTCAACGCCCTGCTGGCCCGGCAGGAGGAGGGCGCCGGTCGGCTGCGGCGGTTCACCGGGGACGCCGCGCACGAGCTCCGCTCGCCGGTCGCGTCGATCCGCGTCCAGGCCGAGGTCGCCGTCGCCAACCCCGATCCCGACCTCTCCCAGGAGACGCTTTCCGACATCCTGGAGGAGGCGGAGCGGCTTTCCGCGCTGCTCGACGGGCTGCTGGCGCTGGCGAGGTCGGACGCGGGGGAGGTCCCGCCCGCCGAACCGGTCGAGCTGGTGAGCGAGGTGCGGGCCGCGGTCGCGCGGATGCCCGCCGACGCGCCGGACGTCCGGGTGACCGGCACGGTCGGGACGGCGTGGGCGCTGGCGACGCACGCCGAGGTCGAACTGGTGCTGAGCAATCTGCTGCGCAACGCCTGCCGGTACGCGCGCGGCGAGATCGTGGTGTCGGTGCTCGCGTCGCGGTCCACCGTGCGGGTGGTGGTCGACGACGACGGGCCGGGTATCGCGCCGGAGCACCGGGAGCGTGTCTTCGACCGGTTCTACCGCGTTTCCGACTCGCGGGCGCGGTCCTCCGGCGGCACCGGGCTGGGACTGGCGATGGTCGCGGAGGCCGTCCGGCGGCGCGGGGGCCGGGTCCGCGTCGGTGAGTCACCCGATGGCGGGGCGCGCTTCCAGATCGTCTGGCAGGCGGCCCGGCCCGGCCTGGCTGATCGGTCTGGCTAGGGTGTGCCGCGTGGTGATCGTGGGTGCCGCCATCGTGCGGAACGGACAGCTGCTGGCGCAGCAGCGGGCTTGGCCCGCCGACCACGCCGGGCAGTGGGAGCTGCCGGGCGGGCGGGTCGAAGACGGAGAAAGCGACGAGGCCGCTTTGGCGCGTGAATGCCTGGAGGAGCTGGACGTCGCCGTGACAGTCGGGGGCAGGGTCGGTGACGACGTCCCGCTGCCGAACGGGAGGGTGCTGCGGATCTACGCCGCTTCGCTGGTCAGCGCGGGGGACGAGCCGCGGGCGGTGGAGCACAAGGACGTCCGGTGGATCACCGCGCGCGACCTCGACGACCTCGACTGGCTGCCCGCCGACCGCGTCCTCCTGCCCGCCCTGCACACCCTGCTCGCAAGTCCGTGAAGGCCTCCTTCCCTACCCTCAAAGTAGGGAAGGAGGCCTTCACGGACCTTCAGCCGGCACCGATGAGGCGCAGTGCGGACTGGAGCCGGTGCTCGCCGCGCTCCGCGGCCCGGACGGCACCCGCCTTCCGGACCCGCTCCAGCTCACCGGGGTCGGCCAGCAGCGCGAGCGCGCGTTCCCGGACCGGCCTCAGCTCCTCGATGAGCGCCTCGGCGACAGCCTCTTTGACCTGGCCGTAGGAGTCGAACCGGTCGGCGAGGTCCTCGGGCTTCTCCCGGGTGCACGCCGCGAGGATGTCCAGCAGGTTCGCCATCCCGGGCCGGGCTTCGGGCGCGTAGGCCGGCTTCGAGCCTCCGTCGGTCTTCGCGCGTTTGACCTTCCGTCTGACCTGGTCCGCCTCGTCGAGGACGAAGACGACCCCGGCCTCCTCCCGCGTCGACTTCGACATCTTGCGCGTCGGCTCGGCGAGGTCCATGACCCGCGCTCCGGCGGGCGGCAGCACCGCCTTCGGCATGGTGAACACGTCGCCGTAGGTGGAGTTGAACCGCTTGGCCAGCGTCCTCGCCAGTTCGACGTGCTGCCGCTGGTCCTCGCCGACCGGGACCTCGTCCGCGCCCTGCAGCAGGATGTCCGCCGCCATCAGCACCGGGTAGGTCAGCAGGGACAGCCGGACCCCGGCGCGGCCCTTCGACTTCTCCTTGAACTGGATCATCCTGGCGGCCTCGCCGTAGTTGCAGGTGCACTCGAGGACCCAGTTGAGGGCGCCCAGCTCGCGGGCGAGGTCGGACTGCACGAACACGCGGTCCGGCTCGATCCCGGCCGCGATCAGCACGGCCAGCTGTTCCGACGCCATCGAACGCAGCTTCGCCGGATTGTGCGAGTTCGTCATGGCGTGCAGGTCGGAGACGAAGTACAGGTCGTCCGGCCCGCCCTCGTCCGCCCAGCGCCGGATGGCCCCCAGGTGGTTCCCGACGTGGACATGGCCGGACGGGGTGATCCCGGACAACCTGATCATCTGCCTTCTTCCTTCCGGATTCGGGCCGCCCCAGGGTCCGGGCACGAAAAAGGCCGCCCGGTGGGGCGGCCTGGTGGTGCGCTCGTCTGGTTCAGCGCAGGACTTCGGGGCCGCCGGAGGGCGGCCACCACGAAGCGTTCTGCGGGCGCATGCGGTCCACCCTACAGAGTGTCCCGCGTTTCGTCCTCCGGATGCGGTAGTTCGGCGTCGAACTTGCGCATCCAGAGGACGAAACGCGGGATGATTTCACTCATTCCGGGCACGGCGCGTCAACAATTCGTATCGGCTGATCCAGTACGCCCGTCACATTGAAGATCCGGGTCTACCTTCATCTCATGTATGTCGTGCTGCTGACCTATACCGCCCCTATCGAAGAAATCGACTACGTGCTCCCGGATCACGCCGACTGGCTGACCAAGCAGTACGAGCACGGCAATTTCCTCGCCTCCGGAAGGCGCAATCCGCGCATCGGCGGCGTCATCATCACCAGGCCCATGGCCAGGGGAAAGCTGGACGCGATCCTCGCGACGGACCCCTTCTCGGTCAAGCACATGGCCGGCTACGAGGTGATCGAGTTCTCGCCGACCCGGACCGCGCCGGAACTGCGGTTGATCAACGAAGCGGTGGTGCACTGACGATCATTGCCGATGACGCGGTCAAGCCGCTTTCGCGATCTTCGTTTTCGCCTTTTTCAGGGCGAGAACGGGACATTTGCCGCATCGTGATTTCGAGCGGCAGCATTTCTTCTTGACCTTGCCGGACTTCATCCATTTGCGCACGAGCTTGTGCGGGTCGTCGGGTAATTTCTTGCCCACTCGCGCTCCTTGTCGGACTACGTCGGCGACGCCTCACACATTAGGTGAGGCTAACCGATCTTGGGGCGTGGGGGTGCTCACAGTTCGGCTACAGGTACGCTGGTGTGGTCCGCGTATGGCCAAAGTCGGCCGACGTTACTCGATCGCGTGAGGTGAAGCGATCGGGGAGGCGCGGGCACCATACCCGCACTTGAAACCTTTGGAGCCTTCGCGTGCCCGCAGCCAGCGCCACCGCAGTCGATGCCGGCCGCTCGTCCGGCAAGACCCGGCCCGACCTGCGCAACGTCGCCATCGTCGCACACGTCGACCACGGCAAGACGACCCTCGTCGACGCCATGCTCCGGCAGTCCGGTGCCTTCGAGGAGCGCGCCGAACTCGTCGACCGCGTGATGGACTCCGGAGAGCTCGAGCGGGAAAAGGGCATCACCATTCTCGCGAAGAACACCTCCATCCACCGCGAGACCGAGAACGGCCCGGTGACGATCAACGTCATCGACACCCCCGGTCACGCCGACTTCGGCGGCGAGGTCGAACGCGGCCTGGCCATGGTCGACGGCGTCGTCCTGCTGGTGGACGCCAGCGAGGGCCCGCTTCCGCAGACCCGGTTCGTGCTCCGCAAAACCCTCGAAGCCGGCCTGCCGGTGATCCTGGTCGTCAACAAGACCGACCGCCCCGACGCCCGGATCTCCGAGGTCGTCGAGGAGACCCACGACCTGCTGCTCGACCTGGCGGGTGACATCGAGGACGCCGACCTCGACGCGATCCTCGACCTGCCGGTCGTGTTCGCCTCCGCGCGGTCCGGCAAGGCGAGCCTCGAGCAGCCCGCCGACGGCGCGGTGCCCGAGAGCGAGAACCTCGACCCGCTGTTCGAGACCCTGCTGCGTCACGTGCCGCCGCCCTTCGCGGACCGCGAAGGCCCGCTGCGCGCGCTGGTCACCAACCTCGACGCCTCGAACTTCCTCGGCCGGATCGCGCTGATCCGCATCCACTCCGGCAACCTGCGCAAGGGCCAGACCGTGGCCTGGATGCGTGAGGACGGCAGTATCCAGAACGTCCGGATCTCCGAGCTGCTGGTCACCGAGGCGCTCACCCGCGTCCCGGCGACCGAGGCCAGCGCGGGCGAACTGGTCGCCATCGCCGGCATCCCCGACATCACCATCGGCGACACGCTGGCCGACGTCGAGAACCCCGAGGCGCTGCCCCGGATCGCCGTCGACGAGCCCGCCATCTCGATGACCATCGGTGTCAACACCTCGCCGCTGGCCGGCCGCAGCGGCGGCGACAAGGTCACCGCGCGCCTGGTCAAGACCCGGCTGGACCAGGAACTGATCGGTAACGTCAGCATCAAGGTGCTGCCGACCGAGCGCCCCGACACCTGGGAGGTCCAGGGCCGTGGCGAGCTGGCGCTGGCGATCCTCGTCGAGCAGATGCGCCGAGAGGGCTTCGAGCTGACCGTCGGCAAGCCGCAGGTGGTCACCCGCATGATCGACGGCAAGCTGCACGAGCCGTTCGAGCGCCTGTCGATCGACTCCCCGGAGGAGTACCTCGGCAGCATCACGCAGCTGCTGGCCGCCCGCAAGGGCCGCATGGAGCACATGGGCGGGCACGGCTCGGGCCGGATCAAGCTCGACTACGTCCTCCCGGCGCGCGGCCTGATCGGCTTCCGCACCGACTTCCTCACCGAGACCCGCGGCACCGGGATCGCGAACCACGTGTTCGAGGGCTACTTCCCGTGGGCGGGCGAGATCCGCACCCGCCACTCGGGTTCCTTGGTCGCCGACCGCTCGGGCCCCATCACCGCGTACGCGATGATCCAGCTCGCCGACCGCGGCACCTTCTTCGTGGAGCCGGGCGCCGAGGTGTACGAGGGCATGGTCGTCGGTGAGAACCCGCGCGCCGAGGACCTCGACATCAACATCACCAAGGAGAAGAAGCTGACCAACATGCGTCAGTCCTCCGCCGACGTGATGGAGACCCTGGCCCGCCCGCGCAAGATGGGCCTGGAGGAGGCGCTGGAGTTCTGCTCCGTCGACGAGTGCGTCGAGGTCGCCCCCGACGTCGTCCGGATCCGCAAGGTCACGCTGGACGTCAACCAGCGCGCCAAGGAGCGCAACCGCAACAAGAACCGCGGCTGATCTCCTCAGTGAACGCCGAAGGGCGCCTACTCACTTACTGTGAGTAGGCGCCCTTCGGCGTTTCCGGCGGTATTGATGGTCACGCACCGTATTCGATCGAGTGTTCCTGGTGAGAAGGAGTCCTTTCTCGACAATTCCGCCGGGAAAGTCGTTCTCCTTTTTGGACGGTGTTCACAACGCCGGAACGGGTTCACCCCAAGGCGCGAGTGCGGTGACGCGCAGCGTCCCGAGAACGTGGATCAGAGCCGCCGCGAAACAAAAGATCCAAAATGCGTCCGGATTGGACTCTCGATCGCGATCGTTTCCGTCGTCAATCGTCCGGTGGTGAACATTCCGGTCCGCCGTTCCGGAATGTTCCGGGGCGCGGAACCCATTGCCGAGCGGGCTCGTTTCGGTGGGGGCCGAAAAGTGTCGGCGGGGGGAGGAACCCCGGGGGCCTCCCGGACGTCCACCGGAGGAGGGCGGCATCCGGTCGGGCGACGACCGGGCCGATATGGGAATCTCGCAGCCAAGGCCATGACCGGCGTGATAGCTCTATGGCGACGGGGCGAGGGACAAAGCAGGAGGATTCAGGCGTGCGGTCATCGAACACAGCGGCGCCCATGCTGGCGTGCGCGGCCGTGCTCCTCGCCGCCTGCAGCAACACCCCGCCCCCGCCGGTGGTCAGCTCCTCTGCCTCGCCGGTGAGCACCTCGACCACGAAGACGCCTTCGCAGGTCGTCGTGGGTGTCGACGACGTTCTCGGCGGCTACAACCCGCACAACCTCGCCGACGCCTCCCAGGTGACGTCGGCGCTCTCGCAGCTGCTGCTCCCGTCGGTGTTCCGCCCGAAGGACGACGGCAGCTTCGAGCTGGACAAGAGCCTGATGAAGTCCGCCGAGGTCATCTCGCAGCAGCCGTTCACGGTCGCGTACACGATCCGGCCGGACGCCTCCTGGTCCGACAGCGCGCCGATCGCCGCCGAGGACTTCGCGTACCTCCGCGAGGCGATGCGTGACCAGCCCGGCGTCATCGGCGCCGCGGGCTACCGGCTGATCTCGGATATCCAGTCGCGGGAAGGCGGCAAGCGGGTCGAGGTCACCTTCGGCAAGCCGTACCCGGGCTGGCAGACGCTCTTCAACGACCTGCTTCCCGCCCACCTGCTCAAGGATGCCCCGAGCGGCTGGCAGGGCGCGCTGGCGACGACGTTCCCCGCCGTCGCCGGGCCGTACTCGATCAAGGGCCTCGACACGGCGCGCGGAGAGGTCGTCCTGGAGCGCAACGAGCGCTACTGGGAGAAACCCTCCGCCCTCGACCGGATCGTGCTCCGTGCGGCCGATGAGGACGGCACGCTGGCCGCTCTGCGCAGCGGCAACGACCAGTTCGCGATGACCAGGACCGGCGGCACCGGTCTCAAGCGGCTCGGCGAGCTCGGTTCCGCCGTCCAGCTGCATACGGTCGCCCGGCCCACGGTCGCGCAGATCCTCCTGCGGCCGGTGAGCCCGACACTTTCGGATCCCAAGGTGCGCGAAGGCGTCACCGCGCTGATCGACCGCGGCAAGCTGATCACCGAGGCGGCGAAGGGCGGGCCGTCGGACAAGCTCCACGCCGACGCCCAGGTCCGCGTCCCGTCGGCCACCGGCTTCCAGCCGACCATCCCGGCCCCCGGCCCGCCGTCGGCGGCGGATCCGGCCAGGGGAGAGGAACTGCTCAAATCCGCCGGGTACACCAAGGAAGCCGGGACCTGGCGCAAGAACGGGAAGAACCTTTCGCTGGTCGTCGCCTCGCCCGCCAAGCAGGAGCCGTACGCGACGATCGCCAAGGAGCTGACGGCGCAACTGGTGGCCGCGGGGATCGAGGTCAACGCGATCGCGCCGCAGCCGAGGGAGCTGTTCTCGACGCTGCTGGCGATGCCGGTGCTCAATGGGATCCAGCAGACGACGCCGGAAGGCGCGGGCAACGTCGGCATCGACATCGCGGTGATCGGCCAGGTCACCGGGGGTGCGGACGTCGCGTCGGTGCTGGCGTCCACCTTCGGCTGCCGCCCCGATCAGCTCGCCGACAAGACCAAGGCCGTCGTCCCGGGGAACCCGCTGGGCTTCTGCGACCCGGCCCTGCAGCCGTCGATCGACGCCGCCCTGACCGGGACCACGCCGGTCGCCGACACGCTTTCGACCCTGGAACCGGAATTGTGGCGTCGGAATGTTGCCATTCCGTTGTTCCAGCTGGCCGATACCCTGGCCATCGGCTCTGGTATTTCCGGAGTAACCGCTGGTCCTCCTATGGTGGGCCCTTTCGGGTCGGCGGTGAACTGGACGCGGGGTCCGAAGTAGCCGATTCGAGTCCAAGTCCGCCCCTGGAGGGTGACCTTTCTCGGCACGTTCGAGTGGCGGACTGATTCCTCAAGGTAACCACTGTATTTCTTGATGTCAGCCGCAAGTTACCCTTTGGTCACGATCGCCCCGTAACTGGTGACTGTTAGTGCATTTCCTTTCTAGCGTGCACCCGCAGTGCGCCAAATGAGTGTTGCTTGGCGTGTCATAGGCTCCGGGCCATCTCACCGGAGCGGTGTGGGGTCCTGTTCCGATCTCAGGAACCCAGTGCTAGGAGGGCACACTTCATGAGGAAGTCCAAGGCAGTCTCCGCCTGGTCGCTGGTCGCGGCCTCCGCGCTTGTGCTGAGCGCATGCAGCGGTGGCGACAGCGGCAGTTCCGACCAGAACGGGTCGTCGACCGACATCAAGGCCATGGCGCTCGGCAAGGCGCAGAACGGCGAAAACTTCAAGCTCGCGGACACCAAGGGGTACGAGGGCACCGTCACGGTGGGTATCGACGACGGGTACTCGGGCTACAACAACGACACGCCCGACACCAACACGTCGTACAACACCTACATCCTGACGGCCGTGCTCGCCGGCGCCGATGTGCTCGACGGCAACAACAAGGTGCTGCTGAACAACGACGTCTTCGACAGCTGGGAGGTCACCTCCAAGTCGCCGCAGACGGTCGTCTACAAGATCAAGCCGAACGTGAAGTGGTCCGACAACGAGGCGTTCGACTGCGACGACATGTACCTGTCGTGGCTGGCGCACTCCGGCAAGGCGAAGACCGCCGACGGCAAGCAGGCCTTCCTCGCCGCTTCGACGACCGGCTACCAGCTGATCGACCAGGCGACCTGCAAGGACGACCTGACCTTCGAGACCAAGTACACCGAGCCGTACCTGGACTACAAGGGTCTGTTCAACTCGACCGCGATCATGCCGGCGCACATCGTCGAGAAGCGGTCGAACATCCCCGACATCACCAAGCTGACGCCGACCAGCGACGCTGCTCAGCTCAAGGCGGCCGGTGACTTCTGGACCAACGGCTTCAAGGCCTTCAAGGCCGAGGACATGCCGGCTTCGGGCCCGTACAAGATCACCGCGTTCGACGCCAACCAGAAGGCCGTCACGCTCGAGAAGAACCCGAACTGGATCGGTGGCAAGGGTGGCCCCTCCAAGATCGTCGTGAAGGCGATGGAGGACACCAAGGCCATGGCGACCGCGCTGCAGAACGGCGAGATCGACGTCGCCGCTTCGACCCAGCCCGACGCCACCGCCGCCGGCACCATGAAGGGCCTTTCCGCCCAGGGTGTCACCTACGGTTCGGCCTCGCAGCTGACCTTCGAGCACATCGACCTGAACTACAAGCGCATGTTCAAGGACAAGAACCTGCGTAAGGCGTTCTTCGAGGTCGTCAACCGCCAGGAGATCACCGACAAGCTCCTGAAGGAGGTCCAGGCCGACGCGACCCCGCTGAACAGCATCGTGTTCATGCCGGGCGAGCAGGGCTTCAAGGACCTGTACAGCAGCAAGGCCGGTCTGGGCGCCCAGGCCGCGGCCAAGACGCTGACCGACAACGGCTGGGTCAAGGGTGGCGACGGTATCTTCGCCAAGGACGGCCAGCGCGCGTCGTTCAAGATCTCGCACAACCAGAACACCCGCCGTCAGCAGACCGTCGAGATCATCATCTCGCAGGCCAAGGCCGCCGGTATCGAGATCACGGACGACCAGGACGCCAACTTCCTGAAGGGTGGCCGTCTCGCGGCCAGCGACTACGACGCCGCGCTCTTCGGCTGGTCCGCCGCTCCGTTCAAGGCCGAGCAGAAGTCGATCTACATCACCCGTGTCGACGACAGCAGCCAGAACTACCAGGGCCTGTCGAACCCGACGATCGACTCGTCCTTCGAGGCGGCCGTGAAGGCCACCGACGAGGCCGTGCAGCTGGAGAGCTACCAGAAGGCGGACCAGGCGATCGCGGACGAGTACGCGACGCTGCCGCTGTTCCAGACCCCGTCCATGTGGGCGTTCAAGGGCATCGACCGCACTTACATGCAGTCGTACAACGGTGTCCTGTGGAACGCCGGTGAGTGGGAGCAGAAGAAGTAGGGCTTCCGCCCCGCTTTTTCACCACTCGCTTACGCGATCCTGGTGGTAGGGGGCCCGGCCACAAGCCGGGCCCCCGTACCCGCCGGAAGTAGCTGTTGACCGTAGGGTTACCGCCACTACGGTGGACAACCGGGCAGCGGTCCAGCACTTCGGCGACCAGGCCCGGATGAGGAGCAGTTCGTTGAACCTGGTGATCTACATTCTTCGCCGTCTGGCGATATCGATTCCCGTCCTGTTGGTCGGGACTTTCCTGTGTTTCGTCATGGTCGCCGGCACCGGTGACCCGCTCGCCGAGATGAAGAGCAACCCGGCCATGAGCAAGGAAGCCATCGCCCAGATGGCCTCGCAGCTCGGGCTGGACCAGAGCATCGTGCCCCGGTACTTCACTTGGCTCGGCAACTTCGTCACCGGCGACTGGGGCGTTTCCATCGCACAGGGCAACGCGCAGGCCCCGGTGTTCCCGAAGGTCATGGCCGCGTTCGAGGTCACCTTGAAGCTCGTCGTCGGAGCCGAGATCCTCGCGCTCATCCTCGGCGTCCTCGTCGGTGTGATCGCGGCGGTCAAGCAGTACTCGATCATCGACTACATCGCCACCACGCTGGCGTTCCTGCTGTTCTCGATGCCGATCTTCTGTGTCGCCATCGTGCTCAAGCGGTACGCGATCGAGTTCAATGGCTGGGTACGGGATCTGGGACTGTCCGATGTGCTCGGTAATCCCTGGATCCGCACCACGAGTCCGGAATCGCTGAATCTGGACGGACCAGGCGGCTTCCTGGCGAGTTATATCGGCGCGTATCTGCTGCCGACGTTGTCCATCATGGCGATCAGCTTCGCCGCCTACAGCCGGTTCCAGCGCGCTTCGATGCTGGAGACGCTGAACGCGGACTACGTGCGGACGGCGCGCGCCAAGGGACTCGCCAACAGCCGGGTCATCTTCCGCCACGCCTTCCGGAACGCGCTCATCCCGGTGACCACCCTGTTCTCCGTCAACTTCGGTGCCGTGCTCTCGGGCGCGATCATCACCGAGACGGTGTTCAACTGGAATGGCATGGGCAAGCTGCTCGTCGAAGCCGTGACCAAGAGCGACACGCAGGTGATGATGGGGTGGCTGGTACTCATCGCCAGCAGCATCATCGTCGCCAACCTGATCGCCGACCTGATGTACGGCATCCTGGACCCGAGGATTCGCGTTGGCTGACTTGAACTCCCTCATCGAGGCGGACGACTCCGCGGCCGCCGCCGCGGGCAAGACACCCGCGGAGGCGATGCCCGAGCCGCAGAGCCAGGGCAAGCTGGTCCTGCGCAAGTTCCTGCGGCACAAGCTGGCGATGATCTGCACGGGTATCCTGCTGCTGCTCGTGCTCACCGTGCTGATCATGCCGATCTTCTGGCCCTACAGCTACGAAGACAGTTCCTTCCCCTCCTTCGCCAAACCCAGCGGGGAATACCCGCTCGGCACGACGCAGGTCGGCAAGGAAATGGTGTCGCAGATCCTGCGCGGCACCCAGTACTCGCTGCTGATCGCGCTCATCGTGTCGCTCGTCGCCACCACCATCGGAACCGTTTTCGGGGCCATGGCGGGGTACCTGCGCGGCTTCACCGACTCGGCGATCTCGCGCGTGACGGACCTGTTCCTGATCGTCCCGCAGATCGCCGCCGCCGCCATCCTGGCGAAGGTGTTCGGTGGCGGTACCTGGTACATCGTCGCGATGGTGCTGGCGGCCTTCGGCTGGATGCCGATCGCCCGTATCGCCAGGGCCGAGTCGATGTCGCTGTCCCAGCGCGAGTTCGTGGACGCCGCCCGCGCGTCCGGTGCCGGGACGCTCCACATCGTGTTCAAGCACCTGGTGCCGAACATGGTCGGCCTCATCACGGTCAACGCGACCCTCGCGATCGCGCAGGCCGTGCTGATCGAGGCGGCGCTGTCCTTCATCGGGCTCGGGGTGCAGCTACCGGACACCTCGCTCGGTCGCGTGATCCTCGAGAACTACGCGCAGCTGCAGGCGCGGCCGGCGTTGTTCTTCGGCCCGTTCGTCGTGCTGGTGCTGATCTCGCTGACGATCAACTTCATCGGTGACGGTCTGCGGGACGCTTTCGACCCGCGGCAGCGGAAGATGAAGGCGTAGTTCATCTCCGCGCGCTGACGTAAACGCGCCGAAGGGGCGTCGACCCGCTTCAACCTCAGGTTGAGCGGGGAGGCGCCCCTTCATCGCGTTTACGTGGGCCTCCGGCCCAAAAGAGGGCGCGCGGGGTGAAGTCTCCGGTCGGGCGCTGGCGCGCCCTTCCCGAAGACGCTGAGGTGCTGTCAGCCTCGGTCCCGGGACACTCGCGCAGGTTCCCCGACCGGTTAACGCACGAAAAGGCCCCCTTCGCGGCGTCCAGCGCGGCGAAGGGGGCCTTTTCCGTACCTCTGAGGGTCAGTCGGCCACCGGGGCGAGCTTGCCCGCCTGCCAGGCCGCACGCCGCTCGGCCTGCAGCACCGGGTCCGCGACCGGGGCGGCCGACAGCAGCCGCCGGGTGTAGTCCTCGCGCGGCGAGTGCAGCACCTGGTCACGCGTGCCGACCTCGACCAGCTTGCCGTGCTGCATCACCGCGACACGGTCGGCGAGCAGGTCGACGACGGCGAGGTCGTGGCTGATGAACAGGCAGGCGAACTGCAGCGAGCGCTGCAGGTCCAGGAACAGGTCCAGCACGCGGGCCTGCACCGACACGTCTAGCGCCGAGGTGGGCTCGTCCGCGATCAGCAGCGCCGGGTCGAGCGAGAGCGCCCGCGCGATGGCGACGCGCTGGCGCTGGCCGCCGGACAGCTCGTGCGGGTACCGGTTGCGGTAGTGGCCGCCGAGCTCGACCTTGTCCAAAAGGGACGCGACGCGCTCGTTCAGCGCCTTGCCCGACAGGAACTTGTGCAGCACCATCGGCTCGGCGATCGACTCGCCGATGGTCATCTTCGGGTCCAGCGTGGACGCCGGGTCCTGGAACACGATCGAGAAGAAGCGGCGCAGCGGGCGCAGGTCCTTGTTCGACATGTTCGTGATGTCCTGGCCCGCGATCGACACGGTGCCCGAGGTCGGGGTCAGCAGGCGGATCGCGCAGCGGCCGACGGTCGACTTGCCGGAACCGGATTCACCGACCAGCCCGACGATCTCGCCCTTGGCGATGCTCAGCGAGACGTCGTCCACCGCGCGGTTCTTCGCCTGGCCGCGACGGCCGGGGTATTCCAGCACGAGGTTCTTGATCTCGAGCGCGGGCGCGTTCTCCTCGATCACGGCCGCGAGTTCGCTGTCTTCGAGGCGGATGTCCTCGGCGATCTTCGTGGCCTCGTCGCTGTCGGCGGAGATGCCGGCGTCGTCGAGCAGGCGGCGTCCTTCGGGGCGCTGGCCGAGCACCGGCACCGCGGCGAGCAGCTTGCGGGTGTAGTCCACCTGCGGCGACGCGAACAGGTCGCGCACCGGCGCCTCTTCGACGATGTTGCCCTGGTACATGACGACCACGCGGTCGGCGAGGTCGGCGACGACGCCCATGTCGTGCGTGATCAGCACGATGGCGGTGTTCAGGGTGTCGCGCAGCTTCCGCAGCAGGCCGAGGATCTCCGCCTGCACGGTGACGTCGAGAGCCGTGGTCGGCTCGTCGGCGATGATCACCTTCGGGTCGCACGAGATCGCCATCGCGATGACGACACGCTGGCGGAGACCGCCCGAGAGCTGGTGCGGGTACTGCTTGAAGCGCAGCGGCGGGTTCGGGATGCCGACCATCTCCAGCAGCTCGATGGCGCGCTTGTCGGCGGCTTCCTTCGAGATGTCCTGGTGCGAGCGGAGCGCCTCGCGCAGCTGCCAGCCCACGGTGTAGACCGGGTTCAGCGCGGTCATCGGCTCCTGGAAGATCATCGCGACCTGGTTGCCGCGGATCTTCTGGAGATCCTTCTCCTTGAGGTCGGCCAGGTTGCGGTCGCCGAGGCGGAGTTCACCCGCGATCCGGCTCGTCTTCGGGAGCAGCCCGAGCACCGACATCGAGGTCACCGACTTGCCGGAACCGGACTCGCCGACCACCGCGACGATCTCGCCAGGCTTGACGTCGAATCCGATGCCCTTGACGGCGTCGACCACGCCGTCGTCGGTCGGGAACGAGATGCTCAGGTCGGAGATGGACAGAACCGAACCCGACACGCCGCCGAGGTCCGACGATGCTGCTTCAGTGCTCACCAAGATGCCCTTCGTGGGGGTACATATGGTCACGGCGCACAGGCCGCGACTCGCGCGAGGATAACCGAGAGTCGCCCGACTAAGGTCGGTGCTCTCCGGCTTCCGTTCCCGACACCCTATAAAGGAAAGCCCGCCGTGTTCGAATTAGTCTTCAAGCCGTGATCTCAGACCGGCCGAAATTGCTCCTCGTCCACGCCCATCCGGACGACGAGAGCATCACCACCGGCGGCACCATCGCGCGCTACACGTCCGAAGGTGCCGACGTGACCGTTGTCACGTGCACTCTCGGTGAGGAAGGCGAGATCATCCCGCCCGCCCTCGGCGGGCTCGGTTCGTGGGCTTCCGATCAGCTCGGCGGCTATCGCGCGGGCGAGCTGGCGTCGGCGCTGGCCGCGCTCGGGGTCACCCGGCACCGGTATCTCGGGGGCATCGGCCGCTGGCGTGATTCGGGGATGGCAGGGACGCCGTCCGCGGCGCATCCGCGCGCGTTCTCCGGCGGCGACCTCGACGAGCAGGCCGCTCAGCTCGCGGAGATCCTGGACGAGGTCCGCCCTCAGGTCGTCGTCACTTATGACGCTTTCGGGGGGTACGGTCACCCCGACCACATCCGCGCGCACGAGATCACCATGGCCGCGGCGCCGAAGGCCGCGTCGGTCGAGCGGGTCTTCCATACTGTTTCTTCTCGCGACGCCGTCGAGGCCGGGCTCGCCGCACTTCGCGGGGTGTCGACGTTCCGGGTTCCCGAGGACGGCGAACTCCCGGTGACGCCGGACGAGACCATCACGACCGTTCTCGACGTCAGCGCGCACAACCCGGCGAAGGCGGCCGCGCTGCGGGCGCACGAGACCCAGGTCAGCGTGCCCGCGCCGCCGCATCTCGCGGACCACTTCGCGCTGAGCAACGACGTCGCGCAGCCGATCACCTCGAACGAGTACTTCGTGCTCGTCCACGGGACGGCCGAGGGCGCCGGGGCGGACCTGTTCGGGGGACTCGCGAAGTGACCGCGCCGCTCACTTCGCGGCAGCGTTTGCTGCTGGCCCTGCTGTGCTTCGACGCGTTCTTGCTCGGGTTGCTCGAACTGTTCTTCTTGCCGCTCCGCCTCGATGGGATCGTGCTGCCGAAACTCGGGGATCTCCCGATGCCGGCGACCGTGGTGCTCGCGGTGATCACGACGCCACTGTTGGTGAGGACGACCGCCAAAGTGGTCCGGCCCTCCTTTTCGGTGATTCCGCTCCTCGTCTGGGTACTCGTCGTACTCGGGATGGGTGTGACCGGGCCCGGTGGTGATCTGGTGCTGGTACAGGACTGGCGGGCGCTGCTGCTGATCGGCGGCGGGGCCCTGCCGGGAGCACTGGCGCTGGGCGGCGGTCTGGGCACAGCGGCGAAGGTCGCGAAGGGAGGCAGCGGTGGGTGAAGCGATTTCGGACCGTCAGGTCGTGGCGGTGCTACGGCCGTTCGTCCGCGCCTGCGGGCCGATGGTCGACGCGCTGCGCGACGCGGATCCGTTCGGCCTGCAGGCCAGGGGACGTCGCCACGAAGATCTGGACGGCGTCGAGCCGGGGCTGAAGGACAAGCTGCTCGACGGGATCACCTCGGTCAAGGTGCCCGGCACCGCGGCCTGGGCGGAGATGTCGAACTACCAGCGGACCCATTGGTGGGTGAACCGGGTCGGCCGGGTCACCGCGCTGGTCACCGCGATCCCCGGGATCGGCGGCGCGCTCGCCGACCGGCTGCCCGTGCAGGACGCGCTCGGCTCGGCGTCGCAGGGGGTGCTGCTGTGCGCGATCGCGGGGGAGTACGGCGTGACCGATGTCGGCGCCCGGGTCCGGCTGATCGCGTGGGTGCTCTTCGAACGCGACATCGATCCGGTGATCGCGGCGGGCAAGCACGCCGAACATGACGAAGCCGCCGAAGATGATGAAGCGGCGAAGCTCACCGAAGAACTCGACGACGCGAAGAAGAAGCACGGCAAGGTGACCCTGAAGGCGGCCGCGGGCACGCTGTGGCGGCTCGGCAGGGGACTGCTGGGCATCGTCGAAGAACTGGAGAAGCGCCCTCGGGGCCGGCTTTTCCACCGGGCGCTCGGGAAGCTGCCGGTGGTCGGCATGGCGGGCGACTACCTCGGCGAGCGATCCGGCCTCAAACGCGTCTGGAAGCGCGCGCACGAGTGGTTCACCGAGCACCCCGGCGGCCAGTGACCGGCGAGGTCACTTCCAGAACATGAACGCGTCCTGTCCGTACTGGGCCGCGAGCTTGAAACCGCCGACGGAGTCGAAGATCGCGTAGGACCCCTGCCACAGCAACCGGCTCGCGTCGTCCACGAGGAACAGCACGGCGAACAGCACGAGCGGCGCCCAGGGCCGGGCCTTCGCGCCGAACTCGCGCGCGCCGGGCGAAAGGTACGGCTCGATCGCGCCCCAGCCGTCGAGACCGGGGATCGGCAGGATGTTCAGGATGAACGTGACGATCTGAAGCAGCGCCAGGAACGACAGGCCGATCACGAGTCCGTTCGTCATCGGCACCAGCGCGACGACGAGGGTCAGCACCACACCGACGGCGAGGTTGCTCAGCGGCCCGGCGAGCGACACCCATGACTGGACACCGCGGGACCGCAGGCGCCCGTGTTCGATCCACACCGCGCCGCCCGGCAGCGGGATGCCGCCGATGATGAGGAACACCAACGGCAGGATGATGGACAGTGCCGGATCCGTGTATTTCCGGACGTCCATGGACAGGTAACCCTTGTGGGCGACGCTGTGGTCGCCGCCGCGGAACGCCACGATCGCGTGCCCGAACTCGTGCAGCGTCAGTGACGCCACCCAGCCGCCGGCGACGAGCAGGACCACGCCGGTGATGATCAGCGGGTCGTACTTCTGGCTGGAAATCGTGGTCGCGTCACCGAAAGCCGCCAGTACACCGCCCAGGACGGTGACGGCGAGGATGCCGAGGAAGATCGGGCTTGGCCGCACTGCTGATCTCTGCACCCCACCAGTCTTCCGTATGCCCGATGTGAAGTTCTCGGCGTGTCCCCTTGCGCGATGCGGCCCGAGTATCCCCCGAACTCGCTACTCCGCTTGACCTGACCGCACTACACGGGTGTAATCACAGTGATGTCATTCGTCGCTGGAAGGGGGCGGCGGATGGTGTTTCAACACCGCCAGCCTGGGGAGTGCGTGGACAGCGAGGAGGCGGACGTGCGGTTGGAAGCAGATGGAAGGGAATGGGGGCAAGTCGTGGGTTGGGGTGAGGTCCCGGAGCAGCAACTGGGCGATCTCACCGAGCTTTTCGACGATGCCTCCGCGGAAGAGCAGGACTGGCAGGAACGGGCCCTCTGCGCGCAGACGGACCCGGAGGCGTTCTTCCCTGAGAAGGGCGGCTCCACCCGCGAAGCCAAGCGGATCTGCCTCGGTTGCGAGGTCAAGGACGAGTGCCTCGAGTACGCCCTCGCGCATGACGAGCGGTTCGGTATTTGGGGCGGGCTCTCCGAACGTGAGCGTAGGAAACTGAAAAAGCGAGCTGTGTGACGGCGATCTCCGGCACCCCCAGTGCGCCGGAGATCGCTTCCTGCCCGGTTCCACCCAGCGTTTGTTCTCATACTGTGGGGCCACCAACGGGTGACAGGGTCGCGTCGTAGGGTGGCGGCACTCGACTTCGCCGCCACCTCTGGAGTGCCCGTTGTCCCGCACCGCCGCGTCATCTGTGCCGCGCACGGCTCCCGTTCTGGCCATTGTGGTCTGTCACGACGGCGAGAACTGGTTGCCACTGGCGCTTTCCGCGCTGCGGCGCAGCGGTGTCCGGCCGCGGCACGTGCTCGCCGTCGACACCGGGTCCACCGACCGGACGGCCAAGATCCTCGCCGACGCGGCGGCTGCCGAGGGAGTCGCCGGCGAAGCGCCGGTCCTTGACGGAATTCTCACACTTTCGAGTGACATCGGTTTCGGCGCCGCCGTCGGCGAGGCCGCCCAATACGCCGTCGAACGCTGGGGTGATCCCGGCGGCTGGCTCTGGCTGCTGCACGACGACTGCGCGCCGGAACCCGACTGTCTCGAAAACCTGTTGGCAGCGGCGGAAAACGAGCCCTCGGCGACAGTGCTCGGTCCGCTCGCGGTGGACTGGAGCGACCCGCGGCTCATCGTCGAAGCCGGGTTGTCGACCGACGCCATCGGCCATCGGCAGCAGATCTCACCCGACGAGACCGACACCGCGGTGCTCGCCGTGCCGAGCGCCGGATCACTGGTGCGGCGCGAAGTCTGGCACGACCTCGGCGGCTACGACCCCGGTTTTCCCTTGCTGCGCGAGGATCTCGACTTCGGCTGGCGCGCCAACGCCGCGGGCGGCCGCGTGCTTTCGGTGCCGTCGGCCCGGCTCCGGCACGCTCGCGCGCTCAGCACCGGGCAGCGGGAACCGGACGCGCTCGGCCTTTCCCTCGCGACGGCGAACCGCGCGCACGGGCTCCGGGTGTTCCTCGTCAACTGTTCCCCGCTGTCCTTCTGGTTCGGTCTGGTCCGGATCCCGTTCTTCGCGCTGTTCCGCGCGCTCGCGTTCCTGCTGCTGCGACGCACTGGCGAGGCGGGCGCGGAACTCGCGGCGGCCTGGTTCCTGCTGCGCGGTCGTGGCGGGCTGCGCGCTGCCCGCGCCGAACGCCGGAAGACCGACCGGCCGGGCGACGTCCGAGGACTGTTCACCGGGCGGATGACGCGGGTGCGCAACGCGGTCCGCGCCGGTGTCGTCGGCCTCGTCCGGCGCGGCGTCGAACGGGACTTCGCGCTCGGGACCGTTCCGGAGAGCGCGGATCAGGAAGGGGCCTGGATCCCGCCGGAGGCGTTGCAGGCCGGACAAGATCGCCCGGTGGGTCCCGGCGCGCTGCCCGCCGGGGCGATGCGCGGGGTCGGCTCGCGGGGGACGGGGCTGCGGCGGCCCAGCGCGATCGTCGCGGTCGCCGTCCCCGAGAAGCCCGCTGCGAGCGGCCCGAAACCGTCGCCGGTGCCGCGCGACGGCGGGCGGCGGCCGGAACCGGAACTCGTGTTCGTCGAGGTCGACCGGAAACGGGTGCTCGGCGCGACCGTGTTCGCCCCACCGGTGCTCATGCTCGTCGTCCTGACCGCGCTCGCCTTCGCCGTCAACGGATCCCGGCTCGGGCTGGACCTCTTCGGCGGGAAACTGCTGCCGATCGGCGGGCTCGGCGAGGTCTGGTCGTCGTACCTGGCGCCGTGGCACGCGATCGCGGGCGGGACGGCGAGTCCCGCGCCCGCGACGTTGCCGGTGCTGGGCACCCTCGGTGCGATCTTCGCCCCGATCGGCGGCCCCGCGGCGCTGGTCGCGATCCTGCTCATCGGTGACATCCCGCTCGCCGCCCTGAGCGCGTACGCGGCCACTCGGCACCTTCGCGTGCGTCGCTGGGTGCGTGCCGTCGTCGCGGCGGCTTACGGCGTGCTCCCGGCGGCCACCGCTTCGGTCGCGCAGGGGCGGCTCGACGTCGTCGTCGTGCACCTGCTGCTGCCGCCGGTGATCGCGGGCATCGTGGGGCTGCTGGTCCGCGCGGACTCGCGATGGCTGCACGTTTCCGCGCTGAGCGCGATCGGGCTGGCGCTGATCGGCGCGTTCTCGCCGCTGGCGCACGCGCTGGCGCTGGTCGGACTGGTGATCGGGTTCGTGGTGCTGCCGTCGCCGACGGGGCTCGCGCGGCGGATCGCGTCGGTCGGCATCGTGGTCTTCCTGCCGCTGGCGCTGCTGCTGCCGTGGCCGAGTGTGCTGCTGAGGCATCCGGAACTGCTGCTGCACGGGCTCGGCGGCGGTGCGACGGCCGCGTCCGGGGCCGATCTCGCCGGACTGGACCCGGGCGGACCCGGCGCGTGGCCGATCGGGGTGGCGCTGGTCGCGGCCGCGATCGTCGCGCTGGTGGTGCGGCCGTCGAAGGGCGCGGGCGCCGGTGTCGCGGTCGTCGTGCTGGGGGTGCTCGGGCTCGTGGCGGTGCGGTTCGTGGCGGTGACGCCGATGTCGGGCGGCGCGCACGCGACCGGGTACGCCGGGGTGCCGCTGCTGGTGATCGGCGCGGGCCTGCTGTGGACGGTGCTGGCCACCTGGCAGCGGGGTGGGTCCGGTGTCGACCCCGCGCCGTGGCTGGCGAAGGTCACGGCCGTGGCCGGGGTGCTCGTCCTGCTGGCGCTGGTGACCGGTGCGGCCGTCGCCGGGCGGGAAGGCCCGCTGCGGTCGGGTGAGCGTCCTTCGCTGGCTTCGGGGATTTCGGCGGAACTGGCCGTGACAGGGCGTTCGGTGCTGGTAGTGGGTTCTGCTCAAGAGGGTGTCCGGCAGACCGGTGGGCGGTTGCCGTTCTACGGCGACGACGAACTCGCGCCGACACCCGGCAGCGCCGATCGGCTGGCCTCGTGGCGCCGGGACCTTCTCCAGGGCTCGCCGGACGCGGTCAAGCAGGCCTTCGCGGCGGCTTTGGCTTCGGGAGCGCTGTATGTCGTGCTGCCCAGTGGCGCCGACGGCGGTGCTTTCGTCGAACTCGCGCGGGACCTGGTCGCTCCGGCGGAGCCGACCTCCGACGGGCGTCCGGTGCTTCGCCTGCTGCCCGCCGGTGGGCAGGTGGCGTTGATCTCGCCGGAACTGGCGCAGGCGGCCGTGACCGGGAAGGGCGCGCCGGGGGCGTCGCCAGGGGTGGCGCCGGTGCAGGCCGGGTTGCCGGACGTGCGGGTGCGTGTCTCGGAAGGGCCGACAGGGCGACTGCTGGTGCTGGCCGCGGAGTTCGAGGCGGGCTGGCAGGCGAGCGTGGACGGCAAGGCCGTGCCGATCGTGCGGGCTTGGGGGCATCAGGTGGCCGTCTCGGTGCCTCCGGCGCCTTCGGAGGTCGTGGTGGAGCACCAAGGGACCACACGGAACCTGCTGCTGCTGGCGCAGGTGGCGGCGGTGCTGTTCACACTGCTGACTGCTGTACCTACGCGGCGGCGGCCTTCGCAATCTTGAGCGGTTTGGCTCGGTGTCGCTACCGCTTGCCGCTGCCGCTACCTCCGCTGTTGCTTGCGCTTGCTGCCTGCTGCCGCTTGCTGCCGCCGTCGCTCCCGCTGCTGTCGTCGCTGTCCTGAAGGCCCCCTTTGAGACGTTGAACGTCTCAAAGGGGGCCTTCAGGACAGCGCTACCCCTTCAGAACTCACCCGTCGCCCCAGCCCCTGCCCCCCGCTGAGGCCCAATGCCACAGTGGGAGCACCTGAATCGCGCCCGGAACACCTGGAAGCAGAGTTGTCCACAGCCTGCTCCACTTGTGGACAACTCGGGGCTCCAGCGCCGTTTTCGCAGGTCCCGTCGGTGTCTCGCGGTACGCTGGGCTGGGGACGCCCCCCGGGGAAGGGTGGGGGCTGGGCTGGGGTGGGTGGGAGAGGCGAGCGGGGGTTATTCGCCTTCGATGACGTCGGGTTCGACGCCCAGGTAGCCCGCGACCTGTTCGACGAGGACGTCGTGGACGAGTTCCGCGAGTTCGCCGGGGTCCTTCGCGCGTGCTTCGAGGGGGCGGCGGTAGAGGACGATCCGGGCCCGCGTCGGCAGTCCGGCGCGGTCGACGCCGGCGGGCACGAGCCGCGAGAGCGGGACGGCGCCGTCGTGCAGCACTCCGTCCACTCCGGCCGGTGCGCCATCCGAGCGAACTTCGGGAACGTCGTCGACGGCGACGTCGAGCTTCGTCAGCTCGTGCCGCCACCGCGCTTCGATCGGTTCGAGCGCGTCCAAAACCAGCGCGTCGAACCTCTCTGCCCTGCTAGCGGCGGCAGGAAGGGTCGACGGATACAGCGCTCCGCGCAGGCCCCGGCCGTGCCGGTCCCGGCGCATCCGCCGTCGCTGTCGGGAATCACGAGCCGTCGCCACGATCCGAAGGGTACGCGCTCGGCGAGTCGAAGCGCGTGTCGCCGGTACACCTGGCCGAGGACGCGCTATCGTTCTCGATCGTGCGGAGCGTACGAAAGTGTTCGCGAACGGGTTGTCTCGAGCCCGCTGTCGCCACGCTCACGTATGCCTACAGCGATTCGACAGCCGTCGTGGGGCCACTGGCCACCGCGAGCGAGCCGCACTCCTATGACCTCTGCGAAGCCCACGCCCTCCGGCTCACCGTGCCCAAGGGTTGGGAAGTCGTCCGGCACGAGGGCGCCTTCGCCGCCCCCGACCCCTCCGCCGACGAGCTGACCGCGCTGGCCGAGGCCGTGCGCGAAGCGGGCCGCTCGGACAAGCCCGCGCCCGGCCCCGAACCCGAGGGTCCCTCGGGCAGGCGCGGCCACTTGCGCGTCCTGCCCGGCCGAGCCTGACGCAAGGGCCCGCCGGTAGGCTTTCGAGCGCGCCAGAGGGCGTTGTAACGAGACTATTGGCGGGGAGCAGGCGTGCCAGACCTTTCGGGCATCGTGAAGGCCTACGACATTCGCGGCGTGGTCGGCGAGCAGCTGGACGCGGCGCTCGTACGTGACCTCGGTTCGGCGTTCGCCCTGCTGATCAAGCCGGAGTCCGACTCCGTCGTGATCGGCCACGACATGCGCGACTCGTCCCCCGAGCTCTCCGCCGCGTTCGCCGACGGCGTGACCTCACAGGGGCTCGACGTGGTGACGATCGGCCTCGCCAGCACCGACCAGCTGTACTTCGCGTCCGGATCGCTGAACCTGCCGGGCGCCATGTTCACCGCCAGCCACAACCCGGCGAAGTACAACGGCATCAAGCTGTGCCGCTCGGGTGCCGCACCGGTCGGCCAGGACTCCGGTCTCGCGGAAATCCGCGACACCGTCGAGCAGGGCGTGCCCGCCTTCGCCGGCCAGCGCGGTTCGGTGACCGAGAAGGACGTCCTCGCGGAGTACGCGGCGTACCTGCGCAAGCTCGTCGACCTGTCGAGCAGCCGTCCGCTGAAGGTCGTCGTCGACGCCGGCAACGGCATGGGCGGCTACACCGTCCCGACGGTCTTCGCGGGCCTGCCCATCGACATCGTGCCGATGTACTTCGAACTCGACGGCAACTTCCCGAACCACGAGGCCAACCCGCTCGACCCGAAGAACATCGTCGACCTCCAGGCGAAGGTGCGCGAGGAAGGCGCCGACGCGGGCCTGGCCTTCGACGGCGACGCGGACCGCTGCTTCGTCGTCGACGAGCGCGGCGAGCCGGTGTCGCCGAGCGCCATCACCGCGCTGGTCGCGATCCGTGAGCTGGAGAAGGAGCCGGGCGGCACCATCATCCACAACCTGATCACGTCGAAGGGGGTCCCGGAGATCGTCGCCGAGCACGGCGGCAAGCCGGTGCGCACCCGGGTCGGGCACTCGTTCATCAAGGGCGAGATGGCCAAGACCGGCGCGATCTTCGGCGGCGAACACTCCGCGCACTACTACTTCCGCGACTTCTGGCGTGCCGACACCGGCATGCTGGCCGCGCTGCACGTCCTCGCCGCCCTCGGTGAGCAGACGGGCCCGCTGTCCGAGCTGACGGCGGAGTACTCGCGCTACGCGGCCTCCGGTGAGATCAACTCGACCGTGGACGACCAGGTCGCGCGCATGCTCGCGGTCAAGGACGCCTTCACCGCGCGCGACGGCGTCGAGATCGACGAACTGGACGGCCTCACCGTGCAGCTTCCCGGCGGCGGCTGGTTCAACCTGCGCCCGTCCAACACCGAGCCGCTGCTCCGCCTGAACGTCGAGGCCGCCGACGCCGAGGCGGTCCGGGCCCTGACCGAAGACGTACTGGCGATAGTCCGTGGGTAACGAATGTGGCGTGAAAACACACATAGAGATGTCCCACAGGTAGGAGTAACCCATGGCCGTCACGCTTGACGCACAGTTGCTGGAGATCCTGGCCTGCCCGTCCCCCGATCACGCACCGCTGCGGACGGGGACGACGGCCGACCCGGAGGCAGACGCGCTGACCTGCACGGAATGCGGTCGGGTGTATCCGGTCCGTGATGGAATCCCGGTACTGTTGCTGGACGAAGCCACCGAGCCGACGACCCCGGATGGCGCCCATGCCGACGGTCCCTGACGATTCCCTGCTCGACGATCCCGCGCGGTTGGCCGAGGCCGACACCGCGGGGCTGCTCCGTGCCGCCGCGATGGCGGGCGCCCAGGTCCGGGCGACCGTCGAAGCCGCGGCCGAGCTCGAATTGAGCGATCGCCTGGATGTCGGGCGCCCGCGCTCGCTCGTGCTGATCGACAGGCCAGGTGTCAGCCGGACGCTGACCCGCCTGGTCGCCGCTCTGCTGACCCCGTCCTGCCCGGTGCCGGTGGTCGTCGCCGAGGTCGTGCCCAGCTGGATCGGCGCGCTCGACGTCGTCTTCGCGCACACCGACGACGCCGGTGACCGCGAGCTGGCCGCCTCACTGGAGCGCGCCGCCCGATTCGGGGCGACCGTCGTGCTGTCCGCGCCTGCCGAAGGCCCGGTCGCGGCCAGCGTCGCGGGCAAGGGACTGCTGCTCGCGCCGAGGCTCCCGGTTCCGCCGGAGATGGCCTTCCCGCGCGGGCTCGCCGCCGCCCTGCTGACCGCGAACGCGCTCGGCCTGCTGGTAGCCGATCTGGAACAGCTCGCCGACCAGCTCGACGCGGAAGCGGAGAAGGACTACCTGGCGAGGGACTCGTTCGCGAACCCCGCCAAGGCGATGGCGCTGAAGCTGGCCGATCGCCAGCCGCTCCTGTGGGGGCTGGACCCGGTCGCGGTCGCCGTCGGCGAGCACGCGGCCCACGCGTTCGCCGCCCACGCGGCCGTCGTCTGTGACGTGGAGGACTATCGCCAGGCGCTGGCGAGGCCCGCTTTGCGGCGTGCGGCATTGTCCGGGGGCGTGGAGCGCGATATCTTCGCGGACCCGGAGGAGGGGGTCGGCTCGACGCCGAGGGTGTTGCTCCTCTCGGTTCGGACGGGGCCCGCCACGGAGGCGGCCCGCTATCAGGCGGAAGACCTGCTGCCCGGTGCGGACGTGATCGCCCCGGCCGAAGAGATCGAAACGGACGAGATCGTGCGTGCGGCCGTTCTCGCGCTGCGTTTCGAGCTGGCCGCGGTCTATCTCGGGCTGGCCGTCGGCAGCATCGGCGGCGCCGGGAGGTACACGCCTGCAACGGCGTGAGCCCCGCGCGCGACGTAAGACATGAGGGCCGGCACAAACAACCCGTGCCCGGCGAGGAGTTGAGGTGACAGTGGAGCTGCTGCGCAATGCCGTGCGGCCCTACGCGTGGGGTTCCAGAACGACGATCCCCGAGCTGCTGGGGCGACCGGTTCCGGCGCCGCATCCGGAGGCGGAACTGTGGATGGGCGCCCACCCCGGTGACCCGTCCCACGTCATCGGCCCGGACGGCACCGAGCGGAGCCTGCTGGAGCTCGTCGAAGCCGATCCGGTCGGCCAGCTCGGCACGAGCTGCGCGGACCGCTGGGGCGGCAGGCTGCCGTTCCTGCTGAAGATCCTCGCCGCCGAAGAGCCGCTTTCGATGCAGGCGCACCCGTCCGCCGCGCAGGCGGCCGAGGGGTACGCGCGTGAGGAGTCGGCGAGGATCCCGCGCGACGCGTCGAACCGCAACTACCCGGATCCGACGGCGAAGCCGGAACTCGTCTGCGCGCTGACGGAGTTCCACGCGCTGGCGGGTTTCCGCGACCCGGAACGCACGATCTCGCTGCTGAAGGCGATCGAGACGCCCGGGCTGGCGAAGTACGCGGTACTGCTGGAGGCCCAGCCGGATCCGGCCGGGCTGCGCGCGCTGTTCACCACCTGGATCACCCTGCCGCAGGCCGCGCTCGACGAGTTGCTGCCCGAGGTCCTCGATTCGTGTGTGAAGCACGTCCGGGAACGCGGCGAGTTCGACGTCGAATGCCGGACCATCCTGGAGCTCGGCGAGTCGCATCCGCGGGACGCCGGTGTGCTCGCGGCGCTGCTGCTCAACCGGCTCACCCTCAGCGCGGGCGAGGCGATCTACCTGCCCGCCGGCAACCTGCACCTGTACCTGCACGGCACCGCCGTCGAGATCCTGGCGAACTCGGACAACATCCTGCGCTGCGGGCTTACCCCCAAGCACGTCGACGTGCCGGAGCTGCTGCGTGTCGTCGACTTCGCCTGCGGCGAGATGCCGGTCCAGCGCGGCGAACGCCAGGAGCGCCTGTCGGTGTACCGCACCGACGCGCCCGAGTTCGAGCTGTCGCGGATCGAGTGGGAGGCCGGGGACGACGGCGAAACCGCCGTCCACGACGTCGGCCCGCAGATCCTGCTGTGCACGGCCGGCGGCCTGCTGGTGACGGCCGACGACGGCGAGCAGGTCGAACTCCGCCGCGGCCAGTCGGTGTGGCTCCCGGCCGCCGACCCCGCCGTCCGCGTGCGGCCGCTTTCCGGTGAGCGCACCCAGGTCTTCCGCGCCACCGCCGGCACCTGCTGACACGCTCGACCCTCGCAATTCGGCACCTGGTTGCGGTACTTGCACGCGCAAGTACCGCAACCAGGTGCCGAATTGCGTTGTCTGGGCAAGCGTTCCTTGGCCGAACTGTGTGCGTTCCGTGTGGCGGGTTGCGCGACCATCATCCTTACGGGTGACCCGGCGATTGTCGTCGGCTTCTCCCGGATGACGATGGCCGAGGAGAGCAGCAGCAGTGACTTCCCATCCCGACGCGGCGGGCGGGCGCGCCTACCGGGTGCCGGTTTCCGTGCACCCCGCCGTCCTGCTCGCCGCGCTCGGAATCGCCGTCGTGGCCGCGCTCGTGCCTGTCGTCGACTTGGCGCTCCCGCTTCCGGACGGCCAGGACCTGGCCGTCCCGGCGCCGGCGCTGGCGGGGTTCGCCGGTGACGCGATCGAGTCCCTCAAAGCCGCTGGGTCCGGACTGCACGGCCTCGCCGCCGACGCGGAGAGCAGGCTGAACATCCCGCTGGTCGTGCTGATCACGCTCGGCGCGCAGGTGCTGCTCACCGCCGCGCTGGTGGTGAGCGGCACCCAGCCCATCCGCGTGATGCTGACCGTCGCCGGGCTGATCAACGTGTTCGCGGTCGCCCGGCTCGAACCCGCCTCGCCGCCGATGTGGGACGCCGCCGCCAACGGGGTGCTGGTGATCGCGCTGGCCTGGTTCTCCGCCGGACGGCGTGAACCGTCGCTCGGAGCAAAGTGAACCAGGGGAAGTGATCGGACTTCCGGGTGGTGCTCGTCTGAGGGGTCGGGCACCACTCGGTCAGGCCGGGGCGGGTTCGGTGAGCGACAACAGCAACCGGACGAGGGTCGAAGCGTTGGCGTCGTGGGGGACTTCCAATCGCTTCGCCTCTTCACCCGCCGCCTCGGCCGCTTTTGTTTCCCCGACGGCCTCGTACGCCCTGCGCAGCACGTGCAGGGTGAGGCCCGTCGCGGGTTTCCCGCCCATGGCGCGGAATTCGTCGAGGCAGTGGCGCAGCACGGGAATCGCGCGATCGGCCCGGCCTTCGCCGATCCAGCTCGCCGCTATCGCGCGCGTGCAGGAAAGCTCCCTCGGCCGTTCTTCGATCGCGCCGGCGATCCGCCGCGCGTTCTCGTAGGCCTTCACCGCGCCGACGCGCTGTCCGGCGCCCGCGAGGATCGCGCCCTGGGTGCGCAACGACTTCGCCAGCGCCGATTTCGCCGTCGTCCGGCGCAGCACCCGGACCGATTCCTCGATCTTCTCCAAAGCCTCCTCCTCGCGGCCGTCGAGCATCAGCGACCACGAAAGCCCTTGCAGGGCAACGCCGAGCTGGCGTTCGTCGCCGCCTTCGCGCGCGTGCGCGAGGCTTCGGCGGTCGATCTCGAGCGCCTCGGTGACCTTGCCGAGCCGGTGCAGCGCCGCGGACTCCGCGTGCCGCGCGTACGCCCCCGGCCCGGTTTCCTCCACAGTGGACAGTTCACGGGCCTGGGTCGCGGCGTGCAGGGATTCCCCGGCCCTGCCGAGACCGACGAGGCAGCGCGCCAGATTCGTCTCGACCCACGCCCGCGCGGAAACGTCACCCAGTTCCGCCAGCTCCTTCGAACATTCGCGGTAACCCTCGACGGCGCGTTCGTACTCGCCGCGGACGTGCAGCAGCACCGTCAGGTTCGCCTCGGCGATGACCGCGATATGCCTGTCATCCGCCTCGCGAGCGGCGTCGCGCAAGGTCTCGTACGCCGTCCGCATGTCGGTGCAGTGGCTGTGCAGGTACAGGTACGCGCTCAGCCTTTCCAGTATCCGCAACGCTTTTCGCAGCCAGCCGACGGCGCACAACGACGAGACGGCGGCGACCAGGTTGGCCCGCTCCACGGCGAACCAGGTGCCGGGATCGAGCAGCAGTCGCTCGACCAGTTCACCGGACAGGGGCTGGGCGGGCACGTCCTGATCCGACAACGGCATCGGCACCGTCCTCGGCAGGCGGCGGGCCGCCGTGTCGGCGAGGCACAGTGCCGCGTCGGACACCTTCGTGACCGTGGCCACCCGCTCGGCGTGGGTCTCCAGCTCCCGGCCGAGTTCGGTGGCGAACACGCGCACGAGGTCGTGCACGCGGAACCGCTGCTCGCCCGTCGGGTCGAGACCGGTGGCCTGGAGCAGGCTGGCTTCGACGAGCTCGTCGATGGCCTCGTCCGCGTCCTCGGTGTCGATCAGGACCGACACCGCCCAGGCGGGAAGGTCGTGGGTGCGGCAGCGGCCGATCAGCCGGAACGCACGGCGCGCCGCCGGGCTCAGCGCCTGGTAGCTCAACGCGATGCTGCCGCGCACCTGGAGATCGCTGACCTGGAGTTCGTCGAGGCGGGAGACCTCGTCCTCCAGCCTTCCGGCGAGCTTCCCGAGCGGCAGTCCCGGCCGCATGGCGAGCCTGCTGCCGGCGATCCGCAGCGCCAGCGGGAGATTGCCGCAGGCCTTGGCGATCCGCTCCGCGTCCGCGCGTTCGGCGCCCACCCTGTCCGGCCCGGCCAGCCGCGCCAGCAGGGTCATCGCCTCGTCGCCGGACAACGGCGCGAGGTGGAGACGATCCGCCCCGGCGAGCCCGGAAAGCCGCAGCCTGCTGGTGACCAGGACGGCGCTGCCCGGCGTTCCCGGCAGCAGCGCGCGGACCTGATCGGGGCCCGCGGCGTCGTCGAGCACCACGAGGACCCGCCGATCGGCGAGACGGCCGCGATAGACCGCCGCCCTGGCCTCGACGTCGTCCGGGATGGCGGGACCCGTGACGCCGAGCGCCCGCAACAGGTCGCCGAGGACGTCGGCGAGTTCGCGGGTTTTGGAAGCGCCCGCCAGCGGGACGAACAGCTGCCCGTCCGGGAAGGACCGGCGGAGCCGGTGCGCGGTGCTGACCGCGAGGGTGGACTTGCCCGCGCCGGGTTCGCCGGTGATCACCGCGACCGGGACGCCCGCGCCGTCGCCGAGCAGCCCGGAGAGCTGCGCGATCTCGCCTTCGCGGCCCGCGAGATCCGCGATGTCCGGGGGCAGCTGGCAGATCGGGAAGACCTGCGCCACTCTGACCGACGGCACCGGATCCTCGCCGCGCAGCACGGCGGCGAGCACGCGGCGGACCTCGGCGCCGGGCTCGACGCCGAGCTCCTCGACGAGGGTGGCGCGAAGATCGCGATGGACGGCCAGTGAGTCGGCCTGCCGCCCGGCGCGGTGCAGCGCGATCATCAGCTGCGCGGCCAGCCGCTCGCGCAGCGGATGTTCGGTGATCATCGCCTGGAGTTCGCCGGTGAGCTCACCGTGCCTGCCGTCGGACAGTTCGGCGTCGACACAGTCCTCGAAGGCGGCGAGCCGTTCCGACTCGAGCCGGGCGACGTCCGCGTCGAGCCGGGGGATGCTCAGCCCGGACAGCACCGGCCCGCGCCATTCCGCCAGCGCCCGGCGATAGTGCCCGGCGGCCGCCGCCGGATCGCCCGCGCGCGCCGCGGCCTTCCCCGCCGCGACGGCTTCGCGGAACGAGAGCAGATCGAGGTCGCCGGGTTCGACCGCCAGCCGGTAGCCGTGCGGGTCCCGCTCGATCTCCAGCCCTTCGAACCGCGCCCGCAGGCGAGAGACGTAGGTGTGCAGGTTCGAGGAGTAGGACTTCGGCGGCCCCTCCGGCCAGAGGGCCTCGACCAGGGCATCGACGGGGACGGACGAGTTCGCGTTCAGCAGCAGGACGGCCAGCAGGGCGCGCTGATGATCGCCGCGCGGCGCGGTGTGCCGCCCGTGCGGGCTCTCGATCGTCAACGGTCCGAGCACGCCGAATCGCGGCACGGGCACCTCCCAGGTCCAGGGAGTGGCGACACTAGCGAGGGGTTCCGACAATTCTGTGACCTGTCCCGCCCGGCGCGTACCGGCTCATCTGCACTGCTAGCCTTCGAACCCGGCATATCGGGACACCATTTCTTCGGGACACCAGGGGAGTCGCACGTGTCTGCAGGTGGCGGAACCAAGGCGATCATCGCCGCACTCGTGGCGAACGCCGGAATCGCGGCCGCGAAATTCACCGGCTTCCTCATCACGGGGTCGTCCTCGATGCTCGCCGAGTCCGTGCACTCGCTCGCGGACACCTCGAACCAGGGCCTCCTGCTGCTGGGCCAGAAGACCTCACAGCGCAAGGCGACCCGCACCCACCCGTTCGGCTTCGGACGGGACCGGTACTTCTACTCGTTCATCGTCGCGCTGATGCTCTTCAGCCTCGGCTCGGTGTTCGCGCTGTACGAGGGCATCCACAAGATCAGCGAGCCGGAGGGGCTGACCTCGCCGCTGGTGGCCGTCGGCATCCTCTTGGTCGCGATCGGACTGGAGTCGTTCTCCTTCTACACCGCGATCCAGGAATCGAAGAAGATCAAGGGCGACGCGGGCTGGTGGGCGTTCATCCGCCAGGCCAAGACCCCCGAACTGCCGGTGGTCCTGCTGGAGGACGCGGGCGCGCTGCTCGGCCTGGTGTTCGCGCTCGCGGGTGTCGGGCTTTCGGTCGTCACCGGCGACCCGATCTGGGACGGCATCGGCACCGCCATGATCGGCCTGCTGCTCGGCGTCATCGCGATCATCCTGATCATCGAGATGAAGAGCCTGCTGATCGGCGAAGGCGCCTCCGAACCCGACCTCGACACGATCATCGACGAACTCGCCGCGGGCAAGGTCGAGCGGGTCATCCACATCCGGACGCTGTACATCGGCCCGGACGAGATGCTGGTGGCCGCGAAGCTCGCGCTGGTGCCGGGGCTGGAGACCGGCGAGGTCGCGCAGGCCATCGACGACGCCGAAGCGCGTGTGCGGGCGAAGGTCCCTACGGCGAAGCTGATCTACCTGGAGCCGGACCTGGACCGCTCGCTGGCGTGAGCCTGGGCGAGAGGTCGGCAGGGTGGGTCGTGAGTGGCAAGTGGGGTGAGAGCCAACAGTGTCTTAGGTACCCGCAGCCTGGCGGTTTCGCGTGATTGGAGGGGCAACACACTGACTGGGTGGGCGACTCGCGATGAGACCCCAGACCGCCGCGTGTCGCCCGTCCAATCACGCGTGTCGCCCACCCAGTCACGCGAAGCACCGACTCGGCCGAACTGGTCGTGAGTGGCGTTTCGGGTGAGAGCACGACTTGCCACTCACGACCCACCCGGCCGCCCACCTGCCGCCGCCTGCCTGCCCGACCGCTTGGGGCCGAGCCCCGCGACCGCCGTCCGGGGCAACTGTCCGTACTCCGCCGATTACCGGCGCGACCTCCGCGTACTTCGTTGCTCTCCCACCGCGCTGCCGTCACGACCGGGCGATAGGGTCCTTTGAACCGCAGTCAGGTGTAGGAGGTCAAGGGTGCCCGGAAACGGTCTGTGGCGTACGAAATCCATCGAGCAGTCCATCGCGGACACCGACGAACCGGGGACCAAGCTCAGGCGGAACCTGAGCGCGTGGGATCTGACCGTCTTCGGCGTCGCCGTCGTCATCGGTGCCGGTATCTTCACGCTCACCGCGCGCACGGCGGGCGACTACGCGGGGCCGTCGGTCTCGCTCTCGTTCATCTTCGCGGCCATCGCCTGTGCGCTGGCGGCGCTCTGTTACGCGGAATTCGCGTCCACCGTCCCGGTGGCCGGGAGCGCGTACACGTTCTCTTACGCCACGTTCGGCGAGTTCATGGCGTGGATCATCGGCTGGGACCTGATCCTCGAACTCGCGGTCGGCGCGGCCGCGGTGTCGAAGGGCTGGTCGGCCTACCTCGAAACCGTGCTCTCCTACATTTTCGGCAAGGGCACGAAGACGACTTTCGAGATCGGCGGTGTCCCGGTCGACTGGGGCGCCCTGATCGTCGTGCTGGTGCTGGCGACTCTGCTCGCCGTCGGCACGAAGCTGTCTTCGCGGTTCTCGATGGTGATCACCGGGATCAAGGTCGCGGTGGTGCTGTTCGTGATCGTGCTCGGCATCTTCTACATCAAGAGTTCCAACTACAGCCCGTTCATCCCGGAGGCCCAGTCCGGCGCCGAGTCGTCGGCCACCGGTGTGGACCAGTCGCTGTTCTCGGTGATCGCGGGTAGCAGCAGCAGCTCGTTCGGCGTCTTCGGCCTGCTGGCCGCGGCGTCGCTGGTGTTCTTCGCGTTCATCGGTTTCGACATCGTCGCGACCACCGCGGAAGAGACCCGCAACCCGCAGAAGGCCGTGCCGCGCGGCATCTTCGGCTCGCTCGCGATCGTCACGGTGCTCTACGTCGCCGTGTCGCTCGTGGTCGTCGGCATGGTGAATTACAAGGATCTCGCGACTTCGGCCGGAGACGGCGGCAAGAAGACGCTCGCGTCCGCGTTCGCGGTCAACGGTGTCGACTGGGCGGCCAACATCATCTCCGTCGGCGCGCTCGCCGGTCTGACGACCGTCGTCATGGTGCTGATGCTCGGCCAGATCCGGATCATCTTCGCGATGTCGCGTGACGGTCTCATGCCGCGCGGCCTGGCGAAGACCGGCGCGAACGGGACGCCCAAGCGGGCGACCATCGTCGTCGGCGGACTGGTCGCCGTCGCCGCGACCTTCTTCCCGGCGGACAAGCTGGAGGAAATGGTCAACGTCGGCACGCTGTTCGCCTTCATCCTCGTTTCCGCGGGCGTGATGGTGCTGCGCAGGACGCGACCGGATCTGCCGCGTGCGTTCCGGGTGCCGTGGGTGCCGCTGATCCCCATCCTGGCGATCCTCGCCTGCCTGTGGCTGATGCTGAACCTGACCGTTTTGACCTGGTTGCGGTTCATCGCGTGGATGGTGCTGGGCGTTGTCGTCTACTTCGCCTACAGCCGTCGCCATTCGCTGCTCGGCAAGAAGAACAAGGAGGAGAAGGCGGAGTCCGTATCGGACTGATCTTTCTCGTTTCGGCGGCCCACCATTCCCTTGTGGATGGTGGGCCGCTTTGTCGGGGGCCCCGGTTTCGGTGTGAAATCGGTGTGCGATAGCGTCCGGTCTCTCGCCTCACCCTGTCGGGTGAACGGAACTCGTGTAGAAGCACCGCGAGTTGACCGTCATCCCTCGAAAGAGGCACCGCGCTTTGCTCGTTTGTCCCCCGATCGGTACAGGAGAGCTCTGAATGCAGATCATGTCCGGACGGCGCGTCCGTTCCGCCGTCACCGTCGTCGCGCTGGCGACCGCCGCCCTGCTCGGCACCGCCGGCTCGGCGCTGGCTTGTCACTCCGACGACGAACACGCCAAGCCGATCCCCGGCACCATCAGCAAATGCGAGCAGGTCAAGGCCGGCGGTTCGGCTCTGTCCGACTCGGACTTCAAGTTCACCGGCGGCGTCGGTGAGCGGCGGCTCAACATCACCGGCGTCGGCGAGGGCGTCAAGGTGACCGCGATCGTCGTCCTCGGTGGCGATGACGGCTACAACGTCTACGAGCCGGGCAAGCGCAAGCTCTCCGAGACCCCGCCGTGGACCGAGCTGCGCGCGCCGTTCAACCGCGACGGCGGCAAGGCGAACATCGACAAGTGGTTCGCGTGCGGTGAGAAGACCAAGCCGACCGAGCAGCCGAAGCCGTCCGAGCCGACGAAGACCTCGACGGCCAAGCCGCCGACGACCGCGCCGACCACCACGGAGAAGCCGTCCGAGACCTCCGCTCCGTCGAGCACCGCTGTTCCCGCCCCGAACGTCGGCGGTAACGGCGCCAACGGCGGCGGCCTCGCGGACACCGGTTTCGACAACGCCTGGCTGCTGTGGGCCGGTGGCCTGCTGGTCCTGGCCGGTGCCGGCGTCCTGGTGCTGCTGCGCGTGCGCCGCGGCAAGACCGACTGAAGCTAGTCCAGTGACTGAAGGCCCTCTTCCTCGCGAAGGGGGCCTTCAGCGCATTTGGGGGAAGTCCCCGAACAGCGATCCCTGCTCGCCCCAAGGGTTGGCCGGGCGGGGGCGGCCGAGACCGGCGGCCATCGCGACGGCGTTGTCCCATTCGGCGTCGACGACGTAGTCCGTGTGCTTGAGGACGCCGGGCGCCCAGCGGTGGCGTCCGGTCGGCCCGCGCATCGGGTCCGGCAGCCAGTGATCGCCGCCGAGCACCAGGACACCCTGATCGTCGGGCTCGGCGGCCAGCGGCCCGGTCCCGCCGCCGGGCAGGTAGCCGTCGCCCAGCAGTTTCCCGGACACCACGCGATGCCGCCACGTCGTGACGCCGCCGCCGAAGACGTCCGTGCCGCGGCACAGCGACCGCCAGCGGCCGTCGAGATCCTCGTACAGCCCGGCCAGTTGCGTCGGCGGCAGCATCGCGGGGAAGGCGCGCTGGTAGCCCCATTGCAGCGGTGAGCCCGCTGTCAGCAGCCCGACGCGTTCGCGGTCCTCCGGCGGGAGATCGGCGATCACGCGCGCCGCGGCCAGCACGGTCAGCAGGCTGCCGAGGTTGTAGCCGGACAGCACGACCCGCGTTCCCGGATCGGCCAGATGTTCCTTCACCCGGTCCGCGAGTTCCGGGACGACCTTGAGCGCGTAGCTCGGCGGGACGGTCGGATGGGCGGCGCGCGGCCAGAAGCACACGAGGTCCGCCAGCGCGCCGAGGTGACGGCTGCGCGTGGGCTTCGTCGCGGCGGCGAACACGACGCGGAGCAAGCCCGCCGCCAGTGCGCCCAGCGCGAACACGCCGATCCCCGAAATCGGCGTGAACCAGTTCGCCAGCGGGCCGAAACCGAAGCGCAGCACGAGGAGCGCGCCGCCGCCCGCCGCCATCGCCAGCGCCACCGCGAGCGCGAGATGGTGCAGATGCTTGCGTTCCCACGAGGCACGGGCCCAGACGCGGGCGGCCTCCTCTTCCTGCGCCTTGCTGATCTCCATCAGCGCGACGACCTCCGGGACGCCGCGGCGCAGCCGTCGCAGCGGGACGGCCACCGCGAAGCCCAGCACACCGAGCACCAGGGCGAGCGCGAGCCCGGCGCCCCACAGGACTGTCACCAGGACATAGGTGTCGGGCAGCCGGAGATCGGTCGCGCCGACCAGTTGCCTCAGCGCGACAGCGAGTCCCGCGCCGAAGCCGCCGCCGAGCAGCCCGGCGAGCGCGACGACCGGCGCCGCGGCCCAGCCGCCGAGCCAGGGCCGCAACCGTCGCGGCAGGTGCTTCCAGGCCGACCGGCCGAACAACGCGGCCGGGACGAGGATCAGCGCGAACAGCACGGTCACCACGACCATCGACGCGCCCAGCGCCTCGACCGTCCCGTCCGCTCCGCCGAGCCCGCCGCCCGAAAGCCCCGCGGGCAGCGGTGTCCGGCGCACGACGGCGATCCCGACCAGCACGACCGCGAACGCGATCAGCCCGCCCCGGATCACCGGCCCGGCCGAGAAGCCGACCGTCGAGGCCAGCAGCGAGGCGACGGCGAGCGCCATCGCGCAGATCCAGACGATCAGGTCGAACGTCGTCGCCGGCAGCCGGAACGGCCCGCCGAGCAACGGGAGCGCGACACAGGTCAGCGCGGCGATGGTGTGCAGCGTGCGCAGGCCCGGCGTCCGCGGCAGGTCCTGTGGTTGCAGCGGGCTCGAACTGTGCGAGCGGTGCAGCCGGTTCCGCGAGCGCCAGTCCGAGGACGGGATCCGGTCGAGCACGAAGATCAGCGCCAGCAGTGGGACCACTCCGATCGCCGTCCGCAGCGGTGCGAAATCGCGCAGGAACGACGGCGCGCCCGGCAGGCACGTCGATCCCGGGGCGAGGCACTGCGCGGCGAACAGATCGAGCGAGACCACCGCGAGCTGGCTGATCAGCAGCATCGTCAGCAGCAGCGAGGCCACCCGCAGCAGCCCTCGGCAAGCCGTGCCGAGCATCGCCGCGAACCGGTTGCCCTCCGGGACCGGTGGCAGCATCCAATGCGCCACGTTCGCCAGCGAGAACGGGAACAGCAGCGCCCAGGTCGCCTTCGCCGCGCCCCCCGAGGTCATCCCGCTCCACAGGTAGCCTTCGAGGATGCGCGGGATCGAGCGGCCGAGCGCGGGCAGCACCGGACCGGGAGCGGGACGGCGCAGCCGGTCCGACGGCCGGATCAGCCTGCCGATCCCGTCGCCCGCGACGTCGACCACCGACGTCGAATCCAGCAGGCTTTCACCGCTCGTGCCCACTAGCCCGGGTACGCGTATTTCGACGACGCGGGTATCGGGACCCGGCATGACCACGGTGAAGGCCTCCAAACCGTTCCAGTGGGCGTTGAGCCGACAACGGTACTGTTCCGATGTCATCCAACCTTGGAGGAAGCGCGCATATGACCCCCGAAAGCGTTGCCGAGCGGCACGACACCCGCAACGGCATCGAGTTCGCCGTCGCCGATCTCGAGGCAGCCGAGTTCGGCCGCAAGGAGATCCGCCTCGCCGAGCACGAGATGCCGGGCCTGATGGCGCTGCGCCGCGAGTACGCCGAGGTGTATCCCCTGCGGGGAGCCCGGGTTTCGGGCTCGCTGCACATGACGGTACAGACCGCGGTGCTGATCGAAACCCTCGTCGCACTGGGTGCCGAGGTCCGCTGGGCCTCCTGCAACATCTTCTCCACGCAGGACCACGCCGCCGCGGCGATCGTCGTCGGCCCGCACGGCACCATCGAGGAGCCCAAGGGCGTGCCGGTGTTCGCCTGGAAGGGCGAGTCGCTGGAGGAGTACTGGTGGTGCACCGAGCGGATGCTCACCTGGGACGGTGAGGGTCCGAACATGATCCTCGACGACGGCGGCGACGCCACCATGCTGGTGCACAAGGGAACCGAGTTCGAGAAGGCCGGTGTCGTCCCGTCCCCGGACGAGGACACTTCGGACGAGTTCCGCGTTTTCCTCCAGCTGCTGAGCGCCTCCGTCGAGGCCGACACCGGCAAATGGACCAAGATCGGCGAAGGCGTCCGCGGTGTCACCGAGGAGACCACGACCGGCGTGCTGCGGCTCTACCAGCTCGCCGCGGCCGGTGAGCTGCTGTTCCCGGCGATCAACGTGAACGACGCCGTGACCAAGTCGAAGTTCGACAACCGCTACGGCATCCGGCATTCGCTGATCGACGGCATCAACCGCGGCACCGACGTCCTCATCGGCGGCAAGGTCGCGGTCGTCTGCGGCTACGGCGACGTCGGCAAGGGCGCCGCGGAATCGCTGCGCGGCCAGGGCGCGCGGGTGATCGTCACCGAGATCGACCCGATCTGCGCGCTGCAGGCGGCGATGGACGGCTACCAGGTCAAGAAGCTGGAGAACGTCCTCCCCGAGGCCGACATCATCATCACGACCACCGGGAACAAGGACGTCGTGCTCGTCGAGCACATGGCGCGGATGAAGCACCAGGCGATCCTCGGCAACATCGGCCACTTCGACAACGAGCTCGACATGGCCGGTCTGCAGCGCTACCCGGGCATCCGGCGCATCAACATCAAACCGCAGGTCGACGAGTGGGTGTTCCCTGCCGGGGGTCCGGGGGCCGCCCCCCGGGATGAGCACAGCTCGGACGGTAAGAGCATCATCGTGCTGTCCGAGGGCCGTCTGCTGAACCTGGGCAACGCGACCGGGCACCCGTCGTTCGTGATGTCGAACAGCTTCTCCAACCAGGTGATCGCGCAGGTCGAGCTGTTCACCAAGTACGAGGAGTACGACAAGGAGGTCTTCCGCCTCCCGAAGAAGCTCGACGAGAAGGTCGCGAAGATCCACCTCGACGCGCTCGGCGGTGAGCTCACGAAGCTGACCAAGGAGCAGGCGGAGTACATCGACGTGGACGTCGAAGGTCCCTTCAAGACCGACCACTACCGGTACTGAGCGCTGCTATGAAAGGTCCTTTCCTTGCGAAATTTGCGAGGAAAGGACCTTTCATAGCGCGTGAGCGCTACTCCCACTCGACCTCGATGCCGGCCAGCCCCGGTCCGGCGTCGCTGAAGAAGCCGCTGGTCACGCCGCCCATGTCGCAGGGCAGCTCTTCGGACTCGACGGGGACGGCGTCGTCGCGCGTCCGGAACTGCCGCGTGCAGCGGGCGGGCAGCGCGCCGAGCGCGAACTTCAGCTGCACCAGATAGCTCGAACACTGGTCCCGCAGCATCCGGAAGTACCCGGGCGACGCGGCGCCGGAGTCGTCGTGGACCCCGAAGCAGAACACGTGGATCTCGCCCTCGGCGAGCTTCCGGTCGAAGAGCAGTTCGGTGGCCATCGTCTCGGCCTCGGCGTTGCGCCGGATCCGGCCGACGCGGCAGCCCTCGTCGGTGACCAGTTCGACGTCGCCGATGTCGCAGCCGGGGTCGCCGTTGTAGACGGTGACGTACCGGTCCGGACCGTGGCGCCGCGCCCGGCACACCAGCCGGGTGTGCAGGGCGACCTGCCGGTGGGCGGCGTCGAAGGTGATCGTGTCGTGCACCGACAGCATTTCGAGGTCGGCGTTGTAGCGGTTGGACGACGGGTACGCGCCCAGTTCGGCCAGCAGCTGGTCGACGATCGAGCCCATGTCGCCGGACCGGATGTCGTGGAACGACGCGGCCATCTGATGCCCGCGCGCCCGCGTCGTCCGCGGTCCGATCAGCACGACGAGCGCGTCGGCGGGCAGTTGCAGCACCGATTCCAGCGCGCGGACCGCAGGGAGCGCCTTGGGTACTTCCGGCTGGCGCAGTCCGCGCTGCCAGTAGCTCAACGTCGACTGTCCGATTTGGACGCCGCGGAGCCCGAGGTGGGCACGGAGCCTGGCCAGTGACAGGCCGCGATAGGCGATCGCCTGCCGGAGCGCGTGGTGGAATTCGCCGCTACGCAGGGCCTCGACGAGTTCCCTTGGCAAGGATTCGAGCGGCTGGCGGCGCGTGCCGTCGATGATCGTCGGGGTGTCCACGTCGGAGACATGTTTTCCCGCCGAGGACGAATCAGTCCTGGCCGAGGCGAGCTTTCCCGCCGAGAACGCATCGCCACCGTCTCGTGTCACCGCTCGTCCCTTCACCAGACCAGTGTGTGCGCTGAGCGTGAACACCGCGGAACGTTCACGTTAGCAGCGCACTGTGAACACTACGTCCCCCGTTCGGGGTGGTTGACCCCGGAAGAGTGACCGTTCCGGGGTGTGGAAACGCCCCGGAACGGTCCGTTCCGCCGAGTGCCCATCTTGCTCTGTGTGAGCCTGCTGTTCACCGTTGTGACCACATTGGTTCGCCATGGTGACCAGGAGGCCCGTTGTGCCTGTGTTCTCGAACAGGGTTTGCGCCGCCGGCGCCGCGAGTCTCGCGGCGTGGCTGGCGATCCAGACCCCGGCGAGCGCGCTGCCCCAGCCGCCTGCCCGCCAGAACGCCGTCGCCATGCAGGTGCAGGAGAAGTCCCAGTGGTGCTGGGTGGCTTCCGGCAACACCATCGCGGCACACCACGGTGTGACCGTCACCCAGAACGAATTCTGCCGGATCGCCCACGGCGAGCGACGCCGGGAGTGCGCGGACGAGCCGGGGACGCTGGGCGACGTCCGCCGCGCCTTCGGCAAGCTCGGCTTTTCGGCCCCGGGGAGCTACGTCAAGGGGCGCATCCCCTACTCCGCCGTCCAGGCGCAGACCGGGAACGGCAACCCGGTCCAGACGCGGGTCGGCTGGGCCTCGGGCGGTGGCCACATGCACGTCCTCTACGGCTTCGACGCCGGCCGGAAGTGGGTCTCGTGGGGGGATCCACTGCCCACCGGGAACCGCTACAACTGGTCGGCCTACGACTTCTACGCCGGCAACAAGTCCTTCACCTGGACCCACACGCTCACCGGGATCCGGCGATGAGCGCGCGGCGGTTCCCCGTGCTCGCCGGGCTGGTCGCGGTCGCGCTGCTCGTCTCGGCGCCCGGAGCGCGCGCGGACAGCCTTTCGAGTGAAGATCTCGCCGCCGCGAAGGCGGCCGCCGACGACCCCACGCTGCGTGCCGAAATCGGTCGCTTCTTCACTCAGACGGGTGGATCGAGCCACGCGCCGTCGGTGAGTGTCGTGGACGAGTCCTTCCCCGTTTACGAGCTTTCGAGGGATTTCGTCGCCGGTGAAGGCGCGATCGCCGGGCGGCTCGCCTACGTCGCCGTCCCGGTGACGGCGTCCGACGGGCAGACCGCGACAGTCTGGTCGGTCCGCGGCGACGACGGCGCCTGGCGCGTCGGCAACATCGCGTCGGGTGACCGGGAGAGCGAACTGGCCCGGCGGCTGCCCGCCGGCGCGACGCTGCTCCACGAACCCCAGGTCGACGCCTGGTACGCGCTGCGCGACGGCCGGGTGACGCTGCTCGACTCGGGCGCCGGCGACTACACGGCTGGTGCCACGGCCACCCTCGCGGAGTACCAGAAGACGGTCTCCGGCCGGTACGGCGACATGCTCGCGAACTCTCCCTACGCCCAAGAGGGCAAGGCCGGCGGCTATAACGCCCAGGTGATGCCTCGCGGCGACGGCGGCCCCGCGCCCGACGCGCAGGACACCGGCTTCGTCCCGCTGCTGATCTTCGGCGGCCTGCTCCTCATCGGTGTGGCCGGCTTCTTCCTGCATTCGAAGAGGCGCATCCCCTAGCGGACCGGTGGGCCGGACGTGAGCTGACCCGTCTGGCCCGCCGGTCGACCACGGCGCCTTAAGGTGTTCCCGTGGGACGACTCGTGGTGATCGAAGGTCTGGACGGCGCGGGCAAGCGCACCCTCGCCGAAGCGCTGACAGGTGCGCTGAACGCGGCCGGGGCGAGCGTCACGTCCATCGCGTTTCCGCGTTACGGCGAAAGCGTGCACGCCGACCTCGTGAAGGAAGCGCTGCACCGCGGCCACGGCGACCTCGCCGACTCCGTGTACGGCATGGCGATGCTCTACGCGCTCGATCGCCGGGGCGCCGCCGACGAGATCCGCGCCCGCCTCGGCGATCACGACGTCGTCCTGCTCGACAGGTACGTCGCGTCGAACGCGGCGTACGGCGCGGCCCGGCTGCACCAGGGCGCGGACGGCGAGTTCGTGCGCTGGCTCCGGGAACTGGAGATCGACCGGTTCGGTCTGCCGATGCCCGCCGCGCATCTGCTGCTCCGGGTCACCGCCGACGTCGCCGCCGGCCGCGCGCAGCGCCGTGCGGAGAGCGACGCCGACCGCGCGCGGGATTCCTTCGAGACCGACGACGCCCTCCAGAAGCGCTGCTCGGTGGTCTACGACGAACTCGCCGCGACGGCCTGGCTCGCGCCTTGGCACGTTCTCGACGGCGTCGCCGGTGTCGACACCGCTGCTTTGGCTACCGAACTCCTCCGCGCTTAGTCCTCTGAACGCCGGTCCTCCAAACGCGCGAGCAGCCAGGCGTGGAACTCGCCGATGTGGTGTTCGGACGGCATCAGCACCCCGCCGTCGCGGTAGGCGCGGGACGCCATCGCGGGCTGGCAGCGTTCACAGGCGTCGAAGTCCTGCTCGTTGACGCGGTGGAACAACTCCACCGACCGGGACACGTCCCGCCCCGACGCCACGACCTCGCCGGAGTAGAGCCAGTCGCATTCGACGACCGTCCGGTCCGGCGCGAGCGGGTACATCCGGTGGAAGATCACGTGGTCCGGCACCAGGTTCACGAACACCTGCGGCCGGATGGTGACCGCGTAGTACCGCCTGTCCTGTTCGTTCGCGACACCGTCGAGCCGCTCGAAGCCCGAGCCGCGGTCAATGGTGAACCCGTCGACGTCCTCGCCGAATTCGGCGCCGTGCCCGACGAAGTACTGCGCCGCGTAGCCGTCGGCGAACTCCGGCAGCACCTCGGTCAGTTCGGGATGGATGGTCGCGCAGTGGTAGCACTCCATGAAGTTCTCGACGATCAGTTTCCAGTTCGCCTTGACGTCGTAGGTGATCCGGCGCCCGACCGAGAGCCGGTCGAGGCCGTAGTGCCCGATCGACTCCAGGTCGCCCAGCCGTTCCCGCACCGCGCCCTCGACGTCGACCTCGAACGACGGCGGGTCCGAGGCGAGGCAGACCCACGCGTAACCCAGCCATTCCCGCAGACGCACGGCATGGAGCCCGTACTCGGTGCGGTCGATGCCGGGGAGGTTCGCCAGGTTCGGCGCCGCGATCAGCTTCCCGTCGAGTCCGTACGTCCACGCGTGGTACGGGCACTGGAACGCGCGTTTCACCGTGCCCGCGTCCTCGGTGCACAACCGGGCGCCACGATGACGGCAGATGTTGAGGAACGCGCGCAGCCCGCCGTCCCGCCCCCGGCTGACGAGCACACTCTCGCGTCCGATTTGGACGGTCCGATAGTCGCCCGCCGACGGAAGGTCCGCCGAGCGCACCGCGCAGAACCAGCCGCGCTCGAAGATCTTTTCCTGCTCCGCCGCGAAGATCCCGGCATCGGTGTAGTACCGGCCGCCCAGGGTCGGGATCAGTGTCCGGGTCATCTCGCCACCCGGGTCAGCCGGGCGGGGTCGAACAGGGCGATCGGATGTTCGGTGGCGCCGTCTGCCACCAGGTCGGCCAGCACTTCGCCGATCACCGGGACGAACTTGAAGCCGTGCCCGGAGAACCCGCAGGCGACCACCACGCGTTCGTGCGCGGGATGGCGGGCGATGACGAAATGCTCGTCGGGGGTGTTCGTGTACATACAGGTCGCCCCGCGCAGGAACGTGCCCGGCAGCGACGGCATCTTCCGGCCGACGAACTCCGAGATCTCACCGACCTCTTCGGCGTGCACCGTCCGGTCGATGGTCTCCGGCGTGCAGGTCTCGCCGCCGCGGAAGAACGCGACCTTCACGCTCCCGGCGTCGTCGTGGGACGGGAAGCCGTAGAACTGGCGGCCGCTTTCGCCTTCCCAGACGTAGATCGGATGCCGTCCGGCGCGGAACGGCTCGGCTCCGCCCGACGGCGCGAACCAGTACTGGACCTGGCGTTCGATGGTGAATTCGACGCCGAGTTCGCCGAGCAGTCCCGGCGCCCAGGCTCCGGGGCAGATCACCAGCTGCCCCGCGGTGTAGAAGTTCTGCGACGTCCCGACCCGGACCCCGGTGGACGTCTCCTGCCACGAAAGGACCTTCTCCTCGTGGTGCAGATCCGCCCCCGCTCGCGCGGCGAGCTGGAGATGCGCCGCCACGCTGCCTTCCGGCACCACGAAACCGGCGTTCTCCTCGTACAGCGCGATCTCGTGCTCCTCCGGGCGCATCGTCGGGAACCGCCGCCGGATCTCCGCCGCGTCCAGCAACTCGTGCGGCAGCCCCCATTCCCGGGCGCTGGCCAGGCTGCCCGACACCGTCCGCGAGCCGGGGGCGCCGAGCATGATCCCGCCGCAGCGGGTGAAGATCTTCCGGCCGGAGTCCCGTTCGACGCCGTCCCACAGTTCGTGCGCCCGCAGCAGCAACGGGACGTACGCGGGATCCTCGAAGTACGACTGCCGGGTGATCCGCGAGCCGCCGTGGCTGGATCCCAGGTTGTGCACCGGCGCGAACCGGTCGATGCCCAGCACGCGCTGTCCCCGCCGGGCGAGCCGGTACGCGGCCGCGCTGCCCATCCCGCCGAGGCCGATGACGATGACGTCGTAGTGGGTCATACGGCGCTCCTGATCCGGGTCATGCCGGGGTCGAACAGCGGTTCACTCGCCACGACGGCGGGGATCCGCTCGCCGAAGTACTCGATCTCCAAGGGCGTTCCCGGCATCGACAGCTCGGCCGGAAGCCACGCGTACGCGATGTTCTTGCCGACTGTGTAGCCGTACGCGGCGCTGGTGACGTATCCGGCGGGACGGCCGTCGGCGAACACCGGTTCCTTGCCGAGCACGACGGAATACGGATCGTCGACGGTGAGGCAGGTCAGCTTCCTGGTGGCTGTCTCCGCCGAGCGGCCCGCCAGCGCGTCGCGTCCGATGAAGTAGCCCTTGTCCATCCGCACGGCGAAACCGAGCCCGGCCTCGTACGGGTCGTGCTCGGCGGTGACGTCCGTGCCCCACAGCCGGTAGCCCTTCTCCAGTCGCATGCTGGAGAAGGCGTCCCGGCCGGCGGCGATGATCCCGTGCTTCCGCCCGGCGTCCCAGAGCGTGTCCCACAGCTCGCGGCCGAGATCGGCGCTCGTGTACAGCTCCCAGCCGAGTTCGCCCACATAGGACAGTCGCATCGCGGTCACCGGTACCAGGCCGACGTACGCCTGTTTCGTCTTGAAGTACCCCATCGCCCGATGCGAGAAGTCTGTTGTGGACAGTGACTGCAGGACAGCTCTGGCGAGCGGGCCCCAGAGCCCGACGCAGCAGGTGCCCGGGGTGGTCTCGTGGATCTGCGCGGCGCCGTCGCCGGGGAGATGCCGCCGTAGCCAGTCGATGTCGATGTTGCCGTTGACGCCCACCTGGAACCGCTCGGCGCCGAGCCGGGCGACGGTCAGGTCGCTGCGCACGCCGCCGTCCTCGTCGAGCAACAGCGTGTAGGTGACCGAGCCGGGCTTCTTGTCGAGCTGGTTCGTGGTCATCGTCTGCAGGAACGGCAGGGCGCCCGGGCCGGTGACCTCCACGCGTTTCAGCGAGGTCATGTCGAACATCGCGACCCGTCGCCGCGCGACGAGTGCTTCGGCGCCGCCGATCGGGGACCAGTACCGCGCGGCCCAGTCGTTCCGCTCCGGGATCAGGGCGACTTCCGGGAGGTTCGCGTTCGCCTCGTACCAGTGCGGCCTTTCCCAGCCACCAGCTTCGAGGAAGAACGCGCCGAGCGCGGACTGCCGCTCGTAGAAGGGACTCGTCCGCAGGGGCCGCGGTTCTTCCATGGACTGCAAGGGATGGACGACGTCGTAGACTTCGACGAAGCTCTGGCAGCTGCGCGCCATGACGTAGTCCGGGGCCAGCTGCACCCGCTCGAACCGGGCGAGGTCGCAGCCGTGCAGATCGGCGCCGGGCTGCCCGTCGACCAGCCACCGCGCCATCGCCCGCGCGACCCCGGCCGAATGCGTGATCCAGACGGCTTCGGCGACCCAGAAGCCGTCGAGGTCCGGATGCTCGCCGAGCAGCGGCATACCGTCCGGGGTGAAGGAGAACAGGCCGTTGATGCCCTCTTCGACCTTGGTCTCGCCCAGCGACGGGAGCAGGTCGACGGCGGCGGCCCAGGACTCCTCGAAGTCCGCGGGTGTGAACGCGAGCTCCGAAGGCATGCCCTCGCCCGCGCCGATCTCCTCGGCGGGCAACGGCATCGGCCGGTGCCCGTACGCGCCGATGCCGATCCGGTCGACGTGCTCGCGGAAGTAGAGGTCGGCGTCCTGATGCCGCAGGATCGGCAGGGTCATGCCGGTGAGCTGCGGCAGGGGAGCTGTCCGCGCGTACTGGTGCGCCATCGGGACCAGCGGGATCGCGAGGTCCACCAGTTCGCCGAGAACCGGCCCCCACATCCCGGCGCACGAGAGGACGATGTCCGCGCGGAAGCTCCCGGTCCCGGTGGTGACGCCGGTGACCCGGCCGCCCGCCCGTTCGACGCCGACGACCTTCTGACCCGCGAGGAACTTCGCGCCGCGCCCGATCGCGCGGCGGGCCTGCGCCTCGGCCGCCCGCAGGGGTCCGGCCAAGCCGTCGGAGGGGATGTGGAACCCGCCGAGCACCTTGGCCGGGTCGAGCATCGGATGCAGCACGGCGCATTCGCCCGGCTCGATCAGCCTGCTTTCGACGCCCGACGCGGTCGCCCAGCCGTGCCGCCGCTTGAGATCGGCGAGCCGTTCCGGTGTCGTGGCCACCTCCAGCCCGCCGACCTGCCGGAAACAGGGGGCGCCGTCGAGGTCGAGCGCGCCGTACTTGGCGACGGTGTAGCGGGCGAACTCGGTCATCGTGCGGCAGGCGTTGGTCTGGAAGACCAGGCCGGGGGCGTGCGAGCTGGAGCCGCCGGTGGTGAACAGGTCGCCCTGCTCCAGCACGGTGAGGTCGGTCCAGCCACGTTCGGTGAGTTCGTCGGCGAGCGCGCAGCCGACGATGCCGGCGCCGATCACGACGACGCGGGGTCCTGGGGGCATGGTGAGGGGAACCTCCTGCCTGCCCGGTCGGGTCCACAAAGGACACGCGGGCATCGGGGTGACAGGCACTGTTGCGGATGAGGCACATTGTTCCGTCTTCAGCAACAAAGTGCGGCACCTGCGGGCGCGCTGTCAAGAGCCCGAAAAGGTCGCTCTCTTCACCTTGCGCTGTCGACCCCGCGTGCCATGAAAGGTCCTTTCCTTGCCAAATTTGCAAGGAAAGGACCTTTCATGGCACGCGCGACGGGGGTGAAAGGGCCGGTCAGGTCACTCCAGGAAGTACCCGAGCTGCGCCGAGAGATCCGCGGACGCCTCGGTCAGCGGCCGCACGATCTGCCGCACCCGCTGCTTCGAAAGCCGGTACGACGGGCCGGAAGCGCTCATGGCCGCGACGACGTCGCCGCCGGGCCCGTGCACCGGCACCGCGACCGCGTGCATCCCCAGCTCCAGCTCCTCGAAGCAGGCCGCGTACCCGTCCTCGGCGATCCGCTCCAGTTCGGCGGACAGCTCGTCCGGATCGACCGTGGTCCGCGGGGTGAACTGTTCGAGTTTCCGCCGGAGCAAACGTTTGCGCTCGACGTCGCCCATGTACGCGAGCAGGATCTTCCCGCTGGACGTCGCGTGCAGGGGAGTGCGCTGGCCGGTCCAGTTCTGCGTGGTGATCGCGGCCGAGCCGCGGGCCTGGCTGACGTTGATCGCGACCCCGTCGTCGGCGATCGCGATGTTGACCGTCTCGCCGAGCGTCTCCGCCAATCCCTGGCAGGTCTGCCTGCCGAGCTTCGCCAGGTCCATCCGGCCGGTGGCGGCACCCGCCAGCCGGACGATGCCGAAACCGATCGCGTATTTGCCGCGTTCACCGAGCTGCTCGACGAGGCCGCGGTTCTCCAGGACGCTCAGCAGGCGGGAGGCCGTCGACTTGTGCACGCCGAGCTCACCCGCGATCTCGGTGATCCCGGTTTCCCCGTTGCGCGCCAGCAGTTCCAGCACGCTGATCGCGCGGTCGACGGATTGCACCTGACTGGGTGTTGCGTTCCCCGCGTCCTGGTTCCGCATGACGCAACAGTAGCCGTTTCGCTCGCATCCGCTCGGCTGAGTGGGCGAATCCCTTGACGCATCGACCCCTCGGGGGCGATTGTTGCGCAGAGCACGTTCCGTCTCGTAATACGCAACATCAACAAACCGTCGGTCCTTTCCCCGGAGGCCCCGATGATCCGTGCCTGCCCCGTCTCCGAACTGCCCGAGGGCGAAGCTCTCCGCCTCGAAGGTTCCGTGCCCGTCTCGGTCTTCCACGCTGAGGGCGGCTACTACGCCCTCGACGACACCTGCAGTCACCAGGACGCGTCGCTCGCCGACGGCTGGATCGAGGGCTGCTACGTCGAATGCCCGCTGCACGCCGCGCGGTTCGATCTGCGGACCGGCGTCCCGAACTGCCTGCCCGCGAAGAACGCCGTGCGCACTTACCCGGTCGTGGTCGCCGACGGGGTGATCTACGTGGACACCCGGGTGCGGCAGGACGTCGCTTGAGAACCGTCGCCGTCGTCGGCACCTCCCTGGCGGGACTCCGTTCGGCGCAGGAGTTGCGCGCGCAGGGTTTCGCCGGACGGCTGGTGATGATCGGCGCCGAACCGCCGTACGACAGACCGCCGTTGTCGAAGGATTTCTTGCTGGGCAAGGTTTCCGCCGATGATCTCGCGCTCGCCGGGCAGGACGACCTCGACGCGCTGGACGCCGAATGGCATCTCGGTGTCCGTGCCGGGAAGCTCGGCCGCGAAGGCGTGACGCTCGCCGACAGCACCACGATCGCCGCCGACGGCTACGTCATCGCGACCGGCGCCGTGGCCAGAACCCTTGGCGCGGCAAGGAACCTGAACGGCGTCCACACCCTGCGGACGCTCGACGACGCAGTCTCGCTGAAACAGGCTCTCGCGGCAGGGCCCGCTTCGGTGGTCGTCATCGGCGCCGGATTCATCGGCGCGGAAGTCGCGTCCGCCTGCCGCTTGCTCGGCCACGGCGTCACCGTGATCGAGGCGATGGCCGTCCCGCTCGCCCCGGTCCTCGGCGCGCGGATGGGCGCGGTGTGCGGGGAACTGCACGCCGAAAACGACGTCCGGCTGATCGCGGGCGTCGCCGTCGCCGGGTTCGCCGGAGCCGGACACGTCACCGGTGTGCGGCTCGCCGACGGCCGGGAGATCCGCGCCGATCTCGTCGTCACCGGAGTGGGGGCGCGTCCGGCCACCGGATGGCTCACCGGCTCCGGGCTCGCCGTCGACGACGGGGTGCTGGTCGATTCCGGCTGTGTCACAGCGAATCCCCGAGTGATCGCGGTGGGTGACGTCGCGCGGTACCGCTGCCGTCTGCGCGGAAGGCGGGTCCGCGCCGAACACTGGACGGCGGCCGGCGAACAGGCGGGCGTCGCCGTCGCGAACCTGCTCGCCGGAGCGACCGTCACGCATTTCGCACGACACGGTTACTTTTGGTCCGATCAGTACGGACGGCGGCTCCAATTCGCCGGAGTGGCCACAGAAGACGTCCGGATCGTCGAAGGAGATGTCGCGTCGAAGCGGTTCGTCGCGACCTATCACCGCGAAGACGTCCTGACCGGAGTCTTCGCGATCGACTCCCCGCGGCCGTTCACCAGGCTCCGGCGCTCCCTCTAGGGGCCGAAGACCCTACTCGGATGGAGCAATTTGCCCGTTTCGATGATCTTTCTGGTGGTCACATCGCCGGGTCGTGCGCCCGCGCGGGGAAACTAGTGCGAACATAGGTTTATGAAGGCACGCGTTCTGGTCGTCGACGACGACCCTGCTCTCGCGGAGATGCTCACCATCGTGCTGCGTGGGGAGGGGTTCGACACAGCCGTCGTAGCCGACGGCTCTCGGGCGCTGCCCGCGCTTCGTGAGCTGAAACCGGACTTGGTCCTCCTCGACCTCATGCTGCCCGGGATGAACGGCATCGACGTCTGCAAAGCGATCCGGGCCGAGTCCGGCGTGCCGATCGTGATGCTCACCGCCAAGAGCGACACCGTCGACATCGTCCTCGGGCTCGAGTCGGGCGCCGACGACTACGTGGTCAAGCCCTTCAAGCCGAAGGAGCTCGTGGCCCGGGTCCGCGCCCGGATGCGCCGCACCGAGGCCGAGCCCGCCGAGTCGCTGACGATCGGCGACCTCGCGATCGACGTCCCCGGCCACGAGGTGACGCGGGAGGGCAAGGCCATCCCGCTGACCCCGCTGGAGTTCGACCTCCTGGTCGCGCTCGCCCGCAAGCCGCGTCAGGTGTTCACCCGCGAGGTGCTCCTCGAACAGGTTTGGGGATATCGCCACGCCGCCGACACCCGCCTGGTGAACGTGCACGTCCAGCGTCTGCGCTCGAAGGTGGAGAAGGACCCGGAGCACCCCGAGGTGGTGTTGACGGTCCGCGGCGTCGGGTACAAGGCCGGCCCGCCGTGATCACTCCATGACCGGAAGCTTGCCCAGGCTCGCCCAGACCACGATGCGCCACGTCCGGCGCATCGTGGTTTTCGTGCGCCGCAAGATCGTCGCGTTCAACGAGCTGTGGCGGTATTCGCTGCAGTTCCGGGTCACGGTGTCCACACTGGCGCTGTCGTCGGCTGTGGTGTTCGTGCTGGGCATGGTGCTGCAGAACCAGATCACCGACCGGCTGATGGAGACCAAGCAGAACGCGGCGATCGCGCAGACCCGGGCGGTCGTCGAGACCGCGGCCGGTGAGCTGGTCGGCGTCGGCACCGAAGGCACGGAAGCGCTGACGGCGCGGATGAACAACGCGCTGAAGAAGATCTCCAGCTCGTCGACCTCACAGGACGGCGCGGGATCGACGGCGGGCACCTTCGAGCCGGTGCTGTCCGCGGGCGGACGCGACCAGTCGAGCAGGCCGGTGGCCGCCGGCCCCTACGACAAGGTGCCCGTCCGGCTGCGCCAGTTCGTGGAGACCGAGCAGCTCAGCTGGATGATCCACACGGCCACCGAAGCCGACGGCGGCAAGACGACGTATCTGATCGTCGGCGCGCCGGTGAGCACGATGATCAACCCGCTCCAGCTCTACCTGCTGTACCCGCTCACCAGCGAGCAGAACACCGTCTCGACCGTGCAGAACACGCTGCTCGTCGGCGGTCTCGTCCTGCTGCTCCTGCTGGCGGGCATCACGAACCTGGTCACCCGGCAGGTGGTCCGGCCGGTCCGGCAGGCCGCCGCGGCGGCCGAGCAGTTCGCGGACGGAGACCTCGACCAGCGCCTCGCTGTGCTCGGCGAGGACGATCTGGCCAAACTCGCCGTGTCCTACAACGGGATGGCCGCGAGCATCCAGCGGCAGATCCGCCAGCTGGAGGACTTCGGCGGGCTGCAACGCCGGTTCACCTCCGACGTCTCGCACGAACTGCGGACCCCGCTGACCACCGTCCGGATGGCCGCCGACGTGCTGCACGCGTCGCGCGAGCAGTTCCCGGCCGGGCTCGCCCGCTCCACCGAACTGCTGGTCGACGAACTCGACCGGTTCGAGGCCCTGCTCGGCGACCTGCTGGAGATCAGCAGGCTCGACGCGGGCGTCGAGGAGCTTTCGGCCGAGCTGATCGACGTCCGGCCGATCGCGACCAGGGCCGTCGAACAGGTCCGGGTGATCGCGGGCAACGCGGGCAGTTCGGTCGAGCTGATCCTGCCGGACGAGGAGGCGCCCGCCGAGGTCGACGCGCGCCGCGTCGAGCGGATCCTGCGCAACCTGCTGGCCAACGCGGTGGACCACAGCGAAGGGAACCCGGTGGTGCTGACGCTGGCGGTCAACGAGACCGCTGTCGCCATCACCGTGCGAGACCGCGGAGTCGGGCTTCGCCCCGGCGAGGCGGAACTGGTGTTCAACCGGTTCTGGCGGGCCGACCCGTCCCGCAACCGCCGGACCGGCGGCACCGGTCTCGGCCTCGCGATCAGCCAGGAGGACGCCCGGTTGCACGGCGGCGTCCTCGACGCCTGGGGCGAGACCGGCCACGGCGCCTGCTTCCGGCTCGTGCTGCCGCGAGAGCAGGACACGCCGATGGGGGAGAGCCCGCTGGTCCTGCCGCCACCCGATCACAAGGCGACCGACACGCACGGCTCGTCGTCCGGACTGCTCGAAGTCCGGCCGGCGCCCGACGCGATCTTCGCCGAGCCCGAGGAGGTCGGCCGGTGAAACGGCTCTTGACCCTGCTTGCGGTGTTCCTGCTGGTCGCCGGCTGCGCGAACATCCCGCTCGAAAACCAGCCCGCCGTCGTCCCCGGGGACAAACCCGGGCAGGCGCCGGTGGACGTCCCCGAACCGGCGGCCGGGATCGACTCGCTGACCGTCATCCGCCAGTTCATCCGCAACTCGGCGACCCCGGGCACGGCCAACGCCGACGCGCGGGTGTACCTCGACGACGAGGCCCGGCGAAACTGGAAGCCGTCGCCGGGGCTGACGATCATCGACAACACCTTCGGCACCGTCTACGACCCTTCGTCGTCGACGGGGAACCCGGACGAGCAGGTGGTGAACGTCCGCGGCTTCAAACTCGGCAACCTGAGCCCGGACAGCGCGTTCATCCCGGTGAAGGCCGAGTACTCGCAGCAGTTCAAGCTGCGGAAGCAGGCCAACGGCCAGTGGCGGATCGTGGACCCGCCGCAGGAACTCGCCGTCACCGACATGGATTTCGCGACCAACTACTTCCGGGTGCCGATCAGCTTCTACTCGCCCGACTCCGGCACCTTCGTCCCCGACCTCCGGTACGTCGCGGCGAAACCGCAGGCAGGGCTGCCGGGCCGGGTGATGGACCTGGTGCTGCAGGGTCCGTCGGAAGGGCTGAAGGGCGCTGTCAAGGATCTGCTGGGCGACCATGTCACCACCGACACCAACGTGCGCAGCACGGACGACGGGACCCTGGACGTCGCCCTGACCGGGATCGGCGGGGCCAGCCTCGCGGACCGGAGCCTGATCGCGGCGCAGATCGTCCTCTCGTTGCAGACGGTGACGCTGAGCCGGATCCGGCTGCTGGCCGACGGCACCGCGCTGGTGCCGGAACACGAATACCTGCGCTCCAGCGAACTGCCCAACTACAACGTGGACATCGCGCCCAACTCGGAGCTGCTGGGACTGATGACCGTGAACGGGCGGGTCCGGTCGCTCGGCGACGGGGCGCCGGTCGGCGGGCCCGCGGGCAACGGCGGCTACAAGGTCATCAGCGCCGGGCAGTCCGTCGACGGCAAACGGCTCGCGGTGGTCGAAGAGCGCGAAGGCAGGCAGTGGCTCCGGGTCGGCGACCTGGGCCGCGACCTCGCTTCGGTGGACCTGTTCGGCGGCAGGCTGAGCCGCCCGACCTGGCGTCCGGTCGCCCGCGGCGGCGGGGTTTCGGGCGAGGTCTGGACGGTCGTCGACCACAACACCGTCGCCAGGGTCACGCTGGCCGCGGACGGCCGCTGGGTGAAGGCCGGCGTCGACGCGACCATGCTCACCGGCCTCGGCCAGGTCACCGAACTACGACTTTCGCGCGACGGGTCACGGCTGGCCGCGGTGGTCAACGGGCAGCTGGTGATCGCCTCGATCGTGCGGACGGCGGACTCGGTGGCGCTGCGGGCGCCGCGGAAACTGCAGGAACGCGACCTCAAGGACGTCGTCGACGTCGACTGGGCGACCCAGGACCACCTGATCGCCGCGACGTCGTCGAACTCGCTGCCGGTGGTCAAGGTGCCGCTGGACGGGCAGCGGATGGACACCTTCAACAGCTCGAACCTGACCCCGCCGGTGCACGGCGTCACCGCGGCGCCGAGCAGGCCGAACCTGGTCGCGGACGCGGGCGGGCTGTGGGTCGCCTCCGAGCTGGGCGAGGTCTGGCGGCCGCAGGCGCACACCGTCACCGACGCGGATCCGTTCTACCCGGGCTGAGCGGCGCTCGCGGTCTGGTTTGGTCCCGGTCCGTGAAGGTCTCCTTGCCGACCTTGAGGGTAGGGAAGGAGGCCTTCGCTACCCTCCGGGTCGTCACGTTCGCCCCAGGTGCACCAGCAGTTACAGCGGCTGCGCGTGAAGGCCCCCTTGCCTCGGCTGAGCCGAGGGAACTCGACCTTCGCACCTTGCCGGAGTACGTGAAGGGGGCCTTCACGTACTGCAGGTGGGTGAGGCGGCGGTGAGTGGTGGGTCGGGGTGGTCGTGAGTGGCAAGTGCCGTTCTAACGACACTTGCCACTCACGACCACCCCGACCCACGCCCACCCGGCGGGAGCAAGGGACCTTTAGTAACGCCAGCTTTCCTAGCAATGCTAGTGAATGTGGTCCGTGCCGCTAAGCGTCGCGAAGGCGCCTTCTCCTCAACAGGCATCCGACCTTCTTCCCAGCTGCCCTCCCCAGGCACGCCACCGACCCCCGGCAACTTCTCCTCGACTGCCGTCATGACAGGTCCGGTTAGGACGAAAAGTGTCCTAAGGGGACCCCTCACGACACGTCGGGACCAGAAACTGTCGGAGCCTCCAGCGACCCTCGAAGACATGACCAACCTCCTCGACCTCCTCATCCCCGCCCGGTGCGCGTCCTGCGGAGCCCCCGGCGCGCCCTGCTGCGCGACCTGTCAGACCGCTTGGGGTTCGCTCAGCGAGATCACCCGTGCGCCGACGGCCGGTCTCGTGCCCGTCTACGCCTTGGCCCGCTACGCCGACGACGCGAGGCGCCTGATCCTCGCCTACAAGGAACGCGGCCGCCGCGACCTCGCGCCGTCCTTCGGGCGGGCCGTCGCCGAAGCCCTGCCGCAGTTGCCACAACAGCCAGGGCCGCCCTGTCTCGTCCCGGTCCCGTCGAGACGGCACGCATCGCGAGTCCGAGGTGGACCGCATGTCCGGCGCCTCGCCGAAGAATGCGTGAAAGCGCTGGCGGGCAAGGGAAAACCGGCGACAGTGGCGCCGCTCCTCAGGCTCACGGCCGGGGTCCGCGACGCCGTGGGACTCACCCGCGCCGAACGGGCGGTGAACCTCGACGGCCGCATCCGCCTGGTCCCGGGAGCCCGCCCGGAGAGTGTCGTGCTTCTTGACGACGTCATCACAACCGGAGCGACGGCCGCCGCTTGTGTGCGCCTATTGGGCATAAGCGGAATTCACGTTTCCGCGGTGGTCGCACTGGCCGCCGCCGGGTGATCGAGGGGTCACCTACAAGAGTGATGAATGATCGGGAACGGGAATGGGTACAAGGTCGTTGACGGGATATGAGGCAGCTTCCGGGGAACACTCCAACGGCTCGCCACTCCACCGGGGTGGCGGCGGATTCCCTTGGTGGCGTCACCCTCGGCTTTTTCCTGTCCGAAGGTTTGCGCCGTCCGCGTGAAAACAAATCACGGGGACGACGCCCGGCAGGCCGGATTGTCCCGCTGGACACGCCGCTGTCGTCGCGTGCGGTGACGAGGTCTCACGTCCTGATATCCCCCGGCTCGGGGGCTGTTGCTCGCGGCGTGTTGCAGCTAACGTGCAGCGCTATCAGCAATCCCGGCAGGCAGGGAGGTGACCAGCCCATGTCCCTGGCGCCGGAGCCGCGCTGAGTCCGCACCCGGACATCCGCCACGAGACGTCGTGACCGCATGCCGAGTTCCCTCATCGCCCGCGATCCGGGCTTCGTCCCCGCTTTACCGGCGCCCTAGTGAACACATCTACAGCTCGCAGTCATTTCAGCGAGGGAGGTCGTGTATGGACATCGTCGTTAAGGGCCGCAACGTGGAGGTGCCCGACCACTATCGGGCACTCGTCAGCGAAAAGCTGGCCCGGCTAGAGCGCTACGACAAGAAGGTCATCCGTTACGACGTGGAGCTCTTCCATGAGCCCAATCGCCGTCAGTCGAAGAACTGCCAGCGCGTCGAAATCACCGGTAAGGGCAGGGGCCCCGCCGTACGCGCCGAAGCGTGTGCAGGCGACTTCTACGCAGCGCTGGATTCCGCACTCAACAAGCTCGAGAACAGGTTGCGGAAGACACACGACCGCCGGCGCGTGCACTACGGCCGCAGCCGTCCGGAATCCGTCGCCGAGGCGACGTCGATGGCGGCCGCCGGTGGGACGACCACCGACACCCGACATCTGGCGGGTACCGCTGTGCTCGAGGCGCCAGAGGCCGAACCCCTGGCCAACGGTTTCGCCGTCGAGAGCGGTGAAGAGTTCGAGATGCCCCAGCAGCGCTGGGATGACGGGGTTGACGAACATCAACCCGGTCGCGTCGTCCGCGAGAAGAAGCACGACGCGGAACCGATGACGGTCGACCAGGCTCTCTACGAGATGGAACTGGTCGGTCACGACTTCTATCTGTTCAACGACTCCGACGCCGGGTGCCCGAGCGTCGTCTACCGGAGGCGAGGCTTCGACTACGGCGTCATCCGGCTGAGCTGAGCCGGTCCCTCCGACAACCCATAACGCCTATGAAGCGGCCCGTACGCGCACGCGTGCGGGCCGCTTCCTGTCCGGATCAGGCGTGATGCGGGCCCGCCGGGTCAGGTACCGACCGACGGTGCGTGCGCGAACACCGAGGTGTTCCCTACGATGGGGGCGGACGGCGGTGCGAAACCCGGCGCCGCCGTGTAAGAGACTGCCCGGGACCGGCTCGGGTGCGATCACAATCAGCTAGTGAGGTCGACCGGATGGTGCTGAACCGCCTGCTCCGCGCGGGCGAGGGCAAGATGGTGAAGCGGCTGCGCAACATCGCCGATCACATCAACACCCTCGAAGACGACGTCAAGGAACTTTCGGACACCGCTCTGCGGGCCAAGACCGACGAGTTCCGTAAGCGGAACGCGGACGGCGAGTCACTCGACGACCTCCTGCCGGAGGCGTTCGCGGTGGCGCGGGAAGCGGCCTGGCGTGTGCTCGGCCAGCGGCCCTACGACGTCCAGCTGATGGGCGGCGCCGCGCTGCACCTGGGCCAGGTCGCCGAGATGAAGACCGGTGAGGGCAAGACCCTGACCCAGGTGCTTCCCGCGTACCTGAACGCCATTTCCGGCAAGGGCGTGCACGTCATCACGGTGAACGACTACCTCGCCAAACGTGACGCCGAGTGGATGGGCCGCATCCACCGTTTCCTCGGCCTCGAGGTCGGGGTCATCCTGGCCGACCAGACGCCCGAGGTCCGCCGCCAGCAGTACGCCGCCGACATCACGCACGGCACGAACAACGAGTTCGGCTTCGACTACCTCCGCGACAACATGGCGTGGAGCCTCGAGGACTGCGTGCAGCGCGGCCACAACTTCGCCGTCGTCGACGAGGTGGACTCGATCCTCATCGACGAGGCGCGGACCCCGCTGATCATCTCGGGCCCGGCGGACCAGTCTTCGCGCTGGTACGTCGAGTTCGCGCGGCTGACCCCGCTGATGAAGGTCGACATCCATTACGAAGTCGACATCCGCAAGCGCACCGTCGGTGTCAGCGAAAAGGGTGTCGCCTTCGTCGAAGACCAGCTGGGCATCGAGAACCTCTACGAAGCCGCGAACACGCCGCTGGTCGGCTACCTGAACAACGCGCTGAAGGTCAAGGAGCTCTACAAGCGCGACAAGGACTACATCGTCCGTGACGGCGAAGTCCTCATCGTCGACGAGTTCACCGGCCGCATCCTGCACGGCCGCCGCTACAACGAGGGCATGCACCAGGCGATCGAGGCCAAGGAAGGCGTCGAGATCAAGGCCGAGAACCAGACGCTCGCCACGATCACGCTGCAGAACTACTTCCGGCTCTACGACAAGCTGTCGGGGATGACCGGTACCGCCGAGACCGAGGCGTCCGAGTTCCACCAGACCTACAAGCTGGGTGTGGTGCCGATCCCGACCAACAAGCCGATGGTCCGCGCCGACCAGGCCGACTTGATCTACAAGACCGAGGAAGCCAAGTTCGAGGCCGTCGCCGAGGACATCGCCGAGCGGCACGAGAAGGGCCAGCCGGTGCTGGTCGGCACCACGAGTGTCGAGAAGTCCGAGCACCTGTCGAAGCTGCTGCTCAAGCTGGGTGTCCCGCACGAGGTCCTCAACGCCAAGCACCACGACCGGGAGGCGCTGATCGTCGCCCGCGCGGGGCGCAAGGGCGCGGTCACGGTCGCCACCAACATGGCGGGCCGCGGTACCGACATCGTGCTCGGCGGCAACCCGGACCTCATCGCCGACGAGGAGCTGCGCGAGCGCGGCCTCGACCCGGTGGAGCACTCCGAGGAGTACGAGGCTGCCTGGCCGAAGGTGCTGGAGCAGATCCAGGCGGAGACCAAGGCCGAAGCCGATGAGGTCCGCGAGGCCGGCGGTCTGTACGTCCTCGGCACCGAGCGGCACGAATCGCGCCGGATCGACAACCAGCTCCGCGGTCGTTCCGGCCGTCAGGGCGACCCTGGCGAGTCCCGGTTCTACCTTTCGCTCGGTGACGAGCTCATGCGCCGCTTCAACGCGACGATGGTCGAGCGGGTCATGACCACCATGCGGCTGCCGGATGACGTGCCGATCGAGCACAAGATGGTCTCCAAGGCGATCAAGAGCGCGCAGACGCAGGTCGAAATGCAGAACATGGAGATCCGCAAGAACGTCCTCAAGTACGACGAGGTGATGAACGAGCAGCGCAAGGTGATCTACGCCGAGCGCCTGCGCGTCCTCGAGGGCGAGGATCTCCGCGAGCAGATCGAGCACATGCTGGTCGACGTCATCAACGCGTACGTCAACGAGGAGACCTCTTCGGGCTACGCCGAGGACTGGGACCACGAGAAGCTGTGGACGGCGCTCAAGACGCTGTACCCGGTGCAGGTCTCCTGGGACGCCCTGACCGGGGACGACGACCTCGACGCCGAAGGGCTGCGTAAGGCGCTGCTCGAAGACGCTCACCGCGCGTACGACACTCGCGAGGCCGAGATCGACGCCAAGGTCGGCGAAGGCGCGATGCGCAGCCTGGAGCGCCAGGTGATGCTCACCGTGCTCGACCGCAAGTGGCGTGAGCACCTCTACGAGATGGACTATCTCAAGGAGGGCATCGGCATGCGGGCCCTGGCACAGCGCGACCCGGTCATCGAGTACCAGCGCGAGGGCTACGACATGTTCCGCGCGATGCTGGAGTCGCTGAAGGAGGAGGCCGTCGGCTTCCTGTTCAACCTCCAGGTCGAGCAGGCCGAGCCCACCGCCCCGTCGCCGGAGTCCGCGTCCGCGCTGCCCGCCGGTGTCGGCTCCGGGAACGGCCAGGCCGCCAACGGCGATGGACGGCACGCCCGTCCGACGCCTCCCCAGGGTCCGGCGACCGACACCGAATCCGTGCCGTCCGCGTTGCGGGGCAAGGGTCTCGGCGGCGGTTCGCAGTCCGGGCTGACGATGTCGGGCCCGTCCGAGGACGGCGGCGTCGAGTCGCATTCGGACAGCGCCGACAGCGACAGCGGCGACCAGAGCGGGACCCGCCGGGAGCGTCGTGCCGCGCAGCGCGCCTCCCAGAAGAAGGGCAAGAAGGGCCCTCGCCGCTAAGACGAGCCGAAGGGGGTCTTCACCGCACGCGATGCGGTGAAGGCCCCTTTGTCATGCCGTGAGACGGAGCGAGGAAACGCGTCGCGGCGGTTTCAGCAGGTGGAAGCGGGTGCACACCCAGCCCGACGGCGTCCGCTCGAAGCGCGCGGCCAAGGCGAGGCAGCGATCGTTCTGTTCGACCGTCGCGCAGGCCTCGACGACGCCGTCCGCCGGATGGCACAGGTGGATCGATTTCGGCCGGTAACCGCCCGGCGGACGGCGACGGCCGCTGTCGAGCAGCGCGCTGTGGAGCGCCGGGTCGAGGATCGGCCGCACCTGGACCGACGGGCGCCGCCCGTCGCAGGCTTCGAGGATGGTGGTCAGCAGCCTGCCCACCTGCCGCCTGTCCGGCGTGTCGGGTCGCGGCCGAGGTTCCTCCACGATCTGTTCGCCCGCCAGCGGCAGATCCAGCACGAGCTGGTTGTCCGGCTGCGCCACCCGGTGCACCAGCCTGCCCGCGACCCGATACGGCGGCTCACACGGTTTCAGGCGTCTCAATACGTACGAAGTCATCAGGCAGTCCCCCTCCGCGGCCCCCTCGGCCACGCCCAGCAACTAAGGGACCGGTAGCGGGCCGCGGCGCGACACGAACCGCCCGAGAGGATGAACCGGGCGGTGATCGCTTGTGTACGGTGAGCCGGTGCTGAAAGGGCTGGTCATCGACTACGTCGGGGTGCTCACGGACGACGGCGCGGACGAGCTGTACGCCTTCCTGCTGGCCGTCAGGGGACGCGGCATCAAAACGGCCTTGCTCTCGAACGCGCCCGAGGCGTCGGGCGAGGCCAAGAGGGCGCTGAACCCGTTCTTCGACGCGCTCGTCTTCTCCGGCGAGGTCGGCGTGGCCAAACCCGAACGCGAGGTCTACCTGCTCACGGCGAGCCTGCTCGACCTGCCTGCCGACAGGTGCGTGTTCGTCGACGACGCCGCCCACAACGTCCGCGCCGCGGTGGGGGCCGGGATGGCGGGCGTGCACCACACCTCGGTCGAGGAGACGTTGACCGAGCTCAGCGCCTTGTTCCCGAAGCCTTAGTCGTAGCGCGGCGGACCAGCTCGAACGAGAGCACGGCGGCGGCCGCGGAGACGTTGAGCGACTCGACCTCGCCCGGCATCGGGATGGACACCCACTCCGTCACCAGTTCGCCGACCTCGGCGCCGACCCCGTTCGTCTCCCCGCCCAGCACGAAGGCCGCGCGCTGCGGCAGTTCGACGTCGAACACCGAACTGTCGGCCGAAGCGCCCAGCGCGAAGATGCCGTACCCGGCTTCGGTGAGCATTTCGGCGGCCTCGCGCGCGCTGCCGCACCGCAGCACCGGCGCGCGGAACGCGACCCCGGCCGAGGCCTTGACCACCATGGGGTCGAGGGCGGCGACGCCGCGCCGCGGCACCACGACACCTTCCAGCCCGGCGGCGGTCGCCGTGCGCAGGATCATCCCGACGTTCGCCGGGGTGGTGATGCCGTCGAGCAGCAGCACCCTCGACGGCGGTCTGCCGCTGTCCAAGGCCGCGTGCAGCGACCGCATCCGCGGGGCGACGACGTCGGCCAGCACCCCCTGGTCCTGTTTGCCGTTGCCTGCCAGCACCTTGACGCGGTGCGCGCTCGCCCGCTGCACCGGCACCCCGGCGGCCTTGGCGGCGCGCTCGATCTCGGCGGCGTTCTGTCCCCGCACGGTATCGGCGAGAATCACCTTGTCCACCTCGAGAGCCGCGTCGTCCAATGCCTCGAGCACCGGTTTCCGGCCGTACACCGTCAGGAACCGGTCCTTCGGCGAGATCGCCGCCTCATCACCCACACCGGCGAGTGTCCCACTATGTAAGGATCGGCCCATGCCCGACCGCCTCTCCGCGCTGGACGCCTCGTTCCTCTACGTGGAAGACCATTCGACCCCGATGCACGTCGGCGGTGTGGCGATCTTCGAACGACCGCGCGACGGCTTCACCTACGAGCAGCTGCTGGACCTGATCGGGCAGCGCCTGGCGTTCCTGCCGCGCTACCGGCAGCGGGTGCTGGAGGTGCCGGGGCACCTCGCCCGGCCGGTGTGGGTCGACGACGTCGACTTCGACCTCAACTACCACGTGCGCCGGTCCGCGCTGCCGCAGCCGGGCTCCGACGGCCAGCTGTTCGACCTCGTGGCGCGGCTGATGTCGAGGCGGCTCGACCCGGGACGGCCGCTCTGGGAGGCGTACTTCGTCGAGGGGCTCGCGGGGGACCGCGTCGCGCTGGTGACCAAGACGCACCAATCCGTGGTGGACGGGCTCGGCACCATCGAGCTCGGGCAGCTGATCCTCGACGCCGCCCCGCAGGAGCCGGAACCGTTCGACGACAACTGGCATCCGCGCCGGGAACCGAGCCGTACCCAGCTGATCCTCGACGCCGTCGCCGAGACCGTGCAGCGGCCGACGGAACTGGTGGAGAACGTCCGGTCCATCGCCCACGACGCCACCGCGATGGCCGGCAAGGTCACCGGAACGGTCGGCGACGTCGCGTCGGCGCTGAAGACCATGGTCAAGCCCGCGCCGTCCGGGCCGCTCAACGTCCGTACCTCCGGCGGCCGCATGTTCGCCGTGGTCCGCACGCGGCTGGAGGACTTCCGCAAGATCCGCGCCGCGCACGGCGGCACGGTCAACGACGCCGTGCTGGCGGCGATCACCGGCGCGCTGCGGGAGTGGCTGCTCTCCCGCGGCTCGAACCTGACCGCGACCACCACCGTGCGCGCCCTGGTGCCGATGGCCGTCCGCGACGCCGAGACGGCCGAGTACTCGACGCCGGCGCTGGTCGGGAACCAGGTCGACGCCTACCTGGTCGACCTCCCGGTCGGCGAGCCGAACGCGGTGCTGCGGCTGCAGCACATCGGCCACGCGATGGCGGACCACCTCGACTCGGGCCGTTCGGTCGCCGCGCGCGGGCTGCTGACCGTCGGCGGTTTCGCGCCGGCGACCCTGCATTCGCTGGGCGCGCGGGCGGCCGGATCGATGTCGGGGCGGATCTTCAACGTGCTGATCACGAACTCGCCGGGCCCGCAGGTGCCGCTCTACGCGGGACAGGCGAAGATGGTGGAGATGTTCCCGGTCATGCCGCTGGTGCGCAATCAGGCGCTGGCGATCGGGGTCACCTCGTATCACGGGGGTGTCTACTTCGGACTGAACGGCGACCGCAAGGCCGTGTCCGATGTGGACCTGCTCGCCGGGATGATCGAGGAATCGTTGGAAGAGCTGAAGGGTGCGCACTGGTGAGGGTCTATCTACCCGGGACGATCGCGATGCTGCGCGACCTCGAAACCGCCGGTGAGCTCCGGGCGCGCAGCGGCACGGGCTTCGCGCTGACACCGGCGCTGCGGGAGTCCTACGCCAGCGGGTCCGACGAAGAGCTCGAGTACGCCGCGCTGCTCGACGCCGCCAGGGCGTCGCTCCGGCTGATCGCGGCCGAGGAGAAGCCCGAGCCGCGGCGCGTGGTGATCTCGGCCGACCTCGACGAGGTCACGCTGCGCCCGGATCTCGACGCCGCCGTCGTCAGGCTGTCCGGGCCGGTGAAGATCGCCGACGTCGCCGCGATCCACGTCGACGCGGCCGAGGCCGCCGAGTCCGTGCGGGCCGCCGCCGCGGTGATCGACCAGGCCGACCTCGGCGACCCGGACGCGGAGTTCACCCTCGGCGACGCCGAAGACCACGAACTCGCCTGGTACGCGCCCCAGGAACTCCCCTTCCTGCTGGAACTCCTCTAGGACCCCACGCTAGAACCACGAAGGGCCGGGCGTGGGACGTGCGGGCCGCCAGCCGGTCGCTTCGGTGAGCCGGGTCGAGACGACCCGCTGCGAACGCGCCAGCACCGCCATCGACCCCACCCGGTTCGCCAGCCACTTCGGCAGCGCGCGCGGCCGCCGGACCCCGGCCGCGGCGGCCATCGCCTCGCCGAGCTCCTGTTTCCGCATCGGATCCGCGGCCAGGTTGTAGACGCCACTCGGCGCCCGCAGCGCCGCGATCGCGCCTGCCGCGGCGTCGTCCGGGTGGATCGCCGCGGTCCAGTCGGTCCGGCGGCCGATGATCAGCGGCGAACCGCGCCGCGCGGCCGTCAGCATCATCGTGGTCATCGGGTCGTCGGAGACCAGCAGCCCGATCCGCAGCCGGACCGCGGCGCGTCCCTCGTCCGCCAGTTCCGCGATGTTCGCGTGCGCCACCGTCGAAGACGCGATGTGGCCGTGCGCCGCGAGAGGCGCGTCCTCGTCCAGTTCCTTGTCGCCGCCGTCGGCGTAGACGAACGAAATCCCTTCCTGCACAACGATTCCCAGCTCGCCGACCTGTCGCGCGGCGGCCGCGAGCGTCCGGCTCCCGTCGACCCGCAGGCGGTCGTTCTCCGCCCAGCCCGACGCCGTCATCGCGTGGCGCGCGTCCGGGATCCGGGTCGCGACGTTCACCACCGCCTCGTGCCCGCTCAGCGCCCCGGCCAGGGAATCGACGTCGAACAGCGAACCCGTCACCGGTTTCGCGCCGGTGCCGCGCACGGCCGCGACCCGGTCTTCACCGCGGGCCAGCCCGCTCACCTCGTGGCCCTCGGCCAGCAGCCGCCGCACCAGCGGCCGTCCCAGCACCCCGGTCGCCCCGATCACCATCACGCGCATGTTGGTCCCTCCTGTCCGCCTTCACGAGCTGGACGAGACAGGTGCGGGGAACGTGACAGGCTCAGCCCACTGGGATCTCGCCGATCTCCTCGGGCGGCGGCGCCTGGATGTCGGCCTGCGTGCCCCATTCGCGGTAGCGCGTGACGATCTTGGCCATCGCGCTGTCCGGGACGCCCGAAGCGGCGAGGACGGGGGAGAGGTCGAGCACGATCTGCACCGGCCGGCGCGCGTCGTCGAGCCAGACCTCCATCGGGATCTTCCCGAGCTTGCCGTTCAGTTCGCCGACGGCCTCCGCCGACAACCCGGCGGGCAGATCGCCGCCCAGCGCCGCCATGTCGATGTCCAGCCGGTAGTGCTCGGTGGACACGCCGTCGAGTTCGGCGTGCCCGGATTCGGTGAGCGTGCCCGCCCGCCGGACCTGGTCGAGCGCGCGGCCGGGGTCGTTCTGCTTCGCCAGCTGGTCGATACTGCCGCCGGCGACCTGCGAGAACGGGTCCGCGCCGTCGGAGGAGACCTTGACCCAGGGCTTACCGCCGGGGATGTCTTCACGGGCGCTCGCGGGGACCTTGGCGAAGACGATCTTGTCGACCAGCCGGAGTTCGAGCGGCTCGCCGAGGAAGTCCGTGGTCATGGCCAGCGCGGTGCCCGTTCGCGCGGCCCGGGCCTGCCCCTGGCTCTTCGAGCGCGTCGAGCCCGCCGTGACGTCGGTGGTGAACTTCGCGGCCTTCCCGTCGATGGCGGACGCGGCTCCGTCGGCGAGCGCGCGGGCGTCGGCGAACGAGACTGTTTCGCTGTCACACGCGCCGAGCAGTGCGCCGAGTGCGAGCACGACGGCGGGCAGGGCCGTTCTCCGCATGAGGACCTGCTTTCAAGGGCGGGTGCTCAAGCGAAACACAACCAGGGGCCTCGCCCCGATCGGGGGAACGGCTCAGCGGCTGTCGCCGATCGCCTCGGGCGGCGGCGCGATGATCACCACGTCGGAGGCCCAGCTGTCGTAGTTGACCGTGGTCTTGCCGGTGGTGACCCGCACCGGGCGCTGTTCGGCGTCCAGCCACACCTCGGCCGGCGCTCCGCCGAGGTCGAGGACGTAGTGCGTGGTGGCCGTCCCGTTCAGGTCGGCCTGCTCGGATTTGGTGACCTTGCCGGACTTGGAGATCCGGTCGATCGTGCGCGTCGGATCCATCGTCTCGACGACGTCCGTCATCAGCGCGCCGTTGGCCGCGGAGAGCGCGTCCTTGCCGTCGGCGGTGAGCTTGACCCATTCCTTGTCGGTCTTGAGCTCCTGCACCTGGGCGTCGGACAGGTGGTAGTAGAGGACGCCGTCGGCGAAGATCAGGTCCCGCTTCTCGCCCCCGACCTCGGCGACCATGGAGAACTTGCTGTTCGCTCCCTCGTAGAGCCCGGAGCTGGTCACCACGACCTTACGGCCGTCTTCGGCAGTGGTCTCCAGCGCGATCTTGGACGACCGGGCCTTCTGCGTGCCCGCGCCGGCGACCGAGGCCAGCTGCGCCGCGTCGGTGGCGGCCGCCGCCGGTTTTTCCTCGCCGGAACAGCCTCCCAGCAGCAGGAGAGCGGTACAGACGATGGCGAATCCGGTGGCACGCATAGGACTCCCTCGGGTGAATGGTCTGTACCACTACCGTAGCGCCTATCGCGTGAATTTCCACCGTCCGTTGGTCCGGAAACGCGTGAAGGCCCCCTTCCCTCGGCTGAGGTTTTGAATGACCAGCCGAGGGAAGGGGGCCTTCACGCGCAACGAAAGCTAGATTCCCTGCTTCGCCATTTCGGCGTAGTCGCCCACCTCCGCGGCGGGCGGCGGAATGACCTCCACCGGCGTGCCCCAGTCGCTGTAGGTGTAGGTCGACTTGGCCTCGGTGGTCTGGCGTCCTCCCACCGAGTTCATGAACGAGGTCATGTCCATGGTCATCTTCAAGGGAAGCTGCTCGGCGTTGAACCACAGTTCGGCCGGGATCCGCAGATCCTTGCCTTCGAGCCGCTTCTCGATCTTCGCGCGCTCGTCGGCGGGGGCCTCGTCGCCGAGGAACAGGTCGAACTGCTTCTTGGCGTCGAATTCGACGAAGTAGTGGTTCACCGGGACGCCGTCCAGCTGGGTCTGCTCAGACCTGAGGATCTTGCCGGTCTTTTCGACCAGCTCCAGCTGCTTCATCGGGTCGCCCATCTCGAACGACCTCTGCATGGCCTTCCCGATGGCCTTCATCTGGGGATCTTCGCTGTTCAGCTCGATCTTCCCCCAGTTCTTGTCCGTCTTGAGCCCGGCCTTCACCGTCGGGGCCAGCTTGATGAACAGGGTCTGGCCCACCAGACGCATGGTGACCGCTTCACCGGCCGAAGTGATGTTCGCGTCGATCTTCGAAGCGGGACCGTCGTAGAACGCCATCACGGTGCCCGTGACCTTTTCGGCGCCGAGCATGGCGTCGATGGTCGTCTTGGAGGACTTGGTCTTCCGCGTCCCCTGCTTCGCGGCCTCGACGAGGCCGAGCGCGTCGGTGAACGGGGTGGCCAGCCCGAGCTCGCCCCCCTTGTTCTCGGCCGTCGCGTCCGGGCGGGTGCCGCAGCCCGTCACCACGAGGGTCAGGGCCGCGGCCACCGCGGCAAGCTTGAAAGTGGCGCGCATTACCGGCCGCCGGCCTTCTTCGCGAGCTCCGCCATGTCGCCGACCTGGTCGGCGGGCGGGACGGTGAGGTTCACGGGAACACCCCACTCGGTGTACTTGATCGTGGTCTTGGCGACACCGTCACCGGGGGCGCCCATGGCCTTCACGAACGCGGTCTGGTCCGAGATGACCTGCACCGGCAGCTGGTCGGCGTTCAGCCACAGCTCGGTGAGGATCTTGACGTTCTTGCCTTCGAGCTTCGCCTTGAGCTGGTTCACGGCCTCGGCGGGCAGCGGGATGCCGATGTCGCCCATGATGAGCGCGATGGCCTTCTCGGCTTCGACCTCGATGACGTAGTGGTTGGTCTGCTCGCCGTTCAGCTCGACCTGGTCCGACTTCGTGATCTTCCCGGCCTTCGAGATCTGCTCGAGGGTGCGCGACGGGTCGCTTTCCTTGACGGCCTTCGACATCATCTTGCCGAGCAGCTGCGAGAGCGGGTCCTGGCCGTCGGGCGAGATCTTCACGTACGCCTTGTCGGTCTTCAGCTCGGCCTTGTCCTCCGCGTCGAGCTTGAAGTACAGCGCGTTGTCGATGAACAGCATGTCGAGCTTCTTGCCGTCGCTGTCCATGACCATCGCGAGCTTGCTGTTCTCGCCGTCGTACACGCCCTGGCCGGACGCCGTGTTCTTCTGGGTGCCCGCGATGGCCTCCATCGTCATCTTCGACGACTTGGCCTTCTTGGTGCTCTCGCGGCTCAGGGCCGCGAGCTGGATCGGGTCGCCGAGCGGCGACGAAAGCGAGCTCTTCGCTTCGGAAGGAGCGGGAGCAGCCGCGCCGGACTGCTTCTCGCCACCGCAGGCGGACAGCGCCAGGACGGCGGCTGTGGCGACGGCGGCGAGCATGGTTACGCGCTTCAAGAGGACCCCTCAGAAAAGTTGATCTAATCCGAACGGGTTATCGCGCGAGGTCGGAATTAGTTACCGATCGTCCTCATGTCCGGCTCGGGAGCCCAGAAGGCGGCGCAAAGAGGCTAAACGCTCCGAACTTGCGTCACCCTCTGTCACGACGTCGTCGAGCGCGCAGTCCGGGTCCGACGGCGACCCGAGGTGCCCGCAGGCGGACGGGCATTCCTCGGCCGCCGCGGCGAACTCCTCGAACGCGAGCACGATGTCGTCGGCGGTCACGTGCGCGAGGCCGAACGAGCGGATACCCGGGGTGTCGACCACCCAGCCGCCGTCGGGCAGCGGGAGCGCGACCGCCGCGACCGACGTGTGCCTGCCCTTGCCGACCGCGCTGACCACACCGGTCGCCAGTCCGGCGTCGGGCACCAGCCGGTTGACCAAAGTGGACTTCCCGACCCCCGAATGCCCGACCAGCGCGGTGACCCGGTCCTTGAGCCGCCCGACCAGCTCGTCCGGGAACTCGTCGTGCCGGGTGACCACGGCGGGGATGTCGAGGCCCGCGTAGCCGGCGAGGAGTTCGTCCGGGCTCGCCAGGTCGGCCTTCGTCAGGCACAGGACCGGTTCGAGGCCGCCCGCGTAGCAGGCGACGAGGCAGCGGTCGATGAAGCCGGTGCGCGGCTGGGGATCGGCCAGCGCGGTCACGATCAGCAGCTGCTCGGCGTTGGCGACGACCACCCGTTCGTAGGGATCGGTGTCGTCCGCTGTCCGGCGGAGCACGCTGGAGCGTTCCTCCACCCGGATGATCCGGGCGAGGGTGTCCGGCTTGCCGCTCACGTCGCCGACGATGCCGACGGTGTCGCCGACGACGACCGAGACCCGGCCCATCTCGCGGGCCCGCATCGCGGTGACGACCCGCCCCGGATCCGAGTCGATCGCGCAGGTCCAGCGCCCGCGGTCCTTCCCGATGACCATCGCCGTGGAGGCGTCGGCGTGCTCGGGACGACGTTTGCTGCGCGGCCTGGTGCCCTTGCCGGGGCGGATCCGCACATCGGATTCGTCCAGCCTGCGCCAGTCCTTGCCCGTCAAACCGCCTCCTGCTCTTCGAACACCGCGGAACAATGATCCCATGCTGCTCGCCATCGCCTGGCCGGCGTGTAACGATGACTGTCGATTAGGGAGGTTTTCGCATGTGCGGGCGCTATGCCGCCACCAAGGACCCCGCGGCGCTGATCGACGAATTCGCCGCGGTGGACCTGACCGAGGGCCGGATCCGGACCGATCACAACGTGGCGCCGACCAAGGACGTCCCCACCGTGGTGCAGCGCCATCCGCGTGACGCCGACGGCGCGGTGCTCGAAGACGAGCCCGCCGTCCGGTCGCTGCGGATGATGCGCTGGGGGCTGGTCCCGTTCTGGGCGAAGGACCCCGGCGTCGGCTCGAAGATGATCAACACGCGCGCCGAGACGGCGAAGGAGAAGCCGTCCTTCAAGAAGGCGGTCTCCTCGCGGCGGTGCCTGGTCCCGGCCGACGGCTGGTACGAGTGGCGGCGCGACGGCAAGGAGAAGCAGCCCTTCTTCATGACCGGCCCCGGTGACGGATCGCTCGCGTTCGCCGGGATCTGGGAGACCTGGCGGCCGAAGGACGACAAGGACGCCGACCCGCTGATCACCTTCTCCGTGATCACCACGGACTCGGTGGGCAGGCTCGCCGACGTCCACCACCGCATGCCGCTGCTGATGCCGCGCGAGAAGTGGGACACCTGGCTCGACCCCGACCGGCCCGACGTCACCGACCTGCTCGTCCCGCCCGCGGCGGACCTGGTCGACACGATCGAGCTGCGGCCGGTGTCCAGCCTGGTCAACAGTGTCCGCAACAACGGCCCCGAGCTGCTGGACCGGGTCGAGCCCGCCGCCGAAAGCGCGCTCTTCGACCTGCCGAACTCATGACGAAGCTGGAGATCGACACCGCCTACGGCCCCGCGCGGGCCGAACTGCACTGTGCCGAGGAGGGCGTCGCGGTGCTGATGCTCGGCCACGGCGCGGGCGGCGGGATCGGCGCGAAGGACCTGGTCGCGGTCACGCGGGCGGCGCAGGCGGCCGGCGTGCACGTCGCGCTCGTCGAGCAGCCGTACCGGGTCGCGGGCCGCCGGGCTCCCGCTCCCGCCACGCAACTCGACACCGCCTGGCTCACCGTCGCCGACGAGATTTCCGAGCGTTTCGACGATCTCCCGATCGTGTTCGGCGGCCGGTCTTCCGGGGCCCGCGTCGCCTGCCGGACCGCCGCGGCGGGGCAGGCGGTGGCTGTGCTCTGCCTGGCCTTCCCCGAACACCCGCCGGGCAAGCCGGAGAAGACGAGGCAGGGTGAACTGGACGCCGTCGAGGTCCCGACACTGGTCGTGCAGGGCGAACGCGACCCCTTCGGCCTGCCCAAGGCGGGTCCGCATCACGAGATCGTGGTGCTCAAGGGCGACCACAACCTCAGCGCCGACCTCGAAGGCGTGTCACGCGCGGCCGCCGAGTGGCTCGAGCGTGTACTGCGGCCGCTCGCCTGAGAACCGTCGCCGGGCGTAGTGCACGGTGACCGCGGCCAGCAGCGGCCCCCAGAGCAGCAGCGGCGCGTAACAGACGGCCATGACGACGCCGTAGACCGGCGATTCCTCCCAGGTTCCCGGCGGCATCGACGAGCCGGCCCCCACCCGGCGCACCAGCGCCTGGACACTCATCACGGTCAAGGCGATCGCGCCCGCGGCGGCCGGGACGATCGCGGCGAGCGGCGGGATCCTCCGGCCGCGAAGCCCCGGGATCCAGCGCGGCCACACCTCTCCCCACGGCCGGACGAGCCCGAGGGTGAGGAACGCGAGCGACTCGGCGAGGAGGCTCAGCCCGAAGACGTAGGCCGTTCCCCAGCCGGGGATGCCGAACTCGCCCAGACCTTGTTCGGTGAACCCGACCGGGACGCCGAGGCCCATCGCGATCCGCCACAGTCCGGACGGCAGGGTCGTCAGCAATGTCGCGTGGGCGGCGAGGCTCGCCCACCTCGGCACGTCGGGCACGGTCTTGGTCATTTCGTCGCTCCCCAAGGTCGTCGTTCGCTTGCGGACGACGATTCCCGAGCAGGGGCGGGTGATCTTCCCGCTTCGGACCGATCCCGCTCCCTCCCGAGGGTGAACCCTTCCTCCCGCGTTTCGTCCTCTGAACGCGGTGCGGGAGCGACGGACTGTGGATCGTCACGTTCGCCCCAGGCGCGCCATCACGTACTTCAAGCGGGCAGGGCGGCGGTGACGAGTGGGTCGGGGTGGTCGTGAGTGGCAAGTGCCGTTAGAACGACACTTGCCACTCACGACCACCCCGACCCAAGCTCCAGCCGCCGCGTTCAGCCGACTACTTGCGAGAAGCCCGCGCGGGAACTCACCCCGCGATCGGAGCCACCACGGCACCGGTGAGCCGGGCCAGGTCGCCAGGCGCGAGTTCGACCTCCAGCCCGCGGCGCCCGGCCGAGCAGTGCACGGTCTCGAACCGCTCCGCCGAGGCGTCGATCACCACCGGCAGCCTGCTCCGGTGCCCGAGCGGCGAGATCCCGCCGAGCACGTACCCCGTCGCGCGCTGCGCGGCCGCGGGGTCGGCCATCTTCGCCTTCTTCCCGCCCGCGGCGGCCGCCAGCGCCTTCAGGTCCAGCTGGCCGGTGACCGGGACCACGCCGACGGTCAGTTTCCCGTCGACCTCGGCGACCAGGGTCTTGAAGACGCGCGCGGGGTCGAGCCCCAGTGCTTCGACGGCTTCGAGGCCGTACGACTCGGCCCGCGGGTCGTGGTCGTAGGCGTGCAGAACGTGCGCCACCTTCTGCTTCGCCAGCAGCGCCGTCGCCGGGGTTCCCTTGCCTGCCATGGGCGGAGTCTACGAGCGCTCCGGGAATGCCCGGCCGGGCCGCACTGTTGAAAGGCACGTGTCCACCACACTCGAAGCTCCCCGAATCCTGATCCCGCGCACGCCGGGCGGCCAGGTGATCCGTCCGCGCGTAAACTCGACGGCGTCTCATGCGCACAAGCGCATCGACGCCGATCGGGAAGGGAACGGTTTGCCGAGCACGCAGAATCCCGCGCCGGACACGGGCACGGACGCCGAAGAGGCGGCCGCGCGGGCCGAGCGCTTCGAGCGGGACGCGATGCCCCTGCTCGACCAGTTGTACTCGGCCGCCATGCGGATGACCCGGAATCCGGCCGACGCCGAGGACCTCGTCCAGGAGACGTACCTGAAGGCGTACGCCGCCTTCGCGTCCTTCAAGGCGGGTACGAACCTCAAGGCGTGGATGTACCGCATCCTCACGAACACCTACATCAACGGCTACCGCAAGCGTCAGCGCCAGCCGGTGCAGCAGCCCACCGAGGAGATCACCGACTGGCAGATCGCCAAGGCGGAGAGTCACACCTCCAGCGGGCTGCGCTCGGCCGAGGTCGAGGCGATGGACAACCTGCCCGACGTCGACGTCAAGGAAGCGCTGCAGAAGCTGCCGGAGGAGTTCCGCCTCGCGGTCTACCTCGCCGATGTCGAAGGTTTCGCGTACAAGGAGATCGCCGAGATCATGGACACGCCCATCGGCACCGTGATGTCCCGGCTGCACCGCGGCCGCGCCCAGCTCCGTGACCTGCTCGCCGACGTCGCCCGTGAACGGGGCTTCATCCGCGCCGGCAAACAGCAGGAGGTGGCGGGGCGATGACCGACGACTACTGCGCGAGCGCTGACGACAAGGTCAAGTGCGAGGAAGCTCTCGCCGACATCTACCTCCTGCTCGACAAGGAGTGCAGCGCCGAGCGCGACGAGGCCTTGCGCAAGCACATCGAGGACTGCCCGCCGTGCCTCGAGGAATACGGCATCGACGAGCACATCAAGCAGCTGCTCGCCCGCAAGTGCGGTGGTGACCACGCGCCGGACGATCTGAAGTCCCGGCTGCGGGCCTCGATCCGTCAGACCGTGCAGACCAAGGGCGCGATCACCATCGAGCGCACCGAGGTCAAGATCGAGCAGACTTTCGAATAGCCCGGCTCAAGACACGCGAAGGCCCCCGTACCGGATCGGTGCGGGGGCCTTCGCAGTCTGATCGATGATCAGGAGTTGGGCTTCTTGCCGTGGTTCGCGCCGTTCTTCTTACGGTCGCGACGCTTGCGGGCGCGCTTCGACATGTTTCACTCCTCGTCCGAGTGGCCCTCGCGGGGTGGTACGACACCGCTGGGCCAGGGTCAACCTCTCCAGTGTGTCATGCGGCCCTCACCCTGCTTGGATGGGGACGTGTCCACCCTTTCCGATCTGCTCGCGGAGAACACCGGCATGTCCGGTGAAGCCGCGGACCATCTCCAGACCGTGGTCGCCGAGTGGCAGCTGCTGGCCGACCTGTCCTTCGCCGACTTCCTGCTCTGGGTCGCCGTCTCGGAAGAGCTGCAGCCCGACGGCGGCGACTACGTGTGCGTCGCGCACGCGCGCCCGACGACGGCGCCGACGGCCCATCCGGAGGACGTCGTCGGCTCCCGGTTCACCGAGGGCGAGCACCCCCAGCTGGCCAAGGCGAGCCGCGAGGTGCGGATCTGCCGCGAAGAAGACCCGCATTGGTACCGCGACCTGCCGATGCGCCGCGAGGCCATCCCGGTGGTGTTCGGCGGCACGGTGATCGCCGTCCTCAGCCGCGAGACCAACTTGGCGGCTTCGCGGGTGCCGAGCCCGCTCGAAATCGCCTATCTCGGCAGCGCGGGCGACCTGTGCCAGATGATCGTCGACGGCACCTTCCCCAGCCCGGGGAACCAGACGGACACGCACACCAGCCCGCGGGTCGGCGACGGCCTGATCCGCCTCGATCCGACCGGCACCGTGGTCTTCGCCAGCCCGAACGGGCTGTCGGCCTATCACCGGATGGGGCATGAGTCCGATCTCGTCGGCCAGCGACTCGCGCCGCTGACCAGGTCGCTCATCCGCGACCCGTTCGACGCGACCGAGGTGTCGCACCGGATCATCGAGGCGCTCGACGGCAAGCCCAGCAGCCGCACGGAGGCGGATTCCCGCCGCGGTGCCGTCGTGCTGTTCCGTGCGCTGCCGCTGCGCCCCGCCGGGCAGGCCGCCGGCGCGCTGGTGCTCGTGCGCGACGTCACCGAGGTGAAGCGCCGTGACCGCGCCCTCCTTTCGAAGGACGCGACCATCCGTGAGATCCACCATCGGGTGAAGAACAACCTGCAGACCGTCGCCGCGCTGTTGCGGCTCCAGTCGCGCCGGACCTCCAGCGAGGAGGCGCGGCTCGCGCTCGGCGAGTCCGTGCGCCGGGTTTCGTCGATCGCGATGGTGCACGAGGCGCTGTCCATCTCGGTGGACGAACGGGTCGACCTCGACAAGCTGCTCGACAACGTCCTCCCGATGGTCGGCGAGGTCGCGACGGCCGAATCGCAGGTCGGGCTTTCGCGCAAGGGCTCTTTCGGCGTCGTCGTCGCCGAGATCGCGACGCCACTGGTGATGGTGCTGGCCGAACTGGTCCAGAACGCCATCGAGCACGCGTTCCCCGACGGACGGCCGGGCAAGGTCGAACTCGAGGTGGAACGGTCCGCCCGCTGGCTCGACGTCGTCATCCGCGACAACGGGCGCGGACTGCCTTCGGGGTTCTCCCTGGAACGCAGCGACGGTCTCGGACTGCAGATCGTGCGGACCCTGGTGGAGTCGGAACTGCGCGGCTCGCTGTCGATCCGCGGTCTGCGCGGGGAGTCCGAGGAATCCGGCGGCCGCCGGGCGGGAACCGAAGCGGCCCTGCGGATCCCGCTGTCCCGCCGTCTGTGAGTTCGGGAGTCCGCAGTGGACTGTCCCTTGTGATCATCCTCAAGGGACAGTCTCATCCGGACACGTTTTAGGGCCGGCGCCCGAAGAGAAGTGGCGCCGGCCCTGTAACGGTTCCGCGGGAGGACTGGGAAAAAGTCCTGGAAGCCATACCCCGCATAGGGGTGTGTCGGCCTCGCTTGTTAAGCTCAAGTCGGGTAGGTATCACCTCGCAACGCAGGGCCATACAGCCACTGCGCCGCGGGATTTCCCGAAGCTTGGGGTTCTTGCCGAGTTTTTAGGTGCTGCGATGAAGCGTGCTGAGTCTTGAAAAGCTGAGTCTTGAAAAACTCAGGCGGAGGTACGCGTGCCGATGTGCGTACGACGGCGCTTCAGGGCCCGTCGCTCGTCCTCGCTCATCCCGCCCCACACGCCTGCGTCCTGCCCGCTGGCCAATGCCCAGGCCAAGCAGTCGGAAGCGACGGTGCAACGGTGGCACACGGATTTCGCCTGAGTTACCTGCGACAGAGCAGGACCGCTGGTTCCCACGGGGAAGAACAGCTCGGGGTCCTCGTCTCGGCAGGCCGCGTCATGGCGCCAGTCCATGTTTCTGAGCTCCTTCATAACGGCGCGGTACTCCGCGCCATAGTCGTCATGGCGGTCGTTTTTTTGGGTGCTTGTGAATGCTTTCACGAAGCACCCGTTTCGACAAGGGTTTTCTGAAGATCGGTGAGTCAGCTCACCCGGCCGAGCGACGCTTCTGACCTGCGGTTTCGTTCCGAAACGGCCTCCCGAAGGGAAGGCCGATGCGGTGAGCGGAGGTTCTGCGTCGATGAGCGGCAGGTCGTACTTTGCCGCAGGCGATCAGTGGTCCGGTCGTCAGACGATTACCGTCAGTGCTTCCGGGACGCTGAAGAACTCCACTCTTTTCCGCTGGCCGACGAGGTCGCCGTCCACCTGGAAGTTTACCGGTTCAGCAGCGTCGATGCGGATCATCGGCAGGTCATCGTGACGAAGGAGACGTCGTCCGCGTTGGTTGCTCTTCGTGAGCAATGCTTGCCGTACATGCTTGAACACGGTGGGCAATTTCAGACCGCTCAACGCGAAAAGGCCCAATCCGGCGTCGAACGAGCTGCCCGGGTTCAGGTGGACGGGACGGTCCCCCAGGTAACTCCACGGATCGGTGTTCGACACGAAAGCGGTCAGCACTTCGGTGGGCTCTTCACCCGGGATCCTGACGGTGAGGGGCGGACGGCCGAGCGGAGGCCGCAGATGCGACGCCACCGCGGCCCTCACGTAGAGCCCCGTGGTGGTCTGCTTGCCCCGGCGCTTGGCCACGCGGCCGACGACGTCGGCGTCCCAGCCCAGGCCGGCGTTGAAGGTGAACCAGTGGCCGTCGGCGATCCCGAGGCCGACTTTGCGGCTCCGGTCGTTCTCGATGGCGTTGAGGAGCTGATGGGTCGCTTCCACCGGATCGTGCGCGATGCCCAGCGCGCGGGCGAAGACGTTCGCCGAGCCGCCCGGCACGACACCGAGCATGGGGACGCCGCCTACCTTGCCCGGATCGCCGTCGGCGTCCGCGAGGAGGCCGTTGACCACCTCGTTGACCGTGCCGTCGCCGCCGTGGGCGACCACCAGGTCGATCCCGTCACGGGCGGCGGACCGCGCCACGGCCATCGCGTGGCCGCGGTAGTCGGTCTCCACCACGTCGAGTTTGACCTGGCTGGCCAGTGCGTGCGCAAGCACGTCACGGCCACCGGCGGTGGTCGAGGTGGCCTGGGGATTCACGACGAGGATGGCACGCACATACCGCAGGGTAAGTGACTACGGCCCGAAGGTGGGAGCTTCACGTGACGCGAAGCTCAGCCGCGCGAGGCGTCCTCGAAGCAGCACGCCCTTGAGACAGCACCGTGTGGCCCCTGTGGCGGGCGTCCCTCCTTCACTGCCGGTGAGTGACAGCTCAGTCGTGACAAGTGCACCCGGGCCGACCGCCCGCTCATCGACGACACCCTCATTTTTTCCCTGTCGGCGGCCGGACGAAAACGGCCGACCGGGTGGCATACGATCGAAAGTGCTCACGTACGGTGACCCGCCCTGGTGGAGTGCCGTGTCCGGAAGCCTGGAAGGCTGTTTCGCCGTGTCCATCGCCGACAAACTCTCGCCCGCGCCCCGTGAAGTCCGCCTCGCCGGGGCCATCACCGCGCTGCCGGGGCTCGCCCTGATCGTGTTCGCGGTCCTGCTCCTGGTCAACGGCCAGGCCGGACCGGAGAACCTCCTGGCCGAGGTCACCTATTACCTCGTCCTCGCCGCCGGAACGGTGGCCTGCGCGGCCGGGCTGGTGCTGGGGAAGACCTGGGCGAGGTCGCCCGGCGTGGTCGTCGCGCTGATTCTGGTCGGGGTCGGCTGGTACGGCGCGGGCCCGTCCGGGCAGCCGCTGTGGGGCGTGCCGCTGGGCCTGATCGGCGTCGCCGTCCTCGTGCTGCTGTTCCGCCGCCCGTCCCGCGCGTGGGCGCTCGGGCTTCAGGAAGGCGAGACCGAGGAAGAGGCCGCCGAACGTGACGGCGCCGCCGGCCGCGCCGCGCGCCGCGAACGGGAGGAACGCGACTCCTAGATCTGGGCGGCGAGCGCCCTCAGGGGTTCGTCGGTGAGCCGGTCCACGGTCCACTCGTCCATCGGCACCGCGCCGAGCGACTTGTAGAAGCCCTGAGCCGGGTTCCAGTTCAGCACCGACCATTCGAGGCGGGCGTAACCGCGCTCGACGCAGACCGCCGCGAGGGTGGCCAGGAGCGCCTTGCCGAGACCGGAGCCGCGCTGTTCGGGGCGGACGTAGAGGTCTTCGAGGTAGAGGCCGTGCACGCCGCGCCAGGTGGAGAAGTTGAGGAACCAGAGCGCGTACCCGACGATCTCGCCGCCGACCTCGGCGACGTGCCCGAACAGGCCCGGCGCCTCGCCGAACAGTGCGACGCGCAGCTGCTCTGGCGTGAGGTGGCATTCGTCCGGGGCGCGTTCGAACTCGGCGAGGTCGTAGACGAGCTGGACGACGGCGTCCACGTCTTCTTCGCGGATGCGTCGGATCCGTTCGTCGGCCACTAGTCCTCCGTCGTGGGGAGCAGGTTGAGGTGTTCGATCTGGGGCTCGCCGCGTTCGTCGCCGAGCACCGCGACACCCGCCGGGTCGAGTCCGAAGTGGACGCCCGCTGTAGACGGCAGGCCGACCCAGCGCGCGACCAGGACGCGGCTGAAGTGCCCGTGGCCGACCAGGATCACGTCACCCTTGGCGAGCGGTTCGCGGACGCGGTCGATCAGCTTGTCGGCGCGGGCGTTGACGTCCTCCGCGCTTTCGCCGCCGGGGACCGGATGAGACCAGACCGTCCAACCGGGAGCGGTCTCGCGGATCACCGGGGTGGTGACGCCCTCGTAGTCGCCGTAGTCCCACTCGGCCAGTTCTTCGGTGATCTCGTCGACGCGCAGACCGGCCAGCTCGGCCGTCCGCAGCGCGCGGGTGCGAGGGCTGGAAAGGACGAGCGCCGGGTTGCCGCCGAGCACCGCGCGCAGGGTGCCGCCCGCCGCGCGGGCCTGCCCTTCGCCCGCTGTCGTGAGCGGGATGTCGGTGCGTCCGGTGTGCCGTCCGTTGACGGACCATTCGGTCTGGCCGTGCCGGAGGAGGAAGAGCCGATGAGCCACGGTTGCGAATATAGCCTGCGGTCCGGTTATGCTACTGACGAGTAACATGATGAGGAGACCGTGATGGCGCAGAATCCGACCTACGCGATGTGGAACCGGCTGGCCGGGAAGCCGGTCGGCAAACAGCTGTTCTCGGCGGCGATGTGCCTGCGTGTGCCGTACTTCCGGACGGTGCTCCCGTCGGTGCGCGAACTGCGTCCCGGCCGGTGTGAGGTGACGTCCCCGAAGTGGTGGGGTGTTTACAACCACATCAAGACTTTTCACGCGATAGCGGCATGCAACCTCGCCGAGATCGCCATGGGCATGCTCGCCGAGGCGACCGTCCCGACGACGCATCGCTGGCTGCCCAAGGGGATGACGGTCGAGTACGTGGCGAAGGCCGAGACCGGCCTGCGGGCCGTCGCCGAGCTGCCGGAGTTGCCGGAATTCGGCGACGAGGGTTTCGAGCTCCCCGTGCCGGTGACGATCACGGACACGAACGGGAAACCCGTCGTGACCGCGACCATCACCATCTGGGTGACCAAGAAGAAGTAAGCCGCGGTCGATCGGGGGTCACTTCGACTTCATCGAGGGTGTTCCTTGATCGCGTGGCCCGGGTCGCAGCCGTCGGCAGGTCCGGAACCACGCGGTCAAGGCCCTGGCGTCCTCATGCGTTTCGTCCTCTGGATGCGGCCCTTGCGCGTGCGACTACCGCATTCAGAGGACGAAACGCGGGGAGTCAGAGGGGTTTTAACTGGACGTAGGTCACCTGCTTGAAGGTGTTCTCCCCGCTCGGCGACGGCAGGCCGAGCAGCTGGTCGGCCGCTCGCGCCAGGGGGCCGCAGCCGGTCGTGCGCGGCACGGTGAGCTGGGCGTCGACGACGCCGAACTTCACCGTCTTCGGGTTCTGCGAGATCACCTCGAAGGGCACCGTGGGATCGTCCTTGACCACCGAGTGGAGTGGCGCTTCGAGCGTGCCGATCGTGCATCCCTTGGGCAGCAACGGATGCCGCAGGACCGCGTAGAGGTCCAGCTCGCCGCGGCGCTCGTCGTTCGACAGGAAGTCCGAGTAGCCGCCGTACTTCAGCTGCAGGCTCGCGCCGAAAGTGCCGGGGATCCGGGCGGGAGCGTGCCGCAGTTCGCCGAAGACCTGCGCGAACTTTCCGTCCACTTTGCCCTCGGAGAACGTCAGCCGCATCTCCCCGATCGGGATCTCGCGGGCGCCGATGGTCAGGACCCCTTGGGAGACAAAGGCTTCGCAGCGCCAGGTGCCGGGGTCGGCGTCGGCGGGCGGAGCGGGGCATGCGGAGAAGTCGAACTCGGGCACGGGGGACGACGCCGCGGAGGCGTGGCCGGGGAGGGCGACGAGGGCGGCGGCGGAGAGTGCGGCCGCGGCCGCTGCGAGAAGACGTCTCATGACCGGAAAGAGTGGTCTGTGGCGGTCTGGGACACATCGGGGAAGCCACCCAGGGGATCCCTGGAATCACCCCGTTCGAGTGAAAATAAACGGTGTTTACCCAGCTGACGCGAATCCATTTCGGATTCGGTCTTGAAGGTGCCTCGAACGGCGGGCGATCATCGGCCCATGTCCCCACTGTCGCGCCGCAAGTTCCTCGGGTTCACCGCGCTCAACTCCGCCGCCGCTCTCGGGCTCACCACGATTTCCACCGCTCAGGCCGAAGAAACGACCCCGGGCTTCTCGACGGCGGTGGTCGTCGGCACCGGCTACGGCGCCGCGGTCACCGCGCTCCGCCTCGGCGAAGCCGGGATTCCCACCGTCATGCTCGAAATGGGCAAGCTGTGGGCCGACCCCGGCCCGGACGGCAAGGTCTTCTGCGACATGCTCCGGCCCGACCGGCGGGCCGCGTGGTTCAAGGACCGCACACAGGCCCCGCTCGCGTCGTTCCTGTGGCTTGACCTGGCCAACCGGGACATCAAGCGGTACCCCGGCGTGCTCGACAGGGTGAACTACGGCGACATGTCCGTCTACGTCGGCCGGGGCGTCGGCGGCGGTTCGCTGGTCAACGGCGCGATGGCCGTGACGCCGAAGCGCTCGTACTTCGAGGAGATCCTGCCCGACGTCGACGCGGACGAGATGTACGGGACGTACTTCCCGCGGGCAAACCGGACCCTCGGCGTGAACGACATCGACCGGGACTGGTTCGAAACCTGCCGTTCCTATCGCTACGCGCGGGTTTCCCGGAAGGCGGCGGCACGAGCGGGACTCAGGACCGTGTTCGTGCCCAGCGTCTACGACTTCGAGTACATGAAGCGGGAAGAAGCGGGCACGGTGCCGCGGTCGGCGCTCGCGTCGGAGGTCATCTACGGCAACAACCACGGCAAGCGTTCCCTCGACAAGAGCTACCTCGCGGCCGCGCTGGGCACCGGGAACGTGACCATCAAGACGCTGCACCAGGTCCGCGGGATCACCCGCCAGACCGATGGCACCTACGTCCTCACCGTGCACGAGACCGCCGAGGACGGCGCGGTCGTGGCGAGGAAACAGCTCGGCGCGAAGTACCTGTTCCTCGGTGCCGGCAGCCTCGGTTCGACGGAACTGCTCGTGCGGGCCCGCGAGACCGGGACGCTGCCCGAGCTGAACGACGAGGTCGGCCGCGGCTGGGGCACCAACGGCAACGTGATGCTGGGCCGCGCCAACCACGCGTGGGATCTCGGCGGATCACTGCAGTCGGGGATGCCCGCGCTCGGCATCGACGCGTGGGACGACCCGGTGAACCCGGTCTTCGCCGAGGTCGCGCCGGTGCCGGCCGGGATCGAGACGTGGCTGAGCCTGTACCTGGCGATCACGAAGAACCCCGAACGCGGCCACTTCACCTACGACGCCGCGAGCGACTCCGCGCGGCTCCAGTGGAGCGCTTCGCAGGGGAAGCCGTCGATCGACGCGGCGAAGTCGCTGTTCGACAAGGTCAACCGGGCGAATCGCACGATCTACCGGAGTGACCTGTTCGGCGACACGCGGTCGTTCGAGAACCGGTTCACCTATCACCCGCTGGGCGGGTTGGTGCTGGGCAAGGCCACCGACTCGTACGGCCGGGTGAAGGGCTACCGGAATCTCTACGTGACCGACGGATCGCTGATCCCCGGCAGCACCGGGGTGAACCCCTTCGTGACGATCACCGCGCTGGCGGAGCGGAACGTCGAACGCGTGCTGTGGGAGGACGTGCCGCGCTGATTCAGCCCCCGGCCCGCAACTTCTCGTAGTACTTGACGCATTCGTCGTACCGCGGCAGCAATCCCTGTTCCAGGGCCTCTTTCAGGTGGGGCGCGTCGACGTCCTTTTCGGACACCACGGGTTCGATGTCCTGCGGCCACGGCAGCGCGAGATCGGCGTCCATCGGGTTGACGCCGTGCTCGGCCGCCGGGTTGTACGGCTCGGAGCAGAGGTAGGTCATGACCGTGTCGTCTTCGAGCGCCATGAAAGCGTGGCCGAGGCCTTCGGCGATGTAGACGGCCTTGTAGTCGGTGCTGTCGAGCACCACGGACGTCCATTCGCCGAAGGTGGGCGAGCCGACCCGGAGATCGACGATGACGTCCAGGATCGAACCGCTCGGGCAGTACACGTATTTGGCCTGCCCGGGCGGGGTGTCCGCGAAATGCAGGCCGCGGATGGCGCCGCGCCGGGAAACGCTGGTGTTGGTCTGCGCCAGGCGAAGCCGGTGACCGACCGCTTCGACGAAGGCCTCTTCCTGGAACGGCGCCACGAACAGGCCGCGGTGATCGGGGAAAACGCGCGGGGTGAACTCGAAACATTCGGGGATGCTGAGGCGCCTGGCTTGCATACCTCAATGCTAACGAGCCTTTCCCAAGCCGGACGGACGTCTTGGGAAACCTCCTCTGAGCTGCGGAAAGCCGGAGCCGTTTGTGACATGAACCGCACCAGAGGGGCACACTGGTCCGCATGCCTGTCACAATGATCTGACCGCTGCGTCCGCGGCCGTCGCCACACCCACGGCACCGATGGCCGATTGGACGCTTCGCCGACAGGCCGGCGCTACCGCGCTGGGCTGCCGTGTCGGAGGACGAGTTACCCCAGGTGGCCGGGCCATGCCCAGTTTTGGCCTGCTCACCGGCCAGTTCCCCCGCTCGCAGTCCCAGGAGAATCCCATGACCTTCGCTCGAATCGAGACTTCGCCGTCCTTAGACACGGCGGAAGCAATGACGGGAACCACGATGACCACGCCAGTGACGGACACCGAGATCTTCGAGGGGCACGAGGGCGGCAAGCTCTCCGTGGCCGCGACGCGCCCGATCTCCTCGCCCCGTGACCTCTCGGTCGCGTACACGCCTGGGGTGGCGAAGGTGAGCCGGGCGATCGCCGAGGACGCGGCCAAGGCGAAGCGGTACACGTGGGCGGACAGGCTGGTCGTGGTGGTCAGCGACGGTACGGCGGTGCTCGGCCTCGGTGACATCGGCGCGAGTGCCTCGCTGCCGGTCATGGAGGGCAAGTCGGTCCTGTTCAAGACCTTCGGCGGGCTCGACTCGATCCCGCTGGTGCTCGACACCACCGACGTCGACGAGATCATCGAGACCCTGGTCCGGCTGCGCCCGTCGTTCGGCGCGGTGAACCTGGAGGACATCTCGGCGCCGCGCTGCTTCGAGCTGGAGGACCGCCTCAAGGAGGCCCTCGACTGCCCGGTCATGCACGACGACCAGCACGGGACGGCGATCGTCACGCTGGCCGCGCTGCGCGGGGCGAACCAGGTCCTCGGCAAGGACATCTCCGGCCAGCGCGTGGTCGTTTCGGGAGCGGGCGCGGCGGGTGTGGCCTGCGCCAGGATCCTGCAGAACGCCGGCGTCGCGGACGTCACCGTGCTCGACTCGCGCGGCATCATCCACTCCGGTCGCGAGGGCCTGAACCCGATCAAGCAGAAGCTCGCCGAGACCACGAACACGGCCGGTCTGCGCGGCGGCCTCGGCGAGGCGCTCAAGGGCGCCGACGTCTTCCTGGGCCTGTCCGGGGCGACCATCGACGAGTCCCTGCTGGCCGGGATGACCGACGACGCGATCGTGTTCGCGCTGTCCAACCCGGACCCGGAGGTCCACCCGGCCGCGGCTTCGCGGTACGCCAAGATCGTGGCGACCGGGCGCAGCGACTTCCCGAACCAGATCAACAACGTGCTGGCGTTCCCCGGCGTCTTCCGCGGCGCGCTGGATTCCGGCGCGCGGGCAATCACGGAGAACATGAAGCTGGCCGCGGCCGAAGCGATCTTCGCCGTCGCGCAGGACGACCTTGGCCCGGACCGCATCGTCCCGAGCCCGCTGGACCCGCGCGTCGCGCCCGAGGTGGCCGCCGCGGTCGCGAAGGCCGCCGAGGCCGACGGCGTCGTCTGAGGGTCCCTTTCACGCTCGCTCAAGTGCTATGAAAGACCCCTTCATTGCAAATTTTGCAATGAAGGGGTCTTTCATAGCGCGCGGGGGTTGCGCACCTCAGCCGAGCAGCTCCGTCAGCCGGTGCCGCGGCAGGCCGAAGAAGTTCCGGAAGGCGTTGCGAAAGCCACTTTCGCAACGGTCACGTCAGGTGCCAAGGCCGTGAAGGCCTCCTTCACTACCTTCAGGGTAGGGAAGGAGGCCTTCACGGCCAGATGACCACCGCTGTCGCCCACCAGGAACCCGGCCGCACCTCAGCCGAGCAGTTCCGTCAGCCGGTGCCGCGGCAGGTCGATCAGCCGTGCGTCCGTCAGGTCCGAAGGGACGTCCAGGGAGACGTTCGCCAGCCGCGCGTGCGCCCGGGTCAGCAGCTCCTCCTGGTGCTCGACGGCGTCCGCGACGACGACGGCGTGCCGGTTGTCCGGGGTGCTTCGCAGCAGCCGCAGCCGGTACTTCGCCCCGACCAGCCGGTTGAGCGCGCCCTGAGCTTCGGCGTTCGTCAGGTCGGGATGCGAGTTCGGGACCAGCAGCGCCAGCCGTCGCGCGTTGGTGCCCAGCAGGGTCCGCAGCAGCCACGGGCCGGGGTCGGCCGAAAGGTCCATCGCGACAGCGTCGCCTTCCGGCCCGGAGACGGACCAGTCGACCGGCCGCGACTCCAGCGCCAGCCCGCCCTCGGCGGCGATTTCGTGCAGCTTGTCCAGCAGTGACGGCTTGGCCGCGCCGGCGGACTCCACCGACTGCGGTCCGTGCGTGTAGATCGCGGCCTTCCCCTTGCCGCCGCGGTTCTTCTTCGACTTCGCGGTCGGCTGGCAGACGTAGAGGTCCGCCGCGCTCCCGATCGCCTGCGCGCCGAAGTACCGGTTGAAGTCCGGCAGGATCGCCTCGAAGGTCAGTCCGAGCGTCGCGAGCGCCCGCTGCACCTGCGCGCCCAGCGCGGGATGGCGGGGGCTGTAGCCATAGGCCAGCAGCAGCCGCCCGTCCGAAGGTTCGCTGAGCGCCTGGACCCCGCGCGCCGCGAACAAACCCATTCCTTCAGGGGTGTAAGGCGGATCACTGAACACGAGGTCCATCCGCCCGGCCACCGACGGCGGCAGCCCGACGCGCAGATCCGTGTGCAGGGTGCGGATGGACCGCTCGCTGAGTTCGTCGATGTAGGCCAGCACACGGTCGTCGAGATCGACGACGGTGAGATCCGCGTCCGGCCGCAACGCGCGCACGGCCAGCGAAGTGAGGTCGTGGTCACCCAGGAACAGCAGCTTCGCCGTGTCGAGGTCGTACCGCTCGTCCAGCCACAGCGCGCGGTTCAGCACGGTCTCGGGAGTCGCCTGCACGTGGTCGAGCGCGGCCAGCGGCGCGGGCACGTTCTCGACGTAGCTGGTGATGGTCCTCAGCAGGTCGGGATCGGTTTTCCGGTCCCGGGCCCCGAAGCGCGCGTACGTCTCACGGGCGGCCGGGGCCAGCCGGAAACGGGACTCGTCCCGCTCGAGGTCGTCGCCGAGCGCGTTCAGGACGTCTTCGACACTCCGGCGCGGCGCGGTGCTGATCCGGACCAACTCGCCGAGGTCACGCCAATCCGTCCGGAGCAGTGAAATCACCTGATGGAGCGGTCGCACGTGGACACCGTGCGCCGCGAGGACGTCATCGACGGAAGGACTCACGGCCCGCAGCCTAGTGAACCGATCCCTGAGACACCGTGCCAACAGGGCCGATGTGGGCTACGGTTTTTCGACCAGACATGGGGAGAGACACGTGACTATCGAGTTCCGTGGCGTGACCAAGCGGTATCCGGACGGGACGGTCGCGGTCGACGACCTGAACCTCACCGTGGACGACGGCACCATCACCGTCTTCGTCGGGCCGTCCGGCTGCGGCAAGACCACGTCGCTGCGGATGATCAACCGCATGGTCGAGCCGACCTCGGGTGCCGTGCTGCTCGACGGCAAGGACGTCAGCGACGGCGACCCGGCGCTGCTGCGCCGCGGCATCGGCTACGTCATCCAGCACGCCGGCCTCTTTCCACACAGGACAGTCCTGGACAACGTCGCCACCGTGCCGCTGCTGACCGGCTGGGACAAGGGCAAGGCGCGCAAACGCGCGGCCGAGCTGCTCGAGACCGTCGGCCTGCCCGCGGAACTCGGCAAGCGGTATCCCGCGCAGCTTTCCGGCGGCCAGCAGCAGCGCGTCGGCGTCGCCAGGGCGCTCGCGGCGGATTCGCCGGTGCTGCTGATGGACGAGCCGTTCTCCGCCGTCGACCCGATCGTCCGCGAGGAACTGCAGGACGAACTGCTGCGCCTGCAGTCCCAGCTGGGGAAGACGATCGTGTTCGTCACCCACGACATCGACGAGGCCGTGCGGCTCGGCGACAAGATCGCCGTGCTCCGTGTCGGTGGTGTGCTCGCGCAGTACGGCACGCCCTCGGACGTGTTGCGTCATCCCGTCGACGACTTCGTCGCGTCGTTCGTGGGCAAGGACCGCGGCTACCGCGGCCTCTCCTTCCTTTCCGCGGAAGGGATCGTCGTCGAAGAGGTCAAGCGGGTCGAGGTCGGCAAGCCCGCCCCCGGACCGTCCGACGAGTGGCTGGTGGCTGTCAACGCCGAAGGGCAGCCGCGCGGCTGGCTGCGCCCTGGGTCCACTGTGGATGGAGAACTCGCGGAGACCGATCTCGTCGCCGGTGGGTCGCTCTACGTCCAGGGGTCGCCGATCCGCGGCGCCCTCGACGCGGCGCTCTCGTCGCCCGCGAGCCTCGGCGTGGTGGTCGACGACGGCCTCAAGGTCCTCGGCGTGGTCAGAGCCAAGCAAGTCCTCGAAGTGATCGAGGCGCTGCCGCTGGGTTCCTGATGGGGGACTTCTTCGCGGAACTCGGACGCTATCTCGGCAGCGCCAACAACCGCTCGCAGTTCTTCGGCGACCTGCTCGACCACATCTACCTCTCACTGGTCCCGCTGGTGCTGGGCCTGGTGATCGCGGTACTGGCGGGCTGGCTCGGGCACCGGTTCGCCGCGGCGCGTTCGGTGCTGCTGGTGGTGTCGAACCTGCTGTACACGATCCCGTCACTCGCCTTGTTCGTGGTGATCCCGGGCATCATCGGCTCCAAGATCCTCGACAGCCTCAACGTCATCGTCGCGCTCACCGTCTACACCGCAGCCCTGCTGGTGCGCCCGGTGCTGGACGCGCTCGACGCCGTCCCGCCGCACGTCGTCGCCGCGGCCACGGCCGTCGGCTACAAACCCGCGCGCCGATTCCTCAGCGTGGAGCTGCCGCTTTCGATACCGGTGCTCGCCGCGGGCGTCCGGGTGGCCTCGGTCAGCAACATCAGCCTGGTCAGCGTCGGCGCGCTGATCGGCACCGGCGGGCTCGGCGTGCTGTTCACCGACGGCTTCCAGCGCGAGTACTTCTCGCCGATCGTCGTCGGGATCGTCGCGACCCTGCTGCTCGCGCTGATCGTCGACCTGGTGCTGGTCCAGCTTCGCAATCTCCTCACACCCTGGGACCGGGTGGCGACCACGGCGGGGGCGAAATGATCGGCGACGTCCTGAACTGGTTCGGCGACCCGGCCCACTGGCAGGGCACGGACGGTATCCCGGCCCGGCTGCTGCAGCATCTCGGATACACGGTGCTGGCGCTGGTCTTCGCGCTCATCGTCGCGATCCCGCTCGGGCTCTATGTCGGGCACACCGGCCGCGGCGCGGTACTGCTGGTGAGCGGGGGCAACGCGATCCGCGCGCTGCCGACGCTGGGGCTGGTGACCTTCCTGTTCCTGCTCTTCACCGAAAGCGAGATCTCGACGATCATCGGGCTCGTGGTGCTCGCCGTCCCGCCGATCCTCGCCGGGACGTACGCGGGCCTGCAGGCGACCGACCACGGTGTGGTCGACGCGGCGCAGGGCATCGGAATGACCGGCTGGCAACGGTTGTGGAAGGTCGAGGTGCCCATCTCGCTGCCGCTGGTGCTCGGCGGGGTGCGGAACTCGGTACTGCAACTGGTGGCGACGGCCGCCGTCGCCGCGTACGTCGGCCTTGGCGGTCTCGGCCGGTTCCTGCTCGACGGACTGGCCATTTTGGACTACCCCCAGGTGGTCGCGGGCGCGGTCCTGACGACGTTGCTCGCCGTCGTGCTGGATCTGTTCCTGGCCGGTGTCCAGCGGTTGCTGGTGCCCAAGGGAGTTCGGCTGGCGCAGATCGCGAGCGGGAAGAAGGCGGCGGTATGAGGCGGACGGTGACGGCGCTGTTCGCCGGGATCGCTTTGCTTGCGGTGTCGTCGGCGGGCTGCGGCAACCCGCTCGCCGGCGGGGCCGAGGGCGGCGCGACCGGCGACATCATCATCGGCGCGTCCGACGTCGGGGAAAGCCTTCTGCTGGCCCAGATCTACGCGGGAGCGTTGCGCAACGCGGGCGCGGAGAACGTGACCGTGCGCCCGCCGGTCGGCAGCCGTGAGGTCGTCGTCAAGGCACTGCAGGACAAGTCGCTTTCGGTGGTGCCGGACTACAGCGGGAACCTGCTGCGCTACTTCGACAAGGAGACGCAGGCCACCACCCCGCAGGACGTGTACACGCAGCTGAAACAGAAGCTGCCGTCCGGGTTCGAGGTGCTGGAGCAGGCGCCTGCCGAGGACAAGGATCTTCTGGTGGTACGCAAGGAACTCGCCGATTCCGGGATCAGGACCTTCTCCGATCTCGGCAAGCGGTGCAAGGAACTCGTGTTCGGCGGTCCCGGCCAGTGGAGCAGCCGCTGGAAGGAAAAGATCAAGACGCTCTACGGCTGCGAGTTCGCCGAGATCCGCACGACCGACACCGGCGGCCCGGTCACGGTCGCCGCGCTGAAATCCGGCGACATCCAGGTCGCCGACCTGTTCAGCACGTCGTCCACGATCGCCGCGAACGGCTTCGTGCCGCTGGTGGACGACAAGAACATGTTCCCCGCGCAGAACATCGTGCCGCTCGTCGCGAAGGGGACGCTGTCGCCGAAGGAGGTCGACGCGCTGAACCGGGTCTCGGCGGCGCTCACGACCGATCAGCTGACCGAATTGAACGTCCAGTTCAGCGAGGAGAAGCGGAACCCGCTCGACGTCGCCGAGGAGTTCCTGCGGCGGAACAACCTCCTCGCCGGGAGCTAGAGGCGGTCGAAGGCGGGGGAGTAGCGGAAGTCGCCCCGGAGTTCCGGCGTGTACGCGCGCAGGGTGCGGACCTGGAAATGCGGCGCCCATTCCGCGACCGGCGGCGTGATCCCGTACTGATCGGCGAGAACGAAGCCGAAGCGCGAGTAGTAGTTCGGGTCGCCCAGCAGGACGACCGCGCCGTAGCCGAGCGCGTCCGCCGCGCCGAGCACGGCGTGCACGAGCGCGGAGCCGACGCCGGAGGCGTGATACTCGGGCAGGACACCGAGCGGGCCGAGGCCGACCGTCGACTTCTCGTCGGAGCCGAGCCGGGACGGGCTGCAGCAGACGTGCCCCACGACCTTCCCGTCGCGTTCGGCCACGATGGACAGTGCGCCGATCAGATCACCCTCCGCCCGGAGTTCGTCGACGAGTTTCGCCTCGACCACCGGGACACTGTGTTTCGCGAACGCGGCCAGATGGACGGCGTGGATCGGCTCGATGTCGGCCGGGTTTTCCTGTCGGAGCAGCATGCGCCAGAGTGTGCTCCCTCCGAAGGTAGGATGGAAATCGATTTCCGCGCCGGGACGTCGCGACTTTAGTAGGCGGCCATCCGTGTGTACTTCCGTGGCGGTGAAACGATCCGTGGTCCGGAAAACGACCACCGGATGTGCGGATCCCCCATTCTTCGTGGGCCGTACGGGCGCAAAACGCGACTAAAGGCGGGGGCTGAATGGTACCCGAGCTGCGTCGATGTGACGCCCATTACTACCCGGATGTCCGTAATGCAAGGTCTTCCTTGGGGTGAAAACGCGACTTAGTCTCAGCCTGCGTTCGGCGAGTGAACGCGCTTCACCTTCCGATTCACCCAACGATCCGGCGGACATCTCCTGTCCGCGGGTCGACCCTGCCTGGGAGGAATATCTTGAACAATTCCCTGGGATCCTTGAAGAGACGACTGCCGGTGTTCGGTGTCACGGCCGCGGTCGCCGTGCTGACGGCGCTCGGTGGCACGACTGTCGCGTCGGCGGCGGAAGGCTCGATCGTCAACGCGGGCAGCGCGAAGGCGATCAAGGACAGCTACATCGTCGTGCTGAAGGACGGTTCTTCGGTCGAGGCCACCGCGAAGAGCGTGACGAACCGCCACGGCGGCAAGGTCGAGAAGACCTTCGCGTCCTCGGTCCGCGGCTTCTCCGGCGTCCTGACCGAAAAGCAGGCGAAGCGTGTCGCGGCCGACCCCGCTGTCGCCTACGTGGAGCAGAACCAGACCGTCTCGGCCTCGACGGACCAGCTGAACCCACCGTCGTGGGGCCAGGACCGGGTCGACCAGCAGAGCCTCCCGCTGGACCAGAAGTACAGCTACAGCACCACGGCGTCGAACGTCACCGCGTACGTCGTCGACACCGGCATCCTCACCACGCACCCCGACTTCGGCGGGCGCGCGACCCACGGCCGTGACACCGTCGACAACGACAACGACGCCACGGACTGCAACGGCCACGGCACCCACGTCGCCGGCACCATCGGCGGTACCGCGCACGGTCTGGCCAAGGGCGTCAAGCTCGTCGCCGTCCGCGTGCTGAACTGCTCCGGTTCCGGGACGACAGCCGGTGTCATCGCCGGTATCGACTGGGTGACCGCGAACGCCGTCAAGCCCGCCGTCGCGAACATGAGCCTCGGTGGCGGCGCCTCGGCGACCCTCGACCAGGCCGTCCAGCGGTCGATCGCGTCGGGCGTCACCTACGGTGTCGCGGCCGGTAACGACTACGGCCAGAACGCGTGCAACACCTCCCCGGCCCGCACGCCCGAGGCGATCACCGTCGGCTCGACCACGAACACCGACGCCAAGTCCGACTTCTCCAACATCGGCACCTGCCTCGACATCTTCGCGCCGGGCAGCGGCATCACGTCGACGTGGCTGAACAACGGGACCAACACCATCAGTGGCACCTCGATGGCGACCCCGCACGTCGTCGGCGCGGCGGCCCTCTACGCCTCCGCCAACCCGACCGCCACGCCCGCCCAGGTCCGTGACGCCCTGGTCAACGCCGGCACCAAGGACAAGGTGACCAGTCCGGGCACCGGCTCGCCGAACGTGCTGCTCAACACCGGTTCCGGCGGTGGCCCCGGCCCCGAGCCGACGCCGTGTGGCACGCAGACCAACAGCGGCGTCGTCGCCATCCCCGACGCCGGTGCCGCCGTGACGAGCACGGTCACCGTCGCGAACTGCGCCCGCAACGCCTCGGCCACCACCAAGGTCGCGGTGAACATCACGCACACCTACGTCGGTGACCTGGTCATCGACCTGGTCGCGCCGGACGGTACCTCGTACCGCCTGAAGGGTTCGAGCAACGACTCGTCCGACAACATCAACACCACCTACACCGTCAACGCCGCGGCCGAGGCCGCGAACGGCGCCTGGAAGCTCAAGGTGCAGGACGTGTACCGGGTCGACACCGGCTCCCTCAACAGCTGGTCGCTGACCCTCTGATCCACCCCTGGAGTACGTGAAGGCCCCCTTCCTCCTGCTGGGAAGGGGGCCTTCACGTGTCGGGCGCACCGGTTCATTTCCTGACCTGCGTTTTTGTCAAAACCCCGGAACACCTTGCGGCTACAGGGAATCTTTTGTGTCCCGTGGCGGACGGGTGACGAGGAATCCCGAAAGACTGACATCGTCGAACCGGACTGGGCAGGCCCTGTCGCCGAGTGGATACTTCTCGGAGTCGGCGCGCAAAGGGCCTCGGGCATTCACTCATCGCGATTTGCCCCTGGCGGTCGGGAATCAGCGCGATCGACGCGGACGAATTCGCATTCCGTGGCCGAACATGATCGTGGTGCCCGCGCTCGCCTTGGCGCGCCCGTGATCGCCGTGTCGGTGGCACGGGCATGTCCAGTTTTCCGGAGGTGGCACGAAAGGGGCGGCAAGATGGCCGTGCTGGTGCAGAACCAAGTCGACGGGCCGAACTGCTATTGCGCGGGATATGTGGTTCCCGCACAGAATTTCGACTCGGCGAGAGCCGGGGAGATTCACCCGCTGGCGGCTTTGCGGGGTACGTTGAGCGAGGACACCACCCAGACCTTGACGATCGTCGTCGATCACGACGTGCCCTATCTGATGGGCAGCGTGACGACGGACGGCGGAAGCTATCCCGCCGGGGTCAATGTCACCCTGACGGATCCCGGTGGCAATCGGGTGGAGCCGAGTGAAACCGACAGCCGTTTCGTCGTCTGTTCCGGCAACGATCCGACGATGCTCCAAAGCTGCATGATCAAGACTCCCATGCCGGGTACCTGGACAGTCACGGTGCAGAACGCCGACAACAGTTCCTACGTGTTCTTCTCCACCATGCCGACAGCGGCGCAGTACCCCACCATCTACAACACGCTGACCCCGCTCGCCGACAGGGATGCGCTGGGGGCGGGGCCGGAAGGGGCCAGCGGGTGCTGGGGATGCAAGATCACCTGCTGGGTCGTCGCCGTCGCGGCCGCCGCGCTGCTCGGGCTCGCCGCCGCGTTGCTCACGGCCGGCGCCGCCCCTGTCATCGCCTGCGCTGTGTTGATGGGATCGGTCGGTCTCGCCATTTCGGCGGCGGGTGTCGTGGTCATCCTGCAGGCCTTGCTGGCCGGGGCGGGTGCGACGGTCGGGATCATCGTGCTCAACATGTGCTCCTGGGTGAACGCCTGCCCGACCGGGGTCACGGCGATGATCACCAGTCCGGCGACGGGAGAGACGGTCAGGGGGACGATCCTCACGAACGCCACGGCCACGAACACGACCACGGTGGCGTTCTACGTCGCCCAGCAGACCCTCATCGGCACCGCCAACTCCGGTCCGAACTGGAACATCGACTGGAACACGACCAAGATCTCCAACGGGGGACATTCGGTGTCGGCCCTGGCCACCGGGCCGAACGGGGCCGCTTGGTCGGCTCCGGTGAAGGTCACCATCCACAACTAGTGTGACGCGCGCCCATTTGCGGCGTTCGTCCACTAAGGACCGTGGCGGGGCTCTACTCTCTGCTTATGCAGCCCGGACCGCCCTATCAGCAGGGGCCTCAGCAGCCGTATCCGCCGCAGGGCTACCCGGGCTACCCGCCGCCCGGGTACGGCCCGCCGCCGCCCAAGAAGTCGAACACCGGGCTCATCGTCGGGCTCGTCGTCGCCGCGGTGGTGGTGCTCGGCGGCGGCGGGGTCGCGGCCGTCCTGCTGCTCTCCGGTGACTCCGGCTCGTCTTCGTCCGCGGCGCCGACCTCGTCGAAGAAGACCGGCCCGCCGGACAAGTACACCGTGCTGCCGACCTGCGACAAGATCGGGCAGGGCGTGCGGAACCTGCCGCCGCTGGAGAACCCGACAGGGCAGCGGCGCGCGAGCACCTCGGATTCGAGCATCGAGCTCTACGCGTCTGACTGCAGCTGGCGCGAGTACAAGGCGCCTTCCGCGTTGGTCACCATGTACCTCGCGAAGTCGGCGGAACCGGGCACGGGCAACGGAGAGGACACGGCCAAGGCCGGTTACGAGAACGCGTTCGACGACGGCGGCGAAGTGATCCCGAGCCTGGAGAAAGCGACCAAGGCCGCCTACATCACCATGAGTTCCCAAAGCCAGTGCACGATCAGGTTCTACCAGGGCAACGTCGACGCGCAGATCATCGTGACCGGCCCGGACCCCTCCGGGGTCGTCGACCAGAAGGTCTGCAAGGAGAACGCGCTGAAGGTCGCGAAGGCGACCTCTCGCGCGATCGGCTAGGCGAGCTTCTCGACCTGGACCTGCCCTGTCGGCCCGTCGCCGAACGGGTTCTCCCAGCCGTGCCATTCCGCGGCGAGGACGTAGAGCGAACGCCCGTCCTCGCCGCCGATGGTGCAGGAGAAGCAGCCTCGATCGGCCTCGACCTTCTGGAGCACTTCGCCTCCTTCGCGGACGCGGACGCAGTACTTGCCTGCCACGTCCGCGTACCAGACGGCGCCCTCGGCATCGAGGCAGATGCCGTCGGGGTGGTCGTCGCCGAGGTTCGCCCACACCCGCCTGCCGGACAGCGAACCGTCGTCGCCGATGTCGAACGCGGTGAGCCGGCTGCCGTACGACTCGGCGACGATCAGCGTCTTGTCGTCGGGTGTGACGGCCATGCCGTTGCCGAACAGGATCCCCTCGGCGACCTGGCGCACTTCACCGTCCGGGGCGACGACGGCGAGGACGCCGGGCTCCTGGAGGTCGTGCGAGCCGTTGACGAAGGCGTTTCCGCGGCCGTCTGTCACGACCTCGTTGCAGAAGGCGGCGACGGGGCTGAGGTCCGCGTAGACGCTCAGGTCGGCGTTGAGCAGGCGGGCTTCCGGGCCCTGAACGATGATCAGGCGGCCGTCGGGCAGCCAGTCGAACGTGATCGGCATCGTGGTCGGCACGTTCGCGATGACTTCGCGCTCGCCGCCGGGGGTGACCGCGAGGATCTCGCCGCCGCCCCAGTTCGCCAGCCAGAGCCGGCCGTCGCGCCAGCGCGCGGATTCGGGGAGCTTGAGGCCGTCGAGCAGGGTGTTCATGGCGTCTCCTTCGTTCGTTTCCCCCTACACGAACGGGACCGCCCGTTTTCGACAGCCAAATACGTGAAGGCCCCCTTCGCTGCGTCTAGCGCAATGAAGGGGGCCTTCACGTACAGGTCAGGCGATCAGTCGAAGGCCCGCGCGATGAGCGCCTTCTGCTCGACCTCGTGCACCTTGGACGAACCGGCCGACGGCGCCGCCATCGGACGACGCGACACGACGTCCAGGCTGGAGAACACCTCCGGGAGCTTCCGCGGCAGGTTCAGGCCGAAGAACGGCCACGCACCCTGGTTCTCCGGCTCCTCCTGGACCCAGACCGCGGGAGCGCCGTTGTAGCGCTCGAGCGCCGCCAGCAGCTTCTTCTTGGGCAGCGGGTAGTACTGCTCGACACGGACGATCGCGATGTCGTTCGCCTCGCGCTTCGTCCGCTCGGCCACCAGCTCCCAGTAGAGCTTGCCCGACGTCAGCAGGACCTTGCGCACCTTCGACGGGTCGACCACGGCGTCGTCGATGACCGACATGAACTTCGTCTGGCCGGTGAAGTCCTCGACCGCCGAGGTGGCGGCCTTGTTGCGCAGCATCGACTTGGGGGTGAAGACCACCAGCGGGCGGTTGACTCCGTCGAGGGCGTGACGGCGGAGCAGGTGGAAGTAGTTCGCCGGGGTCGACGGCACCGAGACGGTCATCGAGCCCTCCGCGCACAGCGAGAGGAAGCGCTCGATGCGGCCGGAGGTGTGGTCCGGGCCCTGGCCTTCGTGGCCGTGCGGCAGCAGCAGCACGACGTCGGAGAGCTGGCCCCACTTGGCCTCGCCGGAGGAGATGTACTCGTCGATGACGGTCTGCGCGCCGTTGACGAAGTCACCGAACTGCGCTTCCCACATGACCAGCGCTTCGGAGTTGGCCACGGAGTAGCCGTACTCGAAGCCGACGGCCGCGTACTCGGACAGCGCCGAGTCGTAGATCATCACGCGACCCTGGCCCTCGGCCAGGCTGGCCAGCGGCGAGTACTCCTGGCCGGTCTTGCGGTCGATCAGCACCGAGTGGCGCTGGGTGAAGGTGCCGCGGCGGGAGTCCTGGCCGGACAGCCGCACGAGACGGCCTTCCATGGCCAGCGAACCGAAGGCGAGCAGTTCGCCGTACGCCCAGTCGATGCCGCCTTCGCGGGACATCTTGTGGCGGCGTTCCATGACCGGCTTGACCCGCGGGTGCGGGGTGAAGCCTTCGGGGACGTTGAGGAACGCGTCGCCGATGTGCTCGATGACCTCGGTGGTGGTCGCCGTGGGCACCTTCGCCGGGACCTGCTGCTCCTCTTCGACCGAGGGGCTGGCCTTCGCCACGTGCTTTTCCAGTTCGCGGACCTCGTTGAACACGTGCTCCAGCTGGCTGGAGAAGTCGCGCAGCGCGGCCTCGGCCTCTTCGACGGAGATGTCGCCGCGGCCGATCAGCGATTCGGTGTAGGTCTTCCGGACCGAACGCTTCGTGTCGATGATGTCGTACATCGCCGGCTGGGTCATCGAGGGGTCGTCGCCCTCGTTGTGCCCGCGGCGGCGGTAGCAGATCAGGTCGATCACGACGTCCTTGTGGAACGCCTGGCGGTACTCGACGGCCAGCTTGGCCACCCAGTGCGCGGCCTCGGGGTCGTCACCGTTCACGTGGAAGATCGGCGAACCGATCATCTTCGCGACGTCGGTGGCGTACTCGCTCGAACGCGAGTGCTCGGGCGCGGTGGTGAAGCCGACCTGGTTGTTGACGATGACGTGCACGGTGCCGCCGGTGCGGTAGCCGCGCAGCAGCGCCAGGTTCAGGGTCTCGGCCACGACACCCTGGCCCGCGAAGGCAGCGTCACCGTGCATCAGGACCGGGAGGACGGTGAAGCCCTCGCCGCCCTTGTCGAGGATGTCCTGCTTCGCGCGGACGATGCCCTCGAGGACCGGGTCGACGGTCTCCAGGTGCGACGGGTTCGCGGTCAGCGACACCTTGGTCTCACCGTCGCCGAACATGCGGAAGTACTTGCCCTCGGCACCGAGGTGGTACTTCACGTCACCGGAACCGTGCGCCTGGCCCGGGTCGAGGTTGCCCTCGAACTCCTGGAAGATCTGCGCGATCGGCTTGCCGACGATGTTCGCCAGCACGTTCAGGCGGCCGCGGTGCGGCATGCCGATGACGACCTCGTCGAGTTCGTGCTCGGCGGCCTTGTCCAGCAGTGTGTCGAGCAGCGGGATCGCCGTCTCGCCGCCTTCGAGGGAGAACCGCTTCTGACCGACGTACTTGGTCTGAAGGAAGGTCTCGAACGCCTCGGCGGCGTTCAGCTTCGAGAGCACGTACTTCTGGACGGCGGGGTCCGGCTTCTCGTGCGGGATCTCGACGCGGTCCTGGATCCAGCGGCGCTCCTCGGGGTCGAGGATGTGCGTGTACTCGATGCCGACGGTGCGGCAGTAGGAGTTGCGCAGGACACCGAGGATGTCGCGCAGCTTCATCCGCTCCTGGCCGGCGAAACCGCCGACCGGGAACTCGCGGTCCAGGTCCCACAGGGTCAGGCCGTGGGAGAGGACGTCGAGGTCGGCGTGGCTGCGCTGCCGGTAGTTCAGCGGGTCGGTGTCGGCCATCAGGTGACCGCGCATGCGGAAGGCGTCGATCAGCTCGATCACGCGCGCGGTCTTGTCGACCGGGCCGTCCGGGATGTCGGCGACCCAGCGGATCGGCTCGTACGGCAGGCGCAGGCTGGTGAAGACGTCGTCGTAGAAGCCGTCTTCGCCGAGCAGCAGCTCGTGGATGCGCTTGAGGAACTCGCCCGACTCCGCGCCCTGGACGATGCGGTGGTCGTACGTCGAGGTCAGCGTCATGATCTTCGACACGCCGAGATCGACCAGGGCCTTCTCGCTGGTGCCCTCGAAGTGCGCCGGGTACTGCATGGCGCCGACGCCGATGATCGCGCCCTGGCCCGCCTGCAGCCGCGGCACCGAGTGGTTGGTGCCGATGCCGCCGGGGTTGGTCAGCGAGATCGTGGTGCCGGCGAAGTCGTCGGCGGTCAGCTTGCCGTTGCGGGCCTTCTTGACGATCTCCTCGTAGGCCTGCCAGAACTGCATGAAGGTCATGTTCTCGGTGGCCTTGATGGAGGCCACGACGAGCGTGCGGGAGCCTTCCTTGCCCTTCATGTCGATCGCGAGACCGAAGTTCACGTGCTCCGGCGTGATCGCGAACGGCTTCCCGTCGATCAGCTGGTAGTGCCGGTTCATGTTCGGGAAGTTCTTCAGCGCCCGGACCATCGCGTACCCGATGAGGTGCGTGAAGGAGATCTTGCCGCCGCGCGTGCGCTTGAGGTGGTTGTTGATGACGATGCGGTTGTCGGCCATCAGCTTCGCCGGGACGGCGCGCACACTCGTGGCCGTCGGCACGGACAGCGAGGCGTCCATGTTCTTCGCGATCGCCGCCGCGGCGCCACGGAGCTGCTTCGACTCCGGCTCGGCGGCCTTCTCGGCGGGCTTGGCGGGAGCCTTCTCGACCTTGGGCGCGGCGGCCTTCGGAGCGGGCTTCGCCTCAGCCTTCGGGGCCGGCTTCGCGGGGGCTGTCTGCTTCGCGGTGGACTCGGCCTTGCGGACGGTCTGCGGCGACGGCTTGGTGGCCTGGCCGTTGGCGCCCGCGCCCTCCTTGGCGGTCTCCGCGGAGGTCTGACGTGCGTCGTCAGCCTTCGTCTGCGCGTCCTGCGTGGGCTTGAAGTCCGCGAAGAAGTCGTGCCAGGCGGCATCGACTGAGGTGGGGTCGGCGAGGAACTGGTCGTACATTTCCTCGACGACCCACTCGTTGGGGCCGAATTGTGACGCAGGGCTGCTGCTGGACACGGCTTGGACTCGCCTCTATCCGTCTCGAGATCTTGAACACCGCTGATGCGCCTACCAGGCTAACCCCCTCGGTGGCGGCCGTGTGATGGAACTGGCCTGTGTGAGGCGTGGCGCACTAGGCGATGGGTCACTGTCTCGATCAAGAGATCGAAACCCGGACACCCCGCCAACCGGCTCGCGACCGTTCGGGGGAGCGGGGGACCTTTGCTGTCGTTTCGCGGTATGTGCAGGTCAGGTCACTGTTTCGTGGTGAAAGATTGACGGAGTCGTCGTGTCGGGACAGCCTGGAGTTCACGTCGGGGGGCTTTCCTGGGTGGAGGATGCGGCCGGTGTCGTGCCGGCCGCCGATCGCCCGCGAGGTGGTGGCAGCCGATGTGGCTGGACGAGTGCCCGTCGTTCTGGGACGAGGGGCGTGTGCGCCCACTGGTCACCGAGTCCGGCAAGGTCGTCCTGATGTGCGACTCGTGCTCCGCGGTGTGGCCGACGCTCGCCGACTTCAAGGAGATGGAGCACGTCGAGCCCGACGAGCCGGACTGGGCGGTGACGGCCGGCGTGCACGTCCGGCCCGGGACCTTCCGGTGGGCTTCGGCCCAGGACGTCGAGGTTGCCGGGATGAGCGGCCTCAATTGGCGGCCTTAGCCGGGTACGGGCGCTCTGGGGGTAGCAGCGCTTCGGCGTCTTCGATGCGGTCCGCCGCGACCAGGGCGCCGATCTCACGCATGGCCGGGGTGACGCGGTGATCTATTTGTCGACATAGTGATCGAGGGCGAGCCCGCGCTCTTGGTCAGGGCTTCGCGGCCCAGCCGCAGCGGTACGCCATCCAGAGGAAGGCGCGCCGGGATCTCCTCTTCCCTTTGCCGCTCGGCGTGACCGGTGGGGTGTTCCTGCGCGACCGAAATTCCCTTGCCCGTCGGGGCCTGCTGACTCCATGGCATTGCTGCGTAAGGGGTCGCGACGAATCGTGGTCGACGAGGCCGCCTATCGGTGGAACATCCGGCGGAAGCCGACCTATTCGCAAGAGGGCGGATATTTCCTTTCGTACGGGGTGGGACTCGAGGACGCGCGGTGTGCGGTGCTGGTGGTTCAGACGGATCATGCGCATCCGTTGAACTACAGGGGAGTCCCGTCGAAAGCGGTGCTGCCTTCGGATGCCGAACGGGCGATCGGGCTGGCGCTGGAGCGCGGGTGCGGTCCGTGAAGGGCCCCTTGCCTACTCTGAAGGTAGGGAAGGAGGCCTTCACGGACTTCAGGTGGGTGAGGCGGCGGTGACGTGTGGGTCCGGGTGGTCGTGAGTGGCGACTCGGGTTCTAACCCGAATCGCCACTCACGACCCGCTCAGCCCAGGGACCATAGGCGTGCGTAGTGGCCGCCGGCGGCGACCAGGTCCGCGTGGGTGCCCTGTTCGATGATCCGGCCGTGGTCCAGCACCACGATCCGATCCGCCTTGGCCGCGGTGGCGAGGCGGTGCGCGACCACGAAAGTCGTGCGGCGGCGCGCGAGTTGTTCCGTCGCGCGCAGGACGGCGGCTTCGGTGGACGGGTCCAGTGCCGCTGTCGCCTCGTCGAGCAGGAGGACGTCCGGGTCCACGAGTTCGGCGCGGGCGAGGGCGACGAGTTGCCGCTGTCCGGCCGAAAGCGATCGTCCTCGTTCACCGACGGGCTGGTGGAAACCGGCGGGAAGCGCGGCGACACCGTCGAGCGCGCCGACGGACCGGACCGCTTCCTCGACCTCCGCGTCGGTCGCGGAAGGCCTGCCGTAGCGCACATTGTCCGCGACGGTCCCCGAGAACAGATGTGCTTCCTGTGGCACCACGCCCATCCGGGTGCGCAGAGCGGCCAAGTCGTACTCGCGGATGTCGGTTCCGTCGATCCGGACCACACCGCCTGTCGCGTCGTAGAAACGCGCGACGAGCTTCACCGCCGTCGACTTCCCGGCGCCCGTCGCCCCGACCAAGGCGATGGTCTCCCCGGCCGCGACCTCCAGTGAAAGCCGCGTCAGGGCGGGCTCGTCCGTTGCGGTGTAAGCGAAATCGACGTCCTTGAAGGAGACCTCGCCCCGCAGCCGCTCCGGGACCGCGACCGGTTTCTCCGCCTCCGGAACGGAAGTCGGGGTGCGCAGCAGATCGCCGATGCGCGACAGGCCGACCCGCGCCTGCTGGTAGCCGTCGAACACCGAGGACAGTTGCTGGATCGGTGAGAAGAACTGGCCGAGGTACAACAGGAACGCCACCAGGACACCGGCCGACAGCGTGCCCGCCGCGACCCGGTTCGCGCCGACGATCAGCACGACGACCTCGGCCAGTCCGGAAAGCATCGCCGCGAAAGGGAAGTACGTCGCGACGAGGCGCTGGGCGCGAAGCCGTGAACGCCGGTACTCGTCGCTGCGGGACGCGAACTTCTCCGCCGTGCGCTCCTCGCGCGTGTACGCCTGCGCGACCCGCAGGCCGTTCACGTTCTCCTGCATGTCCGCGTTGACGACGCTGACCCGCTCCCGGGCTTCGGTGTACGCCTTGGACGAAGCCCGGCGGAAGATCACCGTCGCCACGACGAGGATCGGCAGCACCGCGAGCGCGTACGCCGCCAGCCCGAGGTCGGTGACCATCAGCGCCGCCGCGATCCCGACCAGGGTCAGCGCGCTCACCACGGCTTGCGCGACACCGGTCTGCAGGAACGTCGAGAGCGCGTCGACGTCGGTCGTCATCCGGGTCATGATCTTCCCGGACAGTTCGCGTTCGTAGAAGTCGAGCCCGAGCCGTTGCAGATGGGCGTAACTGCGCACTCGCAGCGAATACAGCACCGTCTCGCCGACGCGCGCGGTCATCTTGGTCTGGAGGTAGATCACCAGCCAGTCCGCGAGGATCACCAGCGCGCCGATCCCGGCGGCCAGCCAGATCACCGCCTCCGCGCCGGCGCGCACCCCGTTGTCGATGCCGTGCTGGTACAGCGCGGGCATCGCGATGGTGGCCAGCGCGTCCGCCGCGACCAGGCCGATCACCACGGCTAGCGGGCCGCGCACCGGTTTCAGCAGGCGGCCGAGGCGGAACTTCGGTTCGGGCGCGGTGACGTCGGTACCCGGCAACACCGGGACGTCGTTCGCGGGTGGCAGCTTCCGGACGCCTTCGATGAGTTCCTCGCTCGGCGGCAGGTTGACGTCCCACTCGCCGCCGGTGCCCTTCCGCTCGTCCGCCAGTTCGTCGGCCTTGTCCTGCTCCGGCCACAGGGCGGGGGTGATCCCCGCGGGGCCGCAGTCGAGACCCTCGCAGCGATGCGGTTCCTCGACGTCGTCACCCGGCCCCGCGACGAGTTCGCGGAACAGCGGGCAGCGGGCCAGCAGTTCTTCCTCGGTGCCGATGTCGACGACGCGGCCCTTGTCCAGCACGGCGATCCGGTCGGCGAGGGCGAGGGTGGAGCGGCGGTGCGCGATCAGCAGGGTCGTCCGGCTCGCGGTGACCGAGCGCAGCGTGTCGTGGATCGCGGCCTCGGTGACCGTGTCGATGGCGGACGTCGCGTCGTCGAGGACCAGCACGCGTGGATCGGTCATCAGTGCCCTGGCCAGGCCGAGCCGCTGCCGCTGCCCGCCCGACAACGTGAGGCCGCGCTCGCCGATGAGCGTGTCGTAGCCGTCGGGAAGCCGCTGGATGAACTCGTCCGCTTCCGCCGCCCGCGCGGCCGCGCGGATCTCCTCGTCGCTCGCGTCCGGCCTGCCGTAGGCGATGTTGTCGCGCACCGACGAGGAGAAGAGGAACGCTTCCTCGAAGACCACGCCGATCACGCTGCGCAGGTCGTGCTGCCGCACGTCGCGGACGTCGAGGTCGCCGACCTGGACCGAACCGCTGTGCACGTCGTAGAACCGGGGCAGCAGCAAGGAGATCGTCGACTTGCCCGAACCGGCCGTACCGACCAGCGCGAGCGTCTCGCCCGGCAAGGCCTCCAGGGTGAGCCCGTCGAGCACAGGATCCGACCGCGTGTAGCCGAAGGAGACGTCCTCCAGCCGGACGCCGAGAGGGCCTTCGGGCAGCGGCCGCGCGTCCGGGCTGTCGACGACGTCCGGCTGCGCGTCGATCAGTTCGTTGACCCGCTCCGCGCCCGCCCTGGTCAGCTGGGCCTGGACGACGAGACTCGAGATCATCCGCGCCGGGCCGATCAGGATGGACAGATAGGTCGCGAAGGCCAGGAAGGTGCCGAGGCTGACTTCGCCCTTCAGCGCCAGAACGCCGCCGACCGCCAGCACCGCGACCTGACCGGCCGCGGGCAGCGCCGCTGTCGTCGCCGTGGGCAAAGAGGACAGCCTCGCCGCGCGCATGCGTTCCGCGAAGAGCTTCTTCGCCGTCTTCTCCAGCTTCGCGACTTCGCGCGCTTCCTGGCCGAAGCCCTTCACGACGCGTACGCCGGTGACGGTCTCCTCGACCTGCTGCGCGACGTCGGCCGCGCGCTGCTGGGCCGCCCAGGTCGCGGGGAAGAGCCGCTTCCGGCTCACGGCCATGATGATCGCGATCGCCGGGGCGACCACCATCGCGATCAGGGTCAGCGTCGGTGACATCCACAGCATCGCGCCGAGCGACAGGAGCGCGAAGATCACCGACCCGGCCGAGAGCGGCACCTGCATCAGGACCGACGTGACCAGTTGCAGATCGGAGATCGCGCGGGAGGCGACCTGCCCGGTGCGCAGCGCGTCCTGCTTGCCGCCGTCGAGCCGGGAGACCGCGTTGAAGACCTGGCGGCGCAGATCGTGCTGGACGTCGAGGGCGAGCCGCCCGCCGACGTACCGGCGGGCGAAGGCGTTGCCGAAGGTCAGCACCTGCAGCACCGCCATCACGGCGGCGAGGAGGCCGAGGTTGGAGGTGTCGCCCGCGACGGCGCCGTCGAGCGCCTCGCGGATCAGCAGCGGACCGGCGGCCTGCAGCCCGACGCCGATGATCGCCGCGCCCAGCGACAGTACGACCAGCCAGGGGTGTTTCCAGCATGAAGCGGCCAGGCGGCGGATCCAGCCTCCGGCGGGTGCGGGGGTGGTCTCACGAGCCGGACTGGCTTGACGCGGACGAGGTGGAGCAGTAGTCACCCCGTCAGCCTAGGCGGCCCCACCGACATGATCGGCCGGTTCGCGGAGGGCCGAACGCCATGAAAGGTCCTTTCCTTGCCAAATTTGCAAGGAAAGGACCTTTCATGGCACACGTGGTGGAGCCGTGCCCCACGTCCAGCAGTGAGGTGGACCCACGTCGAGCAGGGAGGTGCCCCACGTCCAGCGGGAGGTGATCCATGTAGAGCGGGGCGATAGCCCACGTCCGGCAGGGCGAGTGCCGCACGCCCGGTGGTGAGGTAGCCCACGTCCGGCAGAGCGAGTGCCGCACGTCCGGCGAAAAGGTGACCCACGCCGACGCCCCCGAACGGACTCCCCAAGGGCACCCCGCGCCCGACGGAGACTTCACCCGTCGCGCGCCCTCTTTCGGGCCGAAGGCCCACGTAAACGTGATGAAGGGGCGCCTTCCCACCCAACCCGCAGGTTGAAGCGGTCCGACGCCCCTTCGGCACGTTTACGTCAGCGCGCGATCAATTAAGTGATGTCCTTCTTCTGGTTCACGGCCCAGCCGGCGAGGAAGAAGACCATCGTCCAGCCGAAGAAGATGAGTGCCGAGGCCCACCACGAGAACGCGCCGGGCGCTCCGGCCGCGTACTGCAGTGCCCACGCCGTCTCGTCCTGCAGGCCGGGCACCTTCACGCCGGCGGCACCGAACGCTTCGGCGCCGATGGCGCCCACGATGCCGTTGACCGTGCCGTTCGGCAGGACCCCGCCCAGCCACGTGATGTCCCAGGCGCCGAAGGACACGAACACCAGGACGTTCTCGACCACGAGCATCCAGATGGTCAGCGTGATGATGCTGCCGATCACGCTGCGCCACACGGCGCCGACCCCGATGCCGAACAGGGTCGCCAGGATCGTCGCGAGGACACCGGCGCCGAGCACGCCCAGCCACTGGCCCGCCGTCGGCAGGCGCTCGCTGTCGACCGTGATCACGGTGCCGAGGCTCGCCGCGGCCACGATGATCACACCGTAGATCGCGCCCCACGCGACGTAGGTGATCATCTTCGCGCTCAACGCCGAAACCCGGTTCGGGGCGGTGAGGAACGTCGTGGTGATCGTCTTCTTCGTGTACTCGCCGGCGAGGGCGAAGACACCGAAGATGATCGGGATCATCGTGCCGATGTTGATGCCGTGCCCGAGGGCGAGCAGGCCGACGGGCAGTTCGCCGGTCGAGATGCCGAGTGCTTCGGTCAGTTCACGGGTGTCCGAGCGGCCGAGGAAGTCACTGAAGTCGTTCGTGACCATGCCCCAGAACAGGGCGAACGCGAACGCGAAGACCACCGCGGGGATCATCAGCGCCCACCACGCCTTGAGCGTGAGCGTCTTGCGGAACTCCGCCTTGATCAGGTTGCCCATCAGCCCTGGCCTCCCCAGCCCTCGTTCTGGCCCTGCTGCGGCGCCTGCTGCTGAGGCGGCGCCTGCTGGTACTGCTGCTGTTGCTGCGGCGGCTGACCCTGCTGCTGGTACTGCTGCGGAGGCGCGAAACCGGGCGGCGGCGTGTTCTGGGGCGCGTATCCGGGCGGCGGCCCCTGGTATCCGGGCGGCGGGCCCTGATAACCCGGGGGCGGACCCTGGTAGCCCGGCGGCGGGCCCTGCTGCTGGAAACCGGGCTGCGGCGCGGAGTACTGGCCCTGCGTCAGCTGGAAGAACATCCGCTCCAGATCCGCTGTCTCCTCCTGCATGCCGTAGACCGCGATGCTCGCCTTGGCGGAGATGTCACCGATCTGCTGCACCGTCGCACCGGAGACCGCGACCCGGCCGTCCGGCATCGGCGAGACCTGCGTGATGCCCGCCTCCTGCAACGCGGCGACGAGGCCGTTCGCGTCGGCGGACTGCACCAGCACGCGGGACTGGTTGCTCTTGCGCAACTGGTCCAGCGAGCCGTTGTAGCGCGTCATGCCCTGGCTGATGATCACGACCTGGTCGATCGTCTGCTCCACCTCGTTCAGGAGGTGGCTCGAGACCAGCACCGTGCGCCCCTCACGCGCATACGCGCGCAGGAAGTTCCGCAGCCACAGGATGCCTTCGGGGTCGAGACCGTTCGTGGGCTCGTCCAGCACCAGCACCTGCGGGTTCCCCAGCAACGCCGTCGCCAGCGCCAGCCGCTGCCGCATACCGAGCGAGAACCCGCCCGCCTTGCGGTCCGCCGCCGACGAGAGGCCCACCAGGCCCAGCACCTCGTCCACGCGCTGATCCGGCATCCCGATCGCCGCCGCGTACACGCGCAGGTGATTCCGTGCCGTGCGCCCTGGGTGGAAACCCTCGTTCTCCAGCACCGAACCGACGACCCTTGCCGGATTCCCCAGCTGGTCGTGCGGGCGCCCGTTGATGGTCGCCGTGCCGTTCGTGGGCGTCACCAGCCCGAGCAGCATCCGGAGCGTCGTGGTCTTCCCGGCCCCGTTGGGCCCCAGGAAGCCGGTCACCGAACCGGGCTCCACCGTGAAGCTCAGATTCTGGACCGCGTTGACCGCGCCGAACTGCTTGCTCAGGTTCTGCACCGCGATGCGGCCACTGCCGTCGTGCATACCGTCCCCTTTTGTTGACGAAGGCCGATCACGCGACATCCTGCCTCACGGGGTGTGTCCGCACTCGCGGAAGGGGTCAATCCGCCGAAAGCGACGTTCGTCACGTTCGACGCGGTGACGACTCCGTCCCTCAGCGCACCCGGAACTGGGCCGAATGGCCGCTGACTACGGGATATGTGTCGTAGAGCGCGGAAAATCACCGACTGCCGGGGTGGTCCGTGAAGAAGTAATTCCGAAGACATGGCAACCCCATGCAGCGCGGCGGCGACTTATTACCTACGATGTAGGAGGCGGCCCGCTCCCAATGACCCCCAGGTTGGTTGAGCGGGCCGCCGTTATTTCTGGGGCCCGAGCCCCAGACCCCACGGTGCGGTCTGCGGCGGTTCGCGAGGTTTACTCGGTTCCGAGGGGTTGAACGGTGTTTTGGTCCCGTCCCGAGGTTCACCCGTGTACACGAAAAGGAGCGAGGGACCTTTGCCCACTGGGGTGGCAAAGGCCCCTCGCGTAGGAGGGTGGCTTGGGGGATCAGGCCAGGACGGCGGCCAGATCGGTGGCGGGCAGGCCGTGCGCGGCCGCGACAGGGGCGTTCGTGAGGGCGCCCGAGTGCGTGTTGAGGCCCTTCGCCAGCGAAGCGTCGGCCTGCAGCGCCTTGTGCCAGCCGTGGTCCGCGAGCTGGACGGCGTACGGCAGCGTCACGTTGGTCAGCCCGTAGGTCGACGTGCGGGGCACCGCGCCCGGCATGTTCGCGACGCAGTAGAACACTGACTCGTGGACCTTGTAGGTCGGCGCGTCGTGCGTGGTCGGCCGCGAGTCGGCGAAGCAACCGCCCTGGTCGATCGCGATGTCCACCAGCACACTGCCCGGACGCATCCGCGAAACGAGGTCGTTCGAGACCAGCTTCGGCGCCTTCGCGCCGGGCACGAGCACCGCGCCGATGACCATGTCGGCCTCCAGCACGGACTGCTCGACCGACAGCGCGTTCGAGGTCACCGTGCGGATGCGGCCGCCGAAGTCGTTGTCGATCTGGCGGAGGCGGTCGACGTTGGTGTCGAGGATCTCGACGTCCGAGCCGAGGCCGAGCGCGACCCGCGCCGCGTTGATGCCGGCGACACCGCCGCCGATCACGACCACACGCGCCGGGTGGACACCGGGGATGCCGCCGGGCAGCACACCGCGGCCCCCGCTCGGCTTCATCAGGGAGTACGCGCCCACCTGCGGCGCCAGCCGTCCGGCGACCTCGGACATCGGCGCCAGCAGCGGCAGCGCGCGGTTCGGGGTCTGCACGGTCTCGTAGGCGATCGCGGTGGTGCCCGCGGCCAGCAGCGCGTCGGTCAGCGGCCGGTCCGCGGCGATGTGCAGGTAGGTGAACAGCACCTGGTCGGCGCGCAGCCGCGGGTACTCCTCGGCGATCGGCTCCTTGACCTTGAGCACGAGTTCGCCCTCGGACCAGGTCTCCTCCGCCGTCGCGAGGATCTTCGCGCCCGCGGCGAGGTACTCCTCGTCGGTGATGGACGAGCCGAGGCCGGCGCCGGTCTCGACGAAGACGTCGTGGCCGCGCCCGGTCAGTTCGTGCACGCCCGCCGGGGTGAGCGCCACCCGGTACTCGTGCCTCTTGATTTCACGGGGGACGGCGATACGCACGGAGTGCCTCCTGCGGCGGGTCTACGACAAGTGCTGCCACTCACGGTGATGTACCCGGACGGCGGTGTCATCGTGTGCCCGGGACAAGATTGAGAGCCGATCATGGTTTTCCCGGCACAATCGCTTGACCTCCAGTCAAGTCGAGCTTGCACCTTGGGTCACATGAGAGCGGTGTGGTTGAAAGAGTTCGGCGGGCCCGAAGTGCTTGTCGCGGGCGACGCTCCCGATCCGGTCCCCGGGGCGGGGCAGGCCCTGGTCGAGGTGGCGTTCGCCAACATCACGTTCGTCGAGACGCAGTTCCGCGCCGGCGGCGGCGGGCCGTTCCGGGCCGAACCGCCGCTGATCCCCGGCAACGGTGTCGGCGGCGTGATCAGCGCTGTCGGCGACGGCGTCGACCTCGATCTGGTCGGAAAGCGCGTCGTGACCTCGACAGGCGGCTCCGGCGCGTACGCGGAACGGGTCGCCGTCGCCGCCGATTCCGTCTTCGAGGTGCCGGACGGCCTGGCCCTCGACGCCGCGGTGGCGATCCTCGCCGACGGCCGCACGGCGACGGCGCTGGTGACGGCGGCGGGCATCCGGCAGGGGGAGCGCGTGCTGGTCGAGGCCGCGGCGGGCGGTGTCGGCGGGCTGATCGTCCAGCTCGCCAAGGCCGCGGGCGCCGAGGTCGTCGGCGCGGCGGGAGGCCCGGCGAAGGTCGAGCATGTCCGGGAGCACGGCGCCGATCTGGCTGTCGACTACCGCGAGCCGGACTGGGCGGCGAAGGCGGGTGAGGTCGACGTCGTGTTCGACGGGGTCGGAGGCGAGATCGGGACGACGTCGTTCGGGCTGCTGAAGCCCGGCGGCCGGATGCTGATCTACGGGCTGTCGAGTGGTTCGTGGACGGAGGTGTCCGAAGAGGACGCCGCCGCGCGCGGGGTCACGGTGATCCGGGACCTCGGCGGACCGGCCGAGATGCGGGCGTTCACCCGGTCCGCGCTCGCCGAGGCCGCCGCCGGGCGGCTGGAACCCGTGATCGGCCAACGGTTCCCGCTCGCCAGGGCGGCGGACGCGCACGCGGTCATGCAGTCGCGTGGCGCGATCGGCAAGACGGTGCTCGAGATCTGATGTTCGACGTCGACGAATTCCTCGCCGGTCCGCTGACGGCCAGGGTCGCCACGGCCGGGCCGACCGTGCGCCCGACCTGGTATCTCTGGGAGGACCGGGCCTTTTGGATCCTCACCGGACCGTGGGCGAAGTTGGCCGGTCTCGTCCGCGAAGCACCGTCGATCGCGGTGACCGTCGACGTCTGTGACGTCGGCACCGGCCTGGTGCGGCAGGTGCTCGCGCGGGGCGAGGCGGAGGTGCGGCCGTTCGACGTCCCTCGTGGACGGCGCCTGCTGAGCCGGTACCTCGGGTCCGACGAGGGCAAATGGGATGCGCGTTTTCTTTCTTACCTGCACGATGATCCCGAGGCCAAAGGGACGGTGTGGCTCCGGATGGTGCCGAAGCGATTCGTCGCCGACGACCTCGGTTATCGAGTATGACGCACGGCCGCGTTCGCTGGGGGTGGACGCGGCCGTGCAACCTGCGAAACGGTAAATGCAGCACGATCGAGTCAAGATGTTGATCTTACTGGCCGGTAAGCTGCCATTCTGTTGCGCATGACAAATCAGGACTGGCGGCGGGAGCGGCGTGTCCGCACCGTCGACACCGAAGGCAATCCGGCTGATGTCGTTGTCGGCCTGGTCGAAACCCCTGGGCACGGCTACGAAGCCGCGCTGCGGGTCGACGGCGGCCCCGGTGTGCTTTTGCCGCTTTACCCCGGTGCCGATCTGCTCGCCGCGGTACGGCAGACCATTGAGGACGGATATCGCGCCAGCGCGCACTAATCTGTCGGATGTCATGAAAGGGTCTTTCAAGACGTTTTTCGTCCTGAAAGACCCTTTCATGACGTCTGCGCACAGTTTCATCGCACTACAAAGTGTTCGTCAATGAACAGTTTCTCGTGGAATGCGGATCAGCTCCAGCGCAGGGAAACGAGTTGCGTGATCAGCGCCAGCCGGACGTCGGGATCGTCGAGGTCCAGTGGGACGAGGTCGAGCAGCCGCCGCATGCGGTATCGCAAGGTGTTGGGGTGGATCCGAAGTTCTTTCGCGGCCGCGCGCGGGTCGCCGGGATACCTCAGCCATTGGTAGAGCGTGTCGACGTAGCCGCTTTCGTGGGCTTCGTCGTGCGCGCGCAGCAGGCCGAGCGGGCCGAGTTCGGCGACCTTCGCCGTACTCGCCGCGGTCGCTCCGCGGTGCAGCGAAAGGGCCGTCCACGCCTCGTCGAAGACCACGACACGGCCAGGAACGAGCTTCGCGCGAAGCAGGCTCAGAGCCTCGTCGGCCTGGACCCGCGACGTCGCGAGCTCGCCAATCTCGCAGGCCGAGCCCGCGGCCGCTCGCGGGGTCCCACCCTTCCTCGACGACGGCAGGGCTTCGAGCGCGGCCCGGAGTTCGCTCCAGCCATCGCCGTCCGGGACGACGGCGTAGAGCACGCCGCCGAGTTCGGTGGCCACCGGCCGCCTGCCGACACCCTGCGAGATCCGTTCGAGAAGGGCGAGCCGCAGCCCTTCGTCGTCGCGCCCGTCGCCGCCGGAGACTTCGATGACGACGACGCGGTGCGGCTCCTCGGACAGGTCCAGTTCCGCGATCGCCTTGCGCGGACTGGCTTTCCCTTCGAGCACGGCACGCAGGAGCTCGGCCGAGACCCGGCGCTGGGAATCGGTGTGCGCGCGGCGGCGCAGCAGGTGCAGCGCGACGACGGGCGCCGCGTCGGCGAACGCGGCCGCGCGTTCGTCGGAGACCGGGCCCGCGACGACCGCCCACATCGACCCCAGCAGCTCGCCGCCCATCCGGATCGGCACGATGAGCCGGGGCAGGGTGCCGTCACGTTGCGCGGGCACGAAGATCGTTTGCCGCCCACGGGAAAGCTCGCGGAACACCCCCCGTGACCGGAACCGCGCGAGCACGTCGTCGGGAATGCGGCGGCCCATGATCGTGGACACGCGAGCCGAGTCGGTCAGGTCCTGCCGGGCCGAGTAGGCGAGTACCCGCGAGTTGGTGTCCTCGATCGTCACCGGCGCGTCGACCACCGAAGCGACGGCGTCCGCGAGCCGGAACAGGTCGCCGGAACCGGGGCCGCCGCCGTCCTCCAGGGCGTCCGACTCGTCGGCCAGCGCGTCGAGAACCGTCCTGAGCAGCCAGACGAGTTGGGCCCACGACGTCGCCGACCGCACTTCGATCAACGCGATGTCCGCCGACTTCGCCGCCCGCTTCACCGACGGTTTCGCCGCGAGCGGCGGCTTCAGCAGGACGGCGGCGGCGCCTTTGGCCGCGCTGTGCTTGACGAGTTCCGCGGCGTCCGCGGTTTCGGTGATCGCGACGCCGAGGACGAGGTCACCCGCGGCGAGGGAGTTGCCGGGTTCGGCGATGACGACGTCGCCGACGGCGGGGGACTCCTCGGGGACCTGGAGGGCGTGCAACAGCGTCGGTCCCACCCGGTCGACGACACTGCGCACCGAAACCATGCTTGCGATTGTCCAGCAGGTGGGAGCGCCGCACACCTCAGACCTCGGGTGGTGTCCTCGCGTCGATGTCTTCGGGGGTGAACCGCTCCCGTTCGGTAGCGCGGGCAGGGTCCGGAACGCCGCCGGGGCGAGCTGCGGGTTGCCGACGGCCGTCGAGGAAGCCTACGCTCCGACTTGTTATATCCATGGTGGATACAAAGGAGCCGGACGTGGCGATTCGAGGCGTGCACTAGATCGTCGTCGAGGTGAGCGATCAAGAACGGGCGAAGAAGTTCTGGACCGAGGTCGTCGGATTCGAGGTCACCACCGACGCGCCCTACGGTGACGACGGGGGCAGGTGGGTCGAGGTGACTTCAGCCGATGGGATGACGGCTCTCGTCTTGAGCACCGTGTCGGAGTACGTCAAGAACCCCGAGGTGCGCGACGAACTCCCGACGGCCAACTTCTTCTTCTACGCCGACGACATCGAAAAGACGTACGAGGAGCTTTCCGCGAAGGGCGTCGAATGCCAGGCCCGCCCGGAGAAGCAGCCGTGGGGCTGGTGGTCGATGTTCACCGATTCGGAGGGCAACAGGTTCGCCCCGCAGGAGAAGAATCCCACGTCCTGAGAGCGGTTGGGTGCTCCGTTCGGCGGAGCTAGCTTCGGTGGCAACAGCCGAAACCCTTTGAACCGCTAGGAGAATCGCGATGAGCGCGGACGGATGGTCGTTCGAGACCAAGCAGATCCACGCGGGTGCGGCGCCGGACACCGCCACCGGCGCGCGGGCGACCCCGATCTACCAGACCACCTCGTACGTGTTCCGCGACAGCCAGCACGGCGCCGACCTCTTCAGCCTCGCCGAGCCGGGCAACATCTACACGCGGATCAACAACCCGACGCAGGACGTGCTGGAGCAGCGGCTCGCCGCGCTCGAAGGCGGTGTCGCGGCGCTGGCCTTCGCCTCCGGGAGCGCGGCCACGACGGCGGCCATCCTCAACCTCGCGAACGCGGGTGACCACTTCGTCTCCAGCCCGGCGCTCTACGGCGGCACCTACAACCTTTTCCATTACACGCTGCCGAAACTCGGCATCGAGGTCTCGTTCGTCGAGGACCAGGACGACATCGAGCAGTGGAAGGCCGCGGCCCGGCCCGACACCAAGCTGTTCTTCGCCGAGACCCTGGCCAACCCGGGCAGCAACGTCCTCGACATCCGCAAGGTCGCCGACGCCGCGCACGAGGTCGGTGTCCCGCTGGTCGTGGACAACACCGTGCCGACCCCGTACCTCGTCCGCCCGATCGAGCACGGCGCCGACATCGTGGTCCACTCGGCGACCAAGTACCTCGGCGGCCACGGCACCACGGTCGCCGGTGTGCTGGTCGACGGCGGAACGTTCGACTTCGGCAAGGACCCGGCGCGGTTCCCCGGTTTCAACGAGGCCGACCCGAGCTATCACGGTCTCAAGTACTGGGAGGCGCTCGGCCCCGGTGCGTACGCCGCCAAGGCCCGCGTCCAGATCCTGCGTGACACCGGTGCGGCGATCGCGCCGCTGAACAGTTTCCTGATCCTGCAAGGGATCGAGACGCTGTCGCTGCGCTTGGAGCGGCACGTGTCCAACGCGCAGGCGCTGGCCGAATGGCTGGAGCAGCGCGACGAGGTCGAGAAGGTGTACTACGCCGGGCTGCCGTCGAGCCCGTTCCACGAGGCCGCGAAGAAGTACCTGCCGAAGGGCGCAGGCGCCGTGCTGTCGTTCGACCTGCGCGGCGGTGTCGAGGCCGGGCGGGCCTTTGTGGACGGTACGGAACTGCACAGCCAGCTGGTCAACATCGGCGACGTGCGCAGCCTGATCGTGCACCCCGCCTCGACGACGCACAGCCAGCTGACGCCGGAGGAGCAGGTCTCCAGCGGTGTCACGCCGGGTCTCGTGCGGCTCGCCGTCGGGCTGGAAGGCATCGAGGACCTCAAGGCCGATCTCGAGGCCGGATTCCGGGCGGCCAAGGCGGCTCTGTGACGCAGGCTCCCGATCCCCCTCCCGCCACCGGTGCGTGGCGGGAGGGGGATCCGCCCGGCCGCCGCCGGTTCGTCACCGGCGTCCAGCCGCTCGAAACCGGGGGCGAGATCCCGTTCACGCTCGCCTACGAGACCTGGGGGACGCTGAATTCGGGCGCCTCCAACGCGATCCTCGTCGAGCACGCGCTCACCGGGGACAGCCATGCCGTCGGACCGGCGGAGGAAGGCCACGTCAGCCCTGGCTGGTGGGACGGCCTGATCGGACCGGGCAAGGCGATCGACACCGACACTTTCTTCGTCGTGGTACCGAATGTGCTCGGCGGCTGCCAGGGCTCGACCGGCCCGTCCTCACCGCATCCGGACGGAAGTCCTTGGGGCGGCAGGTTTCCCGCCGTGACCGTCCGGGACCAGGTGGCCGCCGAGGTCGTCCTGGCCGACGCGCTGGGCATCGGCCGGTGGGCCGCGGTGCTGGGCGGTTCCATGGGCGGGATGCGCGCGCTGGAATGGGCGGTGAGCGAGCCCGGCAGGGTCGCCGCGCTGCTCGTGCTGGCGTCGACGGCGCAGGCGTCGGCGGACCAGATCGCCTGGGCCGCGCCGCAACTGCACGCCATCCGCTCCGATCCGGGCTGGCACGGCGGTGACTACTACGACGTCCCCGGCGGCGGCCCTCACGCCGGTCTCGGCGTCGCCCGCCGGATCGCGCACGCGACCTATCGCAGCGAAGCCGAGCTGGCACAACGCTTCGGCCGCGACTACCAAGACGGCGAAGACCCGCTGCGCGGCGGACGGTTCGCCGTCGAGTCCTATTTGGACCACCATGCCGGGAAGCTGTCCCGCCGGTTCGACGCCGGCAGTTACTTGGTGCTCACCGAATCGATGAACACCCACGACGTCGGCCGCGACCGGGGCGGCGTCGCGAACGCGCTCGGCCGGATCACCGCGCGCACTGTCGCCGCCGGAGTGGACAGTGACCGGCTCTATCCGCTGTACCAGTCGCAGGCGATCGCGGACGGGGTCGACGGGGCGGAATTCGCCGTCATCGGCTCGCCTTACGGGCACGACTCGTTCCTGATCGAGACCGAGCAGATCGCGCGGCTGGTGAAACTCCTGCTCGGCTAGCGACGCCTTCTGGTCTCCACCACTCACGACCGCCCTAGTCCGCGACGGCGTCCGAAATCCAGGGCGCCACCGGCAGGTCCCGGTCCAGGCATTCCGCCGACAGCCGGATCGTCCAGCGCAGCGCCTGCAGCACCAGGCTGTCCACCTCGTCCGGCGCGGCGTTGGCGAGCGCGATCTCGACCTGCTCCTGCGCGGCCTCGCTGTTGCCGTGCACTTCGGCGAGCAGGGTGCGCACGGCCGTCCGCACGGGCGGGTCCGCCTGGTCGATCGAGACCTCTTCACCGTCCTCGTCGAACACCTGCACCTTGACCGGCGCACTTCCTCCATCACCCAGCGTCGACACCATGGCGCTGCATTCGCCGAAGAGCATCATCACGAGCTCTTTGGTCTCTTCGGAGCGGGCGCGGGGCTCGACAGCGGTCGGAGTGAGCTCGTCGAGCGCTTCGGCGTCCTCCCCGAGGCTGATCGCCACGAGCGCACGCTGCGCCTTTTCGACGAGCCTCCGCTCGTACTCGCTCCTGTCCGGCTCCACGTGCCTATCAAACACCAGAGGACGGAAAAGTGGGGATAGGCCGAAACCCGGACGTGGTCACATCGCGGCGTGCAGTGCACCCAGCGCGAGACGGCAGAGCATCTCGGCCAGTTCGCTGTCACCGAGATGGCGGTTGTACGGCGTCGAGTTGATCAAGCCGAAGACCGCGTGCGCCGCCGAGCGTGCCTGCCGTTCGCCGATGCCGGGGACGGCGTCGCTGATCGCGCGCACCCAGACCTCGACGTACTGACGCTGCATGGCGCGGACCTGCTTGCGGTCACTGTCGGTGAGATTGGCGAGGTTGCGCTCTTGGACGGTGATCAACGCGGGATGCGCGAGCGCGAAGTCCACGTGAAAATTCACCAGTGCTTCGAGAACCTCGCCCGGCTCGTCCCGCTGGCTCGCCCTGGCCGTCCCGCCGTCGAGGAGGTAGTGGCTGATCGAGTTCAGCATCTCGCCGAGGATGGCGTCCTTGCTGCGGAAATGCCGGTACAGCGCCGGGCCGGAGATGCCGACGGCCGCGCCGATGTCGTCGATGCCGACGCCGTGGAAGCCGTGGTGGGCGAAGAGCTCCGCGGCGGCGGCCATGATCTGTTCGCGCCTGTTCGCCTTCTCGCCGTTCACGAGTGGGGTGGGGTTCGCCGGCATCTGGCCATATTAGGGCCGCGTGTTAGCGAGCGCTAACACGCGGCCGTACTTCCAGCCTGAGCCAAGCGGGTTACCTGGGGAAATGACCCTTTTGCGTGGGGCTACCACCTGGTAATGCTGTGACTCGTTAACTTGTCACAAAGGAGTGACCATGTCCGTCCCTGCTCGGATCAAAGCACTTTCCTTCACTCGTTTAGGTGCGGCCCTGGGGGTCGCTGTACTCGCCACGCTCGGTCTCGCGGGCACCGCCCAGGCGGCGACCAACTACGTGGCGCTCGGTGACTCGTACTCGTCCGGCGTCGGTGCCGGCAGCTACGGGAACTCGGGCGATTGCATGCGCAGTGCCAACTCCTACCCCCAGCTGTGGGCCAACGCCCACGCCGGGACCACCTTCAAGTTCGTCGCGTGCTCGGGGGCGCGCACCGGCGACGTCCTCAATCAGATCGCGAACGTCACCTCCAGCGCCACGCTGGTGACGGTCTCGGTCGGCGGCAACGACGCCGGGTTCGCCGACGTCATGACCAGCTGTACCACCGGCAGCGACCAGACCTGCGTCAACCGGGTCAACACCGCGAAGACCTACGTGAACAACACGCTTCCCGGGCTGCTGAACAACGTTTACAGCAAGATCAAGTCGAAGGCGCCCAACGCGAAGCTGGTCGTCCTCGGGTACCCGCGCTTCTACACGGTGCCGGGTTCGTGCTCTGTCGGGCTGAGCGACACCAAGCGCTCGGCGATCAACTCGGGCTCCGACGCGCTGGCGTCGGTGCTGTCGGCCCGGGCCTCCGCGGCCGGTGCGAAGTTCGTCGACGTGCGGAGTGCCTTCACCGGGCACAACATCTGTTCGTCGGCCGACGACTACCTGCACAGCCTCACCTGGCCGATCGTGAACTCGTACCACCCGACGGCCACCGGTCAGCGCGGTGGCTACTACAACCCGCTGGTCTCCGCGATCGGCTGATCGTTTCGCGCGTGAAGGCCCCCTTCCCTCGGCTGGTCATTCAAACCCATGGCCGAGGGAAGGGGGCCTTCACGCGCATACGGGGTGCGGTGGACAGACTGGGTTAGTAGGCGTTAACCTGACGACGCGAGTTAACGACGGCTAACTTGGCGACGAGGAGCCATGGACACACCCGTACTGAGCACTTCCGCCGACCCCGGCAGCGACGAATACGCCCGCGGTGTCACCTCCCACGCCGAGCTGGTCGAAGACCTGCGCGAGCGTCTCGCCGCGGCCCGGCTCGGCGGCCCGGAGAAGTCCCGGATCCGCCACGTCGAGCGGGGGAAACTCCTGCCGCGCGACCGGGTCGACACCCTCCTCGACCCGGGTTCGCCCTTCCTGGAACTGTCCCCGCTGGCCGCCACCGGACTGTACGACGACGAGGCGCCGTCGGCCGGGATCATCACCGGGATCGGGCGGGTCTCGGGCCGCGAATGCGTGATCGTCGCCAACGACGCCACGGTCAAGGGCGGCACGTACTACCCGCTGACGGTCAAGAAGCACCTGCGCGCGCAAGAGGTCGCGCTGCACAACAACCTGCCGTGTATCTATCTGGTGGACTCCGGCGGCGCGTTCCTGCCGAGGCAGGACGAGGTCTTCCCGGATCGTGAGCACTTCGGCCGGATCTTTTTCAACCAGGCCACGATGTCCGCGCGCGGCATCCCGCAGATCGCGGCGGTGCTCGGGTCCTGCACCGCGGGCGGCGCGTACGTCCCGGCGATGAGCGACGAAGCGGTCATCGTGCGCAATCAGGGCACGATCTTCCTCGGCGGCCCGCCGCTGGTGAAGGCCGCGACGGGCGAGGTCGTCACGGCCGAGGAGCTCGGCGGCGGCGACGTCCACTCGCGCCAGTCCGGCGTCACCGACCACTTGGCCGAAGACGACGCGGACGCTCTGCGCATCGTTCGCTCGATCGTGTCTACTTTGGGCCCGCGCGCGCCGCGCCCGTGGGACGTCCTCCCGACGGAGGCGCCCGTCGCCGATCCGAACGAGCTTTACGGCGTCGTCCCGACCGATCCGCGCGTGCCCTACGACGTCCGCGAGGTCATCGCGCGCATCGTCGACGGCAGCCGGTTCGGCGAGTTCAAGAAGGAGTACGGCTCGACGCTGGTCACCGGGTTCGCCCGGATCCACGGCCACCCCGTCGGCATCATCGCGAACAACGGCGTCCTGTTCGCCGAGTCCGCGATGAAGGGCGCGCACTTCATCGAGCTGTGCGACAAACGCTCCATCCCGCTGCTGTTCCTGCAGAACATCACCGGTTTCATGGTCGGCAAGGCCTACGAAGCCGGCGGCATCGCCAAACACGGCGCGAAGATGGTCACCGCGGTGGCCTGCGCCCGCGTACCGAAGCTGACCGTCGTCATCGGTGGCTCGTTCGGTGCCGGCAACTATTCGATGTGCGGCCGCGCGTACTCGCCCCGGTTCCTGTGGATGTGGCCGAACGCGCGGATCTCGGTGATGGGCGGTGAGCAGGCGGCTTCGGTGCTCTCGACCGTCCGCCGCGACGCCATCGAGTCCCGCGGCGGCGAGTGGTCCGCGGAGGACGAAGAGACCTTCAAGGACCCGATCCGCGAGCAGTACGAGGCGCAGGGCAGCCCGTACTACTCGACGGCGCGGCTGTGGGACGACGGCGTGATCGACCCGGCGGACACCCGCACGGTGCTCGGCCTCGCGCTGTCCGCGACGGCCAACGCGCCCTTGTCCGATGTCAACTACGGCGTCTTCAGGATGTGAGCATGTTCGACACGGTTCTGGTCGCCAACCGCGGTGAGATCGCCGTCCGCGTGATCCGTTCGCTGCAGGGGCTCGGCATCCGCTCGGTCGCGGTGTACAGCGACGCGGACGCCGACGCCCGGCACGTCCGCGAGGCGCATACGGCTGTCCGCATCGGCCCCGCCGAAGCGGCGAAAAGCTATCTGTCCATTCCGGCGATCGTCCAGGCAGCGCTCGACACCGGCGCGCAAGCGGTCCACCCCGGCTACGGCTTCCTCGCGGAGAACGCGGAATTCGCCCGCGCCTGCGCCGAGGCCGGGCTGGTCTTCATCGGCCCGCCGGTCGAGGCGATCGACGCCATGGGCGACAAGATCCGCGCCAAGGCGACGGTGTCCAAGGCAGGCGTCCCGGTGGTGCCCGGAGCGTCCGATGTGGACATTCCCGAAGGAGGTTTCGCCGCCGCCGCTGAGAAGGTCGGGTTCCCGCTCCTGCTCAAGCCGTCCGCCGGTGGTGGCGGCAAGGGGATGCGGCTCGTCGCCGAACTGTCCGAATTGGACCCCGCCATCGAATCCGCGCGCCGCGAGGCCAAGGGTTCCTTCGGTGACGACACGCTGCTCATGGAGCGGTTCGTCACGACACCGCGCCATATCGAGATCCAGGTGCTCGCCGACACCCACGGCAACGTGATCCACCTCGGCGAACGCGAGTGCAGCCTGCAGCGGCGGCACCAGAAGATCATCGAAGAGGCGCCGTCCGTTCTCCTCGACGAAGCCACGCGCGCGAAGATGGGCGCGTCCGCTGTCGAGGCCGCACGCTCGGTGGGCTATGTCGGCGCGGGGACGGTTGAGTTCATCGTGTCGGCCAAGGCGCCGGACGAGTTCTTCTTCATGGAGATGAACACCCGACTGCAGGTCGAGCATCCGGTGACCGAATTGGTGACCGGCCTCGATCTCGTCGAGTGGCAGGTCAAGATCGCCTCCGGTGACGTGCTCACCGTGGCGCAGGAGGACGTCCGGCTGGACGGTCACGCCGTCGAAGCCCGTGTCTACGCCGAAGACCCCGCTCGCGGATTCATCCCGACGGGCGGGACCGTGCTCGCGGTCCACGAACCGTCCGGCGAGGGTGTCCGCGTCGACTCGTGGATGAGCGAGGGCGCGGTCATCGGGTCGAACTACGACCCGATGCTGGCCAAGGTCATCGCCTGGGGACCGGACCGCGCGGCCGCGCTGCACCGGCTGGATCTGGCACTCGCCGACACCGCTTTGCTCGGCCTCGGCACGAACGTCGCCTTCCTGCGCGGGCTTCTCGCCGACGGCGACGTCCGTGACGGCAAGCTCGACACCGGCCTCGTCGACAGGCAACTGTCCACTTTGGTCTCCGAAGAAGTGCCGCCGGAGTTCTTCGTGGCAGCCGCGCTCGACAGACTGCTTTCCCTGCAGCCGCAAGGATCCGTCGTCGATCCGTGGGACGTTCCCGACGGCTGGCGGCTCGGCGCGTCCGGCGGGATCGATTTCGCCCTGAAGTCGGGAAGTTCCGAGGCCGTCGTGCGCGTGCAGGGCACTCCGGCGAACGCGCTCGTCAGCGTCGACGGCGCCGAGGCCGTCCGGGTTTCCGCGCGGCGCGAGGGTGACCTGCTGGAAGTCCGGCATCCCACCGGTTTCCACCGGTACCGGCACGCGGCCGGCAGCGGGAAGACCGTGTGGCTCGCGCGTGACGGCCACAGCTTCGCGATCGGCGAGCGCGAAAGGCTGCGTTCGGCCGCCGGTGCCGCGGGCGGCGCCGGACCGGTGACCAGCCCGATGCCCGGGACCGTGCTCGTGGTCAAGGTCGCCGCGGGCGACGTCGTGAGCGCCGGGACGCCACTCGTGGTCGTCGAAGCGATGAAGATGGAGCACACGATCACCGCGCCGATCGACGGCGTGGTCAGTGAACTCCCCGTCCGGGCGGGCCAACAGGTCGCGCTGGACGAAACGGTAGCCGTTGTGACACCCCAAAAGGATGGCCAATGATCGACTTTCGGCTGGATGACGAGTACGAAGCGCTGCGGAAGACGGTCGAGGAATTCGCGCGCTCCGAGATCGCCCCGGTCATCGGCGACCTGTACGAACGGGAGGAGTTCCCGTACGAGATCGTCGCGAAGATGGCCGACATGGGCCTGTTCGGCCTGCCGTTCCCCGAGGAATACGGCGGCATGGGCGGCGACTACTTCGCGCTTTGCCTGACGCTGGAGGAGCTCGCGCGCGTCGACTCCTCGGTCGCGATCACCGTCGAGGCGGGCGTTTCCCTCGGTGCCATGCCGATCTACCGGTTCGGCACCGAGGAACAGAAGGAGAAATGGCTGCCGGAGTTGTGCGCGGGAACCGCTCTCGGCGCCTTCGGGCTCACCGAACCCGGCGGCGGCTCGGACGCCGGCGCCACCCGCACGCGTGCGAAACTCGACGGTGACACCTGGGTGATCAACGGCAGCAAGTCGTTCATCACCAACTCCGGCACCGACATCACGAAACTGGTCACGGTCACCGCCGTCACCGACGTGAAGGAGAACGGGCGCAAGGAGATCTCGGCGATCATCGTCCCGGCGGGCACGCCGGGCTTCGCCGTCGCGCCGAAGTACTCCAAGGTCGGCTGGAACTGCTCGGACACGCACGAGCTTTCGTTCGACGACGTCCGCGTCCCCGCCGAGAACCTGGTCGGCGAACGCGGCCGCGGCTACGCCCAGTTCCTGTCCATTTTGGACGAAGGCCGGGTCGCGATCGCCGCGCTGAGCGTCGGACTCGCACAGGGCTGTGTCGACGAATGCCTCAAGTACGTCAAGGAACGCGAGGCCTTCGGGCACAAGATCGGCGAGTACCAGGCGATCCAGTTCAAGATCGCCGACATGGAGGTGCGCACGCACACCGCGCGGCTGGCGTACTACGCGGCGGCGTCGAAGATGCTGCGCGGCGAGCCGTTCAAGAAGGAGGCGTCGATCGCGAAGCTCGTCGCGTCGAACGCCGCCATGGACAACTCGCGCGACGCGACGCAGATCTTCGGCGGGTACGGCTTCATGAACGAGTTCCCGGTGAGCCGCTTCTACCGGGACGCGAAGATCCTGGAGATCGGGGAAGGGACCTCGGAGGTGCAGCGGATGCTGATCGCGCGGCACCTCGGCGTCGCCTGACACTCGATGCGACGAAATCCCCGCGCCCCATCATGATGTTGTAGAACGGAAGCATGAGCGACTTCATCATCCGCCAGGGTGGTTCCGGGGACTTCCAAACCTTGCTGGACATGTTCGACGAGGCCGTCGCGTGGCTGGCCGGACGGGGCAGCGCGGGCCAGTGGGGGACCGAGCCGTGGTCCACGATCCCGAAGCGGATCGAGCGGGTCCGCGGGATGGCCGACGGGCCGGGGCTGTACATCGGCGAGGTGGGCGGCGAGGCGGCCGGGGCGATCGTCCTCGGTGACCGCTTTCCGCACGTCTCGCCGGTCGACGAGCCGGAGATCTACCTCGGGCTGCTGCTGACCTCGCGCCGGTTCACCGGGCACCGGGTCGGGTCGCGGCTCATCGAGTTCGCGCTGGCCGAGGCGCGGGAACGGGGGATCGGGCTGGTGCGGGTCGACTGCTGGGCCGGCGGCGACGGCGACCTGCAGCGGTACTACGAAAGCCAGGGCTTCAAGCCGACAGAGCAGTTCGACGTCAAGGGCTGGATCGGGCAGGTGTTCGAACAGCGGCCGCTGATTTAGGCTCGGGAGCGCAGCTCCTCCGTTGAGGGTGGTGGCGGGGGCATGGATGGATGGCGTCCTCGCGGCTTCGGGTGCACCATAGTTGACACATCGCCAACAGTGCTCCGGACAGCGAAGGTCGCAGAGGAGGCCCCCGTGGCCAAGCGTGAACGTTCCCTGGCAGGCAAGGTCGTCGTGATCACCGGAGCGGCGCAAGGCATCGGCGCCAGTACCGCGACGGCGCTGTCCCGGCTCGGCGCCAAGGTGGTCATCGGCGACCTGGACCAGGTCCTCGCCGAGAAGACCGCGGCCGAACTGGGCGCGGAGGCGCTGCCGCTCGACGTCACCGACACGAAGGGCTTCACCGAGTTCCTCGACGAGGTCGAGCGGCGCGTCGGCCCGATCGACGTGCTGATCAACAACGCGGGCATCATGCCGCTCGCGCCGCTCGAAGAAGAGGAGGACGCGGCGACCCGGCGGCTCCTCGAGATCAACCTGCACGCGGTCATCCACGGCACCAGGGAAGCCGTGAAACGGATGCGCCCGCGTGGCACCGGCCACATCGTCAACATCGCCTCGATGGCGGGCAAGTCCGGATTCCCCGGCGCCGCCACCTACTGCGCCACCAAGCACGCCGTCGTCGGTCTGTCGGAATCGGTGCATCTGGAACTGCACGGAACGGGCGTGCTGGTGTCCTGCGTGATGCCCGCGGTGGTGCGCACGGAACTGGCCAGCGGACTCGGCGAGGCGAAGTTCTTCAAGTCGGTGCAGCCCGAAGATGTGGCGCAGGCCATTGTCGATGCGTTGCGCCGTCCCAAGTTCGACGTCTTCGTTCCCGCATCGCTGGACGCCATGGGCAGGATCACACGGCTGCTTCCGCGCCGCCTCGGCGAAGGGCTGCTTCGCGCACTCGGCGGCGACAAGATTTTGTCCTCCGCAACGCATTCCAGTGCTCGTGCCGAGTACGAGTCGCGTGCCGCGCGTAGTGCCCCGGCGGCGGAAAAGGACGCGGATTCTTAACTCGGACGGCCTAGCCACTGTCCGAAATGGACGGCCTGTGACGGCGGTGGTGTTGAGTCGTGCGCCTCCAGGCGGCAAGATTACGTCTTACCGCGTTGATTCCTCAGGAGGCACCTCATGGCCACACCCCCGGCACGGCTCGCCGCCGCCGCGTCGAACGTCGTCGGGAAGGTGCTGCACGGTGGTGTCGCCGATCTCCGCCCTGTTCCGCGTGTCCTGATCGACCAGGGCCCCAACCGGTCGGTGTACCGGCTGACGAACGGCAAAGGCCCGGAGTCCGGCCCGCCGGTGCTGCTGGTGCCGCCGCTGGCCGCGCCCGCGCTGTGCTTCGACCTGCGCCGCGGCTGCAGCCTCGCCGAGCACCTGGTCGAAGGCGGCCGCAACACCTACCTGGTCGACTACGGGAACGTCGCCTTCTCGGACCGGCGCCTCGGCATCGAGCACTGGATCGAAGAGGTGCTCCCGCGGGCGATCCGCAAGGTCAGCGAGGACTCCGGCGGCCAGGGCGTGCACGTCATCGCCTGGTGCCTCGGCGGGATCTTCTCCCTGCTGACCTCGGCCGATCAGCCCGATCTGCCGATCGAGTCGATCGCGACCATCGCGTCGCCGTTCGACTTCACCGCGATCCCGCTGATCGCCCCGTTCCGCCCGCTGGTGGACCTCACCGGCGGTCACCTGCTGACCCCGATCTACCGCGTACTCGGCGGCGCACCGTCCTATTTGGTCAGCCGCGTCTTCCGCGCGACCGGGATCAGCAAGGAGATCACCAAACCCCTCGCGATCCTGAAGAATCTCGATGACCGGGACTACCTGGCGCAGATCGAGGCCGTCGACCACTTCATGGACAACATGATCGCCTACCCCGGGCGGACGTTCGGCCAGATCTACCACCGGTTCTTCCGCGCGAACGACCTCGCCGAGGGCACTGTCGACCTCAACGGCCGCATCATCGCGCTGTCCGGGGTCAAGGTGCCGACCCTGATCATCGCCGGGCAGAACGACACGATCGCCCCGCGCGCGGCCGTCGAACGGCTCACCGACCTGCTGGACAACTCGCCGTCGGTGACCTTCGAGACCGCGCCCGGCGGGCACCTGGGCGTCCTCACCGGCCGGAAGGCGCGCGGGACCACGTGGCGCTACCTCGATCGTTTCCTCGACGAACAGGTCGCCTGAGCCTCAGCCGGTAAGTTCGTCGTCCTTGCGCTGGGTCATGGCGCTGCGCAGGGACTGGCGTGGCGCGATCATGTCCACCATTTCGGTGATCTGACGCCAGGCGTCGGTGATTTCGGCGGTCGCGCGGTCGCGTTGCAGGACGACCGTGGACAACGCGAGAGCCGTCAGCCCGACAGTGGCGTCGAAGGCCTGTACGTGCAGCATGCGGGCGGCCAGCTCGTAGGAACCGTAGGGACCGTGCCCGCGAGCGGCGGCGAAGATCGCGAAAGTGCAGGCGCACAAGGAGCACAGCAGTGCCCCGGCCTGGCGGAAGCGCAACGCCGCCCAGACGAGGATCGGGAACACGAGGAAGAGCTTGGGTGTGCTCGTGGTCGCGAGGATCGACGCGCCGAGGCCGGAGAGCGCGAGCGCCACCGCCTCACCCCACCGGGCGAGGGGGACCCGTACCGGCAGGCGGAATCTCGGCACCAGGAGCAGCAGGGGTGTGATCGTCAGGACGCCCATCGCGTCGCCGGTCCACCACACGAGCGCCGTCGACCAGAATTCCCCGGGACGCAGGGCGCCGTCGAGCACCAGCACCCCGGTGCCCAGCGCGGCGCTGACGGCCGTGCCCCCGGCCGCCCCGGCCACCAGGAGGACGGCGTCGGGAAGCCTGTCGAGCTGTTCGCGGAAGCCCAGCCGCCGCATCGCCGCGTAGGCCAGCATCGGGCCGATCGTGTTCCCCGCGGAGATCACCAGGACCGCGGTCAGCGAAGGTCCGAGGGCGATGTTCGTCAGGAGGGCGCCGAGGAAGATCCCCGGCCAGAACTTCGGTCCCAGCAGCATCGGCACGGCCAGCGCGACCCCGGCCGCCGGCCACAGTGGTGAGATCTGCTCCCGCACGATCGCCCACTGGATACCGATCTGGCCGGCCAAGAAGTAGCAGGCCGTGACGCCGAGGATGATGAGGCACCAGCGTGCGGCGGGGGAGAGCGGTCGAGCGGCGAGCCTCATCGCGACTCCGGGCCTTGGCGGGCTGGCGAGTCTAAGAGAGTACCTCTGTTCGGTCGCCATGGTGGTTCACTTGATGGTGTTGTCATTCTGTTGGGAATAAACAAAAAAGGGGCCCGTGCAGCTGCACGGGCCCCTTCACGGCACTTCGGGTGCTACTTGAGTTCGGCCGACGTCTTGCCCAGGATCCGGCGAGCCACGATCAGCTGCTGGATCTGCTGTGTCCCCTCGAAAATATCGAGGATCTTCGCGTCCCGGCTCCACTTCTCCAGCAGCGATTCCTCGGTATAGCCCAGGGTTCCGGCCAGCTCGACACACTTCAGCGTGATCTCGACGACCGACCGGCCCGCCTTCGCCTTGGCCATCGAGGCCTGCAGCGAGTTCGGCTTGCGGTTGTCGGCCATCCACGCCGATTCCATGGTCAGCAGGTACGCCGCTTCGTAGTCGGCCTCCAGCTGCAGGAACGTGGCGGCCGCCGCGTGCTGGCTGTGCACGGGCTTGTCGTAGTCGATCGTCACCCCGGCGTCGGCGAGGATCTTCCGCGTCTCCTCCAACGCCGCGCGGGCGACGCCGATGGCCATGGCGGCGACCAGTGGGCGGGTGTTGTCGAAGGTCTGCATGACCCCGGCGAAACCCTTGGCGGTGTCGATCTCCGGCGTGCCGAGGAGGTTCTCCTTGGGCACGCGGACGTTCTCGAAGCGCAGCACGGCGGTGTCGGAGGCGCGGATGCCGAGTTTGTGCTCGACGCGCACCACCTCGAAGCCGGGCGTGCCCTTCTCGACGACGAACGACTTGATCGCCGCGCGGCCCTTCGTCTTGTCCAGAGTGGCCCAGACGACGACGGCGTCGGCGCGCTCGCCGGCGGTCACGAAGATCTTCTCGCCGTTGATCACGTACTCGTCGCCGTCCAGACGCGCGGTGGCGGTGATCGCGGCCGAGTCCGAACCGCAGTCCGGCTCGGTGATCGCCATCGCGGCCCACAGCCCGGAGAACTTCTTGAGCTGTTCGTCCGTGGCGACCGAGCCGATGGCGGCGTTGCCGAGCCCCTGGCGCGGCATGGACAGCAGCAGCCCGACGTCGCCCCAGCACATCTCGATCGTGCCGAGCACGATGTTGAGGTTGGAACCGTTGCGGTTGCCCGGTTTCTCGTTCTTCTCCGACCGGCGGACACCCGCCGCGCCCGCACCGCCCTCGCCGGAGGAGTTCAGCCCGTCCAGCAGCGCGGCGAACATGTCGAGTTCAGCCGGATAGGTGTGCTCGGCGCGGTCATATTTGCGCGAGATCGGCCGGAACACCTCGGCCGCGGCCTGGTACGCCTGGTTGACCAGGGCGCCGGCCTTCTTCGGAACCTCAAGGTTGATCATGATCGCCTTTCGAAAGTCCTAGGTCGTGTCCTGTGAGTCCGTTCGATGGGCTTCGTGATCCAGGTGGTTCCTGGCGGTGCGGACGGTTCAGCCTCGTACCGGGTCGTACTCGGCTGGACCGCCCGTGCCGTCAGGGGCCGCCTGGGCGCGAAGACCGCGGACATGACTTGCAGGGCACGACCTAAAGAAGGACGGCGCCTTCCATCACGCCGATGGCACGGAGGTCGCGGTACCAGCGTTCGACCGGGTGCTCCTTGACGAAGCCGTGCCCGCCGAGCAGCTGCACACCGGCGCTGCCGATCTGCATTCCCTTGTCAGTAGCCAGTTTCCGGGCCAGCGCGACCTCGCGGGCGTACGGCTTGCCCTGTTCGGCGCGGGCGGCGGCGCGGAGCGCGACCAGCCGCAGTCCCTCCAGTTCGATGGCGATGTCGGCCACCGAGAACGCGACGGCCTGCCGGTGGCTCACCGGTTCGCCGAACGCCTTGCGCTCGTTGACGTAAGGCACCACGTAGTCGAGGACGGCCTTCGCGGTACCGGCGGCCAGCGCGGCCCAGCCGAGCCGGGAGAGCCGGACGACCTCGGTGAAGACCTCGACCTTGCCGCCGCCGAGCAGTGCCCCGGCGGGCAGGGCGACCTTCTCCAGGTGAAGCTTCCCGGTCGCCGCGCCGCGCAGGCCCATCGCCGGTTCGGTCTCGATGGTGACGCCGGAGTTCGACGATTCCACGAGGAACAGCGCCGGGCCGCGACCTTCGAGGTCTGCCGACACGATGAACAGTTCGGCGTCCGCGGCGCGCGGGACCAGTGACTTCACACCGTCGAGCTGGTAGCCCTTCGGCGTGCGGCGGGCCTTGGTGGCGGGCTTGAACGGATCGAACAACGCGGTGCGCTCCTGCAGCGCGAGCGCCGCGGCCGGGACGTTCTCGCCGACGAACGCGGGCAGGTAGTCCGCCTGCTGCTGCTCGTCGCCATAGGCCACCAGTGCGGTGCTGACCGCGGACGGCGCGAGCACCGCGACGGCCAGGCCGAGATCGCCGTGCGCGAGGGCCTCGGCGACCAGCGCGTTCGTGACGACCGACCGCTCGGTGCCGATGCCGCCCAGCTCCTCGGGGATGCCGACGAGCGTGATGCCGAGTTCGGCGGCGCGGCTCAGCAGGCCTTCGGGGGCCTGGAGCTTCGCGTCGGCGTCGGCCGCGGCGGGCCGCAGCTGTTCGGCCGCGAACTCCGTCACGGTCTCGACGATGAGCTGCTGGTCCTCACTCGGGGTGAGATCGAACAGTCCTGTGTCCTCGGCCGGCGCGAGCCGCGCGGGCTGGCCCAGCTTCTGTGCGGACTTGAACGTCCGTCCCGCCGCGCCCGCGACCCGGAAGCCGTTGCGCGTCCCGGCACTGACCAGGTTCTGCACGGGCTTCCGAAGTCCGGCCCGTTCAATGACCTTGCTCCCGGCCAGCCGGGTGAGCGCGGACAGGCCAAGGCCCATCGCGTCTCGTTTCCTAGGCGCACCCACGGTGAGTCTCCCTGCCTCGCTTACCTACTCGTGAGTAGGTTAACGCCCTCGGGGCCGATGCGCCACCAGGGGGGAGGCGAACGTCACGCTCGTGAGTGATTTGGGCGGTCCGGGGGACCCGGATTACTCACGACGTTGAGCCGCTTCGCTCGCTGTTCGGCCAGTGCGTGCTCCGCCTGGCATGTCCCGCCTGCGCCGAGGTAGGCCGAGCGTGGTCAGCCCGCGCGGGTCATGACGTCTCAGTCACCAGCGGTCGCTTCGCAAGCTGCGCCCGCTCAAGCAGTACCAGCCCCAGCACCGCCGTCGCCACGATCCCCACGAGCACGATCGCCGGCACCAGTTCGAGCAGCGGCGTCGCCGCCAGCAGGACGATCGCGAGCACCAGCCGCCGCACGTTCCACGCGCCCAGGTTCCGCCGCCGCAGCCCGCTCAACGCGATCAGGTAGAGCGCGAGCCCGCCGGTCAGCGCCCAGATCGGCGTCCCGTGCAGGCCGTCGGCGAGGCTGTGGTGCTCGGTGTCGGACACGTACAGCAGCGACTTCTTCAGGCCCAGCGCCACGAGCACGATCCCGGCGATGAGCGGGAGGTGCAGGAACGTGTAGGTGTCCGTCCCGATCCGCACTCGCTCCACGCCCTCCGCGCGCTTCAGGTTGCGCTCGGAAACGTGCGCGACGACGGCGAAGTACATCCACCACATCGCCGACGCCAGCACGAGCCCGAAGACGGCGGCCAGCGTGATCGGCCACGACATCGGATACGAGCTGATCCCGATGCCGATCGCCACGATCGACTCGCCGAGCGCGATGATCACGATCAACCCGAACCGCTCGGCGAAGTGGCCGGGCTGGTGCAGCCGCCAGTCCGAGGATCGGGTCCGGAAGACGTTGACGTAGTCGGCCAGCATCGCGACCGCCCAGATGCCGAGCTGGACCCAGCCGGTGAAGAACGCCGCGGCCGTCAGCAGCGCGACACTCGGCAGCAGGCCGACGAACATCTTCAGGACGACCTTGCGCAGCGCCGGATCGGTCCGGGCGGCGCCGATGTACGCGGTCAGATGCAGCAGCCGCACGAGGAAGTAGCAGCCGACGAACATCAGCGGCGCGTACAGGCCGCCGGGCAGATCGGTGAACGCCTCGGGAATGGTCAGCGAGACCAGGAACATCGTCCCCATCGCGGCGAACATCACCAGCTGGGTGCTGCCCCGGTCCACGTGGAGGGTGTTGGCCAGCCAGGCGTAGGCGCACCAGCACCACCACAGCACGGCGATCATGGCCACCCCCTGCCCGATGCCGAGCGGGGTGAGGTGATCGGCCATCAGCTGGGTGGTCTGGGTGATGGCGTAGACGAAGACCAAATCGAAGAAGAGCTCCAGCGTGGTGACCTTGTGGTCTTCTTCCCGGGTCACCAGATGCAGGCCGCGTTTCGTGGGCACGCGCATATCGTGCACCGCGGGCCTTTGCGGGACACGCGAGTTTACTGAGAGCTGACTTTCAGGACCGCGTGCATCAGCGCCGTCAGCTCGGCTTCGATGCCGGCCCGGCCGTTGACCCGGCGGGTGCGCGCGAGGTCGTTCGCGATGGTCAGCGCCGCGTGCACGGTGATCTTCACCTCGCGCAGGCTCAGCTCCGGCCGGACTTCCGAGGTCAGCGCGATCCAGCGCGCGACGTAGTCCCGCTGGACCCGGAGCAGGTCCGCCTTGTCGCGTTCCGGCAGCTCCATGGGGCTGCCGGAAAAGGACACCAGCAGCTCGGGCGTGCGCAGCAGGGTGTGGACGTAGGACTCCGCCAGCCTGCGCAGCGCGTCGCGTTCGTCTTCGGTCCGCAACGCGCGTTCCGCGGCGAGCGCCAGCCTGTCGGCCGCGCGATGCCCGATCGCCACCATCAGCGCGGCCTTACTGGGGAAGTGCCGGTACACGCTGGGCCCGGCGATCCCGGCCGCCGCGCCGATCTCCTCCATGCTCACCGCGCGGAAGCCGCGCTGCCCGAAGAGCTCTGTCGCGGCCGCGAGGATCTGCTCGCGGCGGGACGGCTCGCCGAGTGCGATCGACGGCGTCTCGTCCGCGGGCTCCAGGGGCTCGGGCAGTGTGACATGCAGCACCGACTCCGCCAGCTGCACCAGGATCTGCGCGAAGCGTTTCTTCGCCACGGACGTGTGATGGACGGACACGCTGCCGAAGACGCTCAGCCCCGCCCAGCACAGCAGCTCGGCGTCGTCGGCGGTCAGTTCGGGACGCAGTGCGAGCAGTGCTTTGGACCACGCCGCGAGGACCGCGCTCGACCGGCGGCGGATCTCCCGTCGTCCCTCCCGGGGCAGATGCCTGCCCTCCCAGCGCCACAGCGCGGCGACCTCGCGCCGCTCCACGGCCTGCGCGGCGAGGGTGTCCAACAGGGCCTTGACCTGGGCGGGAACCGGGGTGTCGAGGTTCGAGAGCGTTTCGAGGGTGGCCGTCTCCATGTCGTCGATGCCGGACAGCACGACGTAGGACAGCACCGCCTGCTTGTCCGCGAAATGCCGGTACAGCGCGGGCCCGGTGATCCCCGCCGCCGCGGCGATGTCGTTGATGCCGACGCCGTGGAACCCGCGGGCGCGAAAGAGCTCCGCGGCGAGGCCTGCCAGCTGGGCCTTGCGGTCGCGCGGTCGGGCTGAACGCTCGGTCGGGTGATCCATAGGTGAACACACGATAGCGCCGGTTGCGTACATCGCAACCCATTGACACCATGGGGTTATCGCGGTTTATGTTAATGACCATTAGCATGGCTACTGGTCGGTACGATCCGGCTGTGTTCATCCTTGATACAGCGCCGTACGCGGAGGAGTTTTTCTGTGAGTAGCGAGGCCTACATCTACGAGGCGATCCGTACGCCTCGCGGCAAGAACAAGGGCGGTGCCCTCCACGGCACCAAGCCGGTCGATCTCGTGGTCGGCCTCATCGAGGAACTGAAGGTCCGGCACCCGAACCTCGACCCCGCCGTGATCGACGACATCGTCCTCGGCGTGGTGTCCCCGGTCGGCGAGCAGGGCGCCGTGATCGCGCGCACCGCCGCACTGAACGCGGGCCTTCCCGAAACGGTCGCCGGCGTACAGCTGAACCGCTTCTGCGCCTCCGGCCTCGAAGCCACCAACACCGCCGCGCAGAAGGTGCGCTCCGGCTGGGACCAGCTGATCATCGCCGGTGGTGTCGAGTCGATGTCACGCGTGCCGATGGGCTCCGACGGCGGCGCGCTGTTCATGGACCCCGCCACCGCGTACGACAACTACATCGTCCCGCAGGGCACCGGCGCCGACCTGATCGCGACCATCGAGGGCTTCTCCCGCGAGGACGTCGACGCGTGGGCCGTCCGCTCGCAGGAGAAGGCCGAAGCGGCCTGGTCCGGCGGCTACTTCGCGAAGTCCGTCGTCCCGGTGAAGGACATCAACGGCGTCACGATCCTCGACCACGACGAGCACCGTCGCCCCGGTAGCACCGTCGAGAGCCTCGGCAAGCTCAAGCCCGCCTTCGCCGGCATCGGTGAGTTGGGCGGCTTCGACGCCGTCGCGCTGCAGAAGTACCACTCGGTCGAGCGCATCAACCACATCCACACCGGCGGCAACTCGTCCGGCATCGTGGACGGCGCCGCGGTGGTGCTGGTCGGCAACGAGCAGATCGGCAAGGACTTCGGCCTGACCCCGCGCGCCCGCATCGTGGCGACCGCGACCGTCGGCTCCGAGCCCACGATCATGCTCACCGGTCCGACCCCGGCCACCGAGAAGGTCCTCAAGATCGCCGGTCTCACCCCTGACGACATCGACCTGTGGGAGCTGAACGAGGCCTTCGCCTCGGTCGTCCTCAAGTGGATCAAGGACCTGCACCTCGACGAGGAGAAGGTCAACGTCAACGGCGGCGCCATCGCCATGGGGCACCCGCTGGGTGCCACCGGCGCGATGCTGGTCGGCACCGTCGTCGACGAGCTGGAGCGTCGTCAGGCGCGCCGCGCCCTGGTCACCCTGTGCATCGGCGGCGGCATGGGCGTCGCGACCATCATCGAGCGGGTCTGAGGAAGAGACAATGACTGAAGCGAAGACCATCCGCTGGGAGCAGGACGCCGACGGAATCGTCGTGCTCACCCTGGACGACCCGAAGCAGTCCGCCAACACGATGAACGCCGACTTCCGCGAGTCGCTCGGCGTGGTCGTGGACCGGCTGGAGGCGGAGAAGGACAGCATCACCGGTGTCGTCCTCACCTCGGCCAAGAAGACCTTCTTCGCCGGTGGCGACCTCAACGACCTGATCAAGGCCAAGCCGGAGAACGCGGCCGAGATCACCGAGAGCAGCGGCCTGATGAAGGGCCAGATGCGCCGGCTCGAGCAGCTGGGCAAGCCGGTCGTGGCCGCCATCAACGGCGCCGCGCTCGGCGGCGGCCTCGAAATCGCGCTCGCGACGCACTACCGCATCGCGGCCGACGTCAAGGGCAGCCAGATCGGTCTCCCCGAGGTCACCCTCGGCCTGCTCCCCGGCGGCGGTGGTGTGGTCCGCACCGTGCGCCTGCTGGGCATCCAGAGCGCGCTGCTGAACGTGCTGCTCCAGGGCCAGCGGCACCGCCCGGCCAAGGCCAAGGAACTCGGCCTCGTGCACGAGCTCGTCGGCACCGTCGAGGAACTGGTCCCGGCCGCGAAGGCGTGGATCAAGGCCAACCCCGAGGGCGGCGTGCAGCCGTGGGACGTCAAGGGCTACAAGATCCCGGGCGGCACCCCGTCGAACCCGAGCTTCGCGGCGAACCTGCCCGCGTTCCCGGCGAACCTGCGCAAGCAGATCAAGGGCGCGAACATGCCCGCCCCGCGCGCGATCCTGGCCGCGGCCATCGAAGGTTCGACGGTCGACTTCGACACCGCGATCACCGTCGAGACCCGCTACTTCGTGCACCTCGCCACCGGCCAGGTCTCGAAGAACATGACGAAGGCGTTCTTCTTCGACCTGCAGAGCATCAACTCCGGCGGTTCGCGGCCGGACGGCTTCGAGAAGTACACGGCCAAGAAGGTCGGTGTCGTCGGCGCGGGCATGATGGGCGCCGCGATCGCGTACGTCTCGGCGAAGGCCGGCATCGACGTCGTGCTCAAGGACGTCACCCTCGAAGGCGCCGAGAAGGGCAAGGGCTACGCGGTCAAGCTGGAGGAGAAGGCTCTCTCCCGCGGCAAGACCACGCAGGAGCGCTCCGACGCGCTGCTGGCCAAGATCAAGCCGACCGACAAGGCAGAGGACTTCGCCGGCGTCGACTTCGTGATCGAGGCCGTCTTCGAGAGCGTCGAGCTGAAGCACAAGGTGTTCAAGGAGATCGAGGGCTTCGTCAACCCCGACGCGGTGCTCGGTTCCAACACCTCGACCCTGCCGATCACCTCGCTGGCCGAGGGCGTGCAGCGGACCGAGGACTTCATCGGGATCCACTTCTTCTCGCCGGTGGACAAGATGCCGCTGGTCGAGATCATCTGCGGTGAGAAGACCTCGCCCGCCACGCTGGCGAAGGTCTTCGACTACACGCTGCAGATCAAGAAGACCCCGATCGTCGTCAACGACAGCCGCGGCTTCTTCACCTCGCGCGTCATCGGCACCTTCATCAACGAGGCCGTCGCCGCGCTGGGCGAGGGTGTCGAGCCGGCGTCGATCGAGCAGGCCGGCGCGCAGGCCGGGTACCCGGCCCCGCCGCTGCAGCTGATGGACGAGCTGACCCTGACGCTGCCGCGCAAGATCCGCAAGGAGACCCGCGAAGCGATCGAGGCGGCCGGTGGCACCTGGAACGCGCACGCGTCCGAGGGCGTCATCGATCGCATGGTCGAGGAGTTCGACCGCAAGGGCCGCTCCACGGGCTCGGGCTTCTACGACTACGACGAAGCGGGCAAGCGGACCGGTCTGTGGCCGGGCCTGCGCGACGCGTTCAAGTCAGGCAGCGCCGATGTCCCGTTCGAGGACCTCAAGGAGCGCATGCTGTTCGCCGAGGCGCTCGAGACCGTGAAGTGCTTCGACGAGGGTGTGCTGACCACCATCGCCGACGCCAACATCGGCTCGATCTTCGGCATCGGCTTCCCGGCGTGGACCGGTGGTGTCATCCAGTACATCAACCAGTACGAGGGTGGCCTGCAGGGCTTCGTCGACCGCTCGCGTCAGCTGGCCGAGCGCTACGGCGACCACTTCACCCCGCCCGCTTCGCTGGTCGAGAAGGCCGCGAAGGGCGAGATCTACGAGTAAGCCCCTTCGCCCGCTTTAGCGTGCTATGAAAGGTCCTTTCCTTGCGAAATTTGCAAGGAAAGGACCTTTCATAGCGTTCGGGGGTCTAGCGGGACGACGGTTCCAGGGCCACGTGCGGTAACCGCCGGTCCAGCCATCGCGGCAGCCACCAAGCGCGTTCCCCGAGCAGCCGCATCACCGCGGGCACCACGAGACAGCGGATCACGAACGCGTCCACCAGCACCGCCACCGCCAGCCCGAGACCGAACTGCGCCAGCATCCGATCGGGGTTGAGCAGGAACGCGCCGAAGACCAGGATCATGATCACCGCCGCGGCCGTGATCACCCCTCCGGTGGAGGCGAGCCCTTCGCGGACGGCGTGGCGCGCGTCGCCGGTGCGCCGCCATTCCTCGTGCATCCGGGAAACCAGGAATACCTCGTAGTCCATGGAAAGCCCGAACACGATCGCGAAGATCAGCACCGGCACGAACGCCTCGATCGGTCCCGGCTGCGCCCCGAACAGGCCGTCGCCGAACACCGCCGTCATCACGCCGAGCGCGGCGCCGATGCTCAGCAGGTTCAGCACGGCCGCCTTGAGCGGGATCAGGATCGAGCGGAACACGACCATCAGCAGCAACGCCGACAACCCGACGACCACCAGCACGAACAGCGGCAGCCGATCGCCGACGGCGCCCGCGAAGTCCACCGCGGCCGCGACACTCCCGCCGACCAGGTATTTGCCGGGCAGAGCCGGCAGCACCTCTGTCCTGAGCCGTTCGACCAGATCGGCGGTCGCTTCGTCCTGCGGCGACGACGTCGGGAAGGCGAGGACGGTCGTGACACCCTGCCTCATCGGCGGCGTCACCTCGGCGATTCCGGGAGTGGTTTCGAGTTTCCTGCGCAGCGCGGCACCATCGCCGTTTTCGGTGACCACGATCAGCGGCTGGCTGAATCCGGGGCCGAAGCCTTCGGTCATCAGGTCGTAGGCCTGGCGGGTGGTCGAGGTGCCGGGATCCGTGCCGGCGTCGGCGAATCCGAGGCGCATGCCGAGTGCGGGCAGGGAGAGTCCGATGAGGACGAGCAACCCCAGCGCGAGCGGCACCATCGGCCGTCGCTGGACCGCGTCCCCGAGCTTGCCCCAGGCCTTGCCGTGTTCCCGTTTCGCGGCGTGCTTGCGAATGCTCTTTTCCAGGCGGCGGCCGAAAAGGGAGAGCAGCGCGGGCAGCAGGGTGATCGACGCGAGCATCGTCACGAGAACGGTCAGCGCCACCGAGAGAGCGACACCGCGCAGCGAACCGAGGCCGAGCGCGAGCAAGCCGAGCAGCGCGATGATCACCGTGCCACCGGCGAACAGGACCGATCGGCCCGCGGTGTCGAGTGCCCGCCGCACCGCCCGTTCCCGGTCGAGACCGCCCAGGATTTCGCTGCGATACCGGGAAAAGATGAGCAGCGCGTAGTCCACGCCGACGCCGAATCCGACCAGCATCATCAGTGGCGCCGTGTAACTCGCGATGTCGACGAACCTGCTGACCAGCACGATCACGCCGAGCGTGCTGCCGACGGCGAAGATCGCCGCGATCACCGGGAGCCCCGCGGCGAGGATCGAACGGAACAGGAAGACGAGGACCACCAGCGCGGCCAGCAACCCGACACCTTCCGACGGGCCGCCGCCCCCGCTGGTCCGTTTGATCGGCTCGCCACCGAGTTCGACCTGAAGCCCGGCCGACCCCGCCTTCTGCGCGGTGTCGACGACGCGCACGATGTCTTCGTACGGCAGATCCTTCGACTCCAGGTCGAAGGCGATCGCGGCGTACCCGATCGTGCCCTCGCGGGAGACCGCGGAAGGGGAGTCGAAGGGGCTCGTCACCGCCTTCACATGGGGCTGGGTGCGGACTTCGGTGAGCATCGAGTCGATCGGCCCGCGTGCGGTCGCGAGTCCGCTGGCGGTCTTGAAGACGATTTCGGCGGTCGCACCGGTCTGCGCGGGAGCCTGTGTCTTGAACAGGTCCATGATCTGCTGGGAGTCGGTGCCCGGCAACGAATGGTCGTCGTGGTAGGCGCTTCCGGCCAGCTGCGAACCCAGCGTGACGCCGACAAGGGTGAGCAGCCAAAGCGAAACGGCGAGCCAGCGGTGGCGTTGCGACCAGCCCGCCAGCTTCGAGAGGCCGCCCCCAGGCTGCCCCTCTGGGCGGCTCCCGGGCCGGCTCTCGGAAGGAGTGATGGTGTCCATGCCGGACAGCATCGGCTTTCCGGGGCCGCGGATCGTCGGGCTGCGGCGGGCATTCCGGCCACAACTTCCGGATACCCCTAAGGCGCTTCCCGTACTACTGGGGTTGTGGTCACGGGGTCAACCAGCGAGGGGTGATCATGCCCGATTCGTAGGCGAGCACGACGAGTTGCGCGCGATCACGGACGTCCACCTTGGTCATGATGCGGCTGACGTGCGTCTTCGCCGTCGCCGGGCTGAGCACGAGTTCCTTCGCGATTTCGTCGTTGGACAGACCGGCCGCGACGAGGCTCATCACCTCACGTTCGCGTTCGGTGAGCCGGTTCAGGGCCGGCGACGGCGCGGGCCGCGCCACCCGCCCCGCGAATTCGGAGATCAGGCGGCGCGTGATCGACGGCGCGAGCAGCGCGTCGCCCCGGGCGACCACCCGGACACCGTGGATCAGTTCCTCGGGCTCGGTGTCCTTGACCAGGAACCCGCTGGCGCCCGCGCGCAACGCGCCGTAGACGTCCTCGTCGAGGTCGAAGGTGGTGAGGATGACGACCTTGATCCCGGTCAGCGCAGGATCTTCGAGCAGATGCCGGGTCGCGGTGAGCCCGTCCATCACCGGCATCCGGATGTCCATCAGGACGACGTCGGGTTTGTGTTCGTGCGCGGCTTCGAGGGATTCGCGCCCGTTCGCCGCTTCGGCGACCACGGTGATGTCGTGCTCACCGTCCAAGATGGACTTGAACCCGGCGCGGACCAGCCGCTGGTCGTCGACGAGCAGGACCCGGATCATTTCTTCACCCGCAAGGGAAGCCGGGCGCGCACGCGAAAGCCGCCGTCTTCGCGGGCGGACGCGGTGAGCTCGCCACCGAGTGCCTCGGCCCGTTCGGTCATCCCGCGGATCCCGTTGCCAGGCTCCGCCGCGCCTCCCCGGCCGTCGTCGTCGATCTGCACGGACACATCATGGTGCGTGTAGCCGATCCGCACCACGACGGTGCTCGCGGCGGCGTGGCGCGCGACGTTGGTCAGCGCCTCCTGGACGACGCGGAAGGCGGCGTGCTCGACGTCGGGCGGCAGATCCTTCGCCGTGCCTTCGATCTCTGTCCGGACGGTCAGCCCGTGCACGCCCGCCGACTCGGCGAGTTCGGCGACCCTCGCCAGGCTCGGCGTATCCGCCTGCCGCAGCATTCCCAGTGTGGCGCGGAGTTCGCGCAACGCCTCCTTGCTGGTCTGTTTGATCGTGGCCAGGGCCTCCTCGGATCTCGCCGGATCCCTGCCGTGCAGCGCCGCGCCCGCCTGGACGTTGATGAGCGCCAGGTGGTGGCCGAGAGCGTCGTGCAGTTCGCGCGCGATCCGGAGCCGTTCGTCCGAGGCCCTTCGCTGTGCCTCGGCCTCCTTGGTGCGCTCGGCTTCGCGGCGGTAGTACGTCACGGCTCCGACCGCGACCAGCGCGATGAACCAGCCCGCCATCAGCAGGAAGGCGAAGTTGTCCACCTGCCGGGCGGCGCCGGCCTGTGACTCGCCGATCGCGACACCGCCCAACGAGGCCGCCGCGACGACCGCCGCGCTGCGGATCCGCCCTGTCGAGGCGTTGTTGTACAGCGCGAAGGCGAACGCGAGCAGGACGAAGCCGTCCGGATCGGTCTGCGGGTAGTAGATCGCGCAGCAGACCGCGGTGAAGATCGTGACGGGGAGCGGATACCGGCGGCGCAGGAACAGTGCGGCGCAGGCGAGCACCACGCAGACCCAGCCGATGGCCGCGTTGCGTGGCGCCTCGGCGCTGTCGCCGAGTGAGGCCGCGACAGAGCCCGCGACCACCGCGATGGTGACCGCGATGTCCGCCGCGTACCGCCGCAGGATCGCCACACGACGAGAGTAGCGCGATCCGGCGCGATTGACAAAATGCTTTTTTACGTTCAAACTCTTTTTTGTGATCGAGGATGTGGCGCCGTGAAGGATGTGGAGTACCTGGAGCGGCTCGAGCAGGCCGAGGCGTTGCTGAAGCCCCAGCGGGTGGACGTTCTGCGGCAGCTGGCGGAGCCGCGGTCCTGCACCGAGGTGGCGGCGGTGCTGGACCAGACGCCGCAGCGGGTCTATTACCACGTGAAACGCTTGGTGGAAGCCGGGCTCGTGAAGCAGGTGTCCGAGCGGAAGGTGCGCGCCGTCAGTGAGGGTGTGTATCAGGCGAGCGCGCGTTCGTACTGGCTGTCGCCCGGGCTGGTCGGCCGGATCGGCCCGCGGGCGGCGCGGGACGAACTGAGCCTCGGCTATCTGATCGACCTCATGGAAGAGGTCCAGTCGGACGTGGCCGCGCTCGACAGGGCCGCACCGGAACTGCCGTCGATCGGCGTCTCCGGTGAGATCCGAGTGGAGCCAGAGCGGCGCCAGGAGTTCCTCGACGAACTGAAGACGACTTTGCAGGATCTGTTCACCCGCTACGGCGGAGCGGAGGGCGACGCCTTCAAGCTGGCCGTGGCCTGTTACCCGAAGGGAGAAGCCCGTGACTGAACCGACGAGATTCCAAGTGAGCGTACGCGCGCCGATCGACGAGGTCTGGCACGCGCTGCTCGATCCCGCAGCACTGCGGAGGTGGCTTTCCGAGCACGCGGAAGTCGACTTGCCGTCCCGGTACGAGTTCTGGGGCCGCTACACGCCGGACGGGGACGTTCCGCGCCAGCGCTTGCTGGCGGCCGAGAACCACGTCCTGCGGTTCGCTTGGACCGTCGGCGGGGCGGAGACCGTCGTCGAGATCGCGCTGACCGAAGAGGGGGACAAGACCTCCTTGTCGCTCAGTCAGACCGGTCTGCCGGACTATGACGCGATGCTCGCCGATCCGGACTCGCCGCCCGGAATGCTGTACACGTTCTGGGCGCTGTCCGTCGCGAACCTCGTCGATCACGTCGAGGGACGCCCGCTCACCGCCCGCTGCGACCTCACTTCCCCGCTGATGAGCGAAGAAGTGCGGATCGACGCGCCGCGCGGCGAGGTCTACGCCTCGATCGCCGACCCCGCCGTGTTCACCCGCTGGTTCGGCGCCCGGATAGAGGCGGAGCCTCACGTCGGCGGCCGGTGGGCGATGGGCTCGCTTGAACAGGATCCGGATCCGGCGAAGATCGTCGACCTGGTGCCCGGCTCCAGGATGTCGCTCGCGTACCAAGACGGCGTCGTCGCTTCCTGGGAACTCGAAGACTCCGATGGCGGCACGAAGCTGACGTTCGTCCAAAGTGGATTCTCCGACGACAAGCCGCCCTACGGTGCCTGGATGGGCTGGCTCAGCGGTTTGGCGGAGCTGCGCCGGTTCCACGAGATCGACAGCTGGCTCCCACTGTGGGCCGATGTCCACTTGGAAGGCATGCCCGAAGGACTCATCACGCTGGACGGGAAATAAGGGAGGATCCGATGTTGCTCGAAGGCAGGAACGCGATCATCTACGGGGCGGCGGGCGGAATCGGGAGCGCGGTGGCTCGCGGATTCGCCAGGGAGGGCGCGACAGTCCATCTCGTCGGCCGCACATTGAAGAAGCTCGACGCGCTGGCCGACGAGATCCGGGTGGCGGGCGGGAAAGCCGAAACGGCGGAGTTCGACGCGCTCGACGAAGCGGCCATCGACGAGCACGCCGCTTCGGTGGCTTCTTCGGCGGGCAGCGTCGACATCTCGATGAACGTGATCACGCACAACGACGTCCAGGGCACCCCGCTGGTCGAGATGTCGTTGGCGGACTTCGAAAGTCCGGTCCGGACGGCGGTTCAGACGAACTTCCTGACCGCGCGGGCGGCCGCCCGGCACATGATCGGGCAGGGGTCCGGGGTGATCCTGATGTTCGGCGGTGACGGCGATCCCTTGCCTGGGTACCACCTCGGCGGATTGCAAGTCGCGTTCAGCGCGATGGAAGCGTTGCGACGAGGGCTGGCGTGCGAGCTCGGACCGCACGGCATCCGTGTCGTGACTCTGCGTACCGGAGGCATTCCGGAGACCGTCCCGGCGAGCGCCGGACTTGACGAGGCGATCCGTGACATGGTCGAAGCGACGATGCTCAAGCGGACTGCGTCACTGGAAGACGTCGCCCGTGTCGCCGCCTTCGCCGCGTCGGACCATGCACGCAGCATGACGGCGACAGCGCTGAATATCAGTTGCGGCACGATGGTCGACTGACCCTCCAGTCGGAAGTAACACCGGCGAACGATCTCCCGACTACGCGGCACTACCAAGTGCTGGGAGACCGTTATGCCGAAGAGAGCAACGAAGCTGGGCATGGCACTGGCGATCGGATTTCTGGTCGCCGGGGGTTGCGGTGTGGAGACCGCGCCCGCCGGGCGGGTCACGACGCAGAGCAGCACGGCGTCGACGTCAACGACGGCGTCAACATCACCGACGCCGACCACCAGTTGGGCGGCGCCGACGACCACGGACACGCCCACGCCGGCACCTCAGCAGTTCGTGCCGCCGACCACGACCGCGCTTGCGGTGCCGAAGCAGGTCGATCCGACACCGTCGAAAGCACGCCCGAAGACGACGCCCACGGCGAAGGCGCCGAATCCGGCGGCGTGCGGAAGCGACTACTACCGCAACACCGATGGTGTCTGTGTCCATCGGCCGGCGACAGGTCCCGGAGCCGCCGACGGCGCGACAGCCCTCTGCAAAGACGGTTCCTATAGCTACAGCCAGAATCGCCGTGGTACTTGTTCCGGACATGGTGGGGTTCGCACCTGGTTGTGATCCCGTCGGTGAAGCGTTCACTCAGGAGGGTGGTGCTGTGTAAGGTCGGATCATGGGATGCACACGGTGAAACCGGTCGGACGGGCACCTTCGCCCCGGGTCTTCGTCGTCGTGCTCGCCACCTGCGGTTTGGTGGCGTCGTTCATGCAGACGCTCGTCGTCCCGCTCATTCCGGCGTTTCCCCGGCTGCTCAACGCGACCCCGTCTGACGCGTCGTGGGTGGTGACGGTGACCCTGGTCGCCGGAGCCGTGGTGATGCCGGTGAGCGGCAGGCTCGGTGATCTCTACGGCAAACGCCGGTTGCTGCTGATCAGCCTGGGATTCCTGGTCGTCGGATCGGTGGTGTCCGCGCTGACCAGCTCGCTCGCGCTGATGGTCGTCGGCCGGGGGCTGCAGGGTTGCGCGATGGGCGCGATCCCGCTGGGGATCAGCATCATGCGCGACGAACTCGCGCCGGAACGGGTCGGCGCCGCGATCTCGGTGATGAGTTCGACGCTCGGCGTCGGCGGCGCCATCGGGCTCCCGGTGTCGGCGCTGGTCGCGCAGAACGCCGACTGGCACGTCCTCTTCTGGGCGTCGGCGGGGCTCGGGCTCGTCTGTGGCCTGCTGATCCTGTTCGTGGTGCCGGAGTCGCCGGTGAAGACACCGGCGCCGTTCGACTACCTCGGAGCCGTGGGGTTGACAGCTGGACTCGTCTGCCTGCTGCTGCCGATCGTCAAGGGCGGTGAATGGGGCTGGGGCAGCGGCCGCACCCTCGGCTTCGCCGGGATCGCGGTGCTGATCCTGCTGGTCTGGGGTGTCTACCAGCTGCGCCGCCGCGATCCGCTCGTGGACCTGCGGGTCTCCGCGCGGCGCCCGGTGCTGTTCACCAACCTCGCGTCGATCATGATCGGGTTCGCGCTGTACTCGATGGCGTTGTCGTTCCCGCAGTTGCTGCAGGCGCCCGGATCGACCGGTTACTGCCTCGGCCTGACGATGGTGCAGGCCGGGCTCTGCCTGGCGCCGAACGGTGTCGTCATGTTCCTGCTGTCGCCGGTTTCGGCCCGGCTCATCGAGCGCTATGGCCCGCGAACGACGCTGATGGTCGGTGCCACCACCATCGCGACCGGGTACGTCTTCGCGACCGTGTTGATGGACAACGCCTTCGAGCTGATCACGGCGTCGATCATCATCGGTGGTGGCGTCGGCATCGCCTACGCGGCCATGCCCGCGCTGATCATGGGCTCGGTCCCGGTCACCGAAACCGCGTCCGCGAACGGGTTGAACTCGCTGATGCGCTCCGTCGGCACGTCGACGTCCAGTGCGGTGATGGCGACCATGCTCGCGTCGCTGGCGATCACCGTAGGCGGGGTTTCCGTCCCGTCCGCGGACGGGTTCCGGCTGAGTTTCGTGGTCGCCGCCGGTGCGGCACTCCTGGGTCTCGTCTTGACCGCTTTCGTGCCGAAACAGCGCCAGCCCGAACCGCTGGTCGCGGCGGTCCGGTAGCACCCTATGTGCGACGAAACGACTTCGTCGCACATAGGGAGCTCCGCTCAGAACAGCGTCGGAACGATCGCGTCGATCAGGTGCGGTCCCGGCTCGGCGAGCGCGCGCTGGAACTGCTCGGCCAGCTCCTCCGCGGTCGTCGCCCGGGTCGCCGGGACGCCCATACCCTCGGCGATCTTGGCGAAGTCCATGTCGGGCCTGGAAAGATCGAGCAGCTCGTTCGCCTTCGGGCCGCTGGCGTCCGCGCCGACGCGCTGCAACTCCAGCCGCAGGATCGCGTACGCGCGGTTGTTCAGCAGGACCGTGGTGACGTTGAGGTTCTCCCGTGCCTGCGTCCACAACGCCGAAATCGTGTAGAGGGCGCTGCCGTCGGACTGCAGGTTGATCACCGGCCGGTCCGGCGCGGCGACGGCCGCCCCGGTCGCGACGGGCATGCCGTAACCGATCGCGCCGCCGGTCAGGGTCAGCACGTCGTGCCGCGGCGCACCCGCGGTCGCGGCGGGCAGCAGCAGACCGGAGGTGTTCGCCTCATCGGCGATGATCGCGCGCTCCGGAAGCAGCGCGCCGATCACCTCGACCCAGTTCTGCGGGGTCAGCGGGCCGGACGGCAGCACGGGCCGCGAGGCCTCTTGCAGCACCGGCTCCGTCTCGGCGGCGACCAGGTCCGCGACGTCGTTCAGAGCGCGCGGGACGTCCTGCCCGACTTCGGCCAGCACATGGACCTGCGCGCCTTCGGGCACCAGGTTGCTCGCCTTGCCGGGGTAGGCGAAGAACGACACGGGCGCCTTCGTCCCGGCGACGATCAGGTGCTTGACCCCGTCGAGCTGGTACGCGACCTGCTCGGCGAGATAGCCCAGCCGCTCGATCGTCGGCAGGCCCTCGCCGCGTTCGAGCCGGGCGGGGAAGGTCTCGACGAACGCCTTCACTCCGGTCGCGGCGGCGATCCGGCTGGTCGCGAGCAGTCCGGCTTCGCGGCAGCCGTTGCCGCCGACGAGCAGCGCGACCGATTCACCACTGGCCAGCACCTCGGCGATCTTCTTCACCGTCGTCGCGTCGACGGCCTGCGGGATCCGCGGCGGGATGGGCGCGCAGGTCTCGCCTCCCTCACCCCAGGACGCGTCGGCGGGGAGGATCAGCGTCGCCACCTGTCCGGGGGCGTCCTGGGAGGCCGCGACCGCCGCGGCGGCGTCGGCACCGACGTCCTTCGTGTGCTCCGAGCGGCGGACCCAGCCCTCGAGCGAACCGGCGACGGCTTCGATGTCCGATTCGAGCGGGGCGTCGTACTGCTTGTGGTAGGTCGCGTGATCGCCGATCACGTTGACGATCGGGGTATGCGCGCGGCGCGCGTTGTGCAGGTTCGCCAACCCGTTCCCGAGGCCGGGGCCCAGGTGCAGCAGCGTGGCCGCCGGCTTGTCGGCGATACGCGCGTACCCGTCCGCGGCGCCGGTGACGACGCCTTCGAACAAGCCGAGCACGCCGCGCATCTCGGGCACGGCGTCGAGCGCGGCCACGAAGTGCATCTCCGAGGTGCCCGGATTCGAAAAGCACACGTCGACACCGCTGTCGACGAGCGTGCGGATCAGGGACTGGGCGCCGTTCATGTCACTCACTTTGAAGCCCTCTCAGCGAAAAGAACGCCGGGGTTGAGGATCCCGGCCGGGTCGAAGCTCTCCTTGATCCGGCGCATCAGCGCGATCTTCGCCGGGTCCTCCAGATCGAGGAAGTAGCCGGCTTTGGCCTTCCCGAGGCCGTGCTCGCCGGAGATCGCGCCGCCGAGTTCCATGCCGAGCGCGAAGATGTCGGCCAGCAGCTGTTTCCGCTTCGCCGGTTCCTTGCAGAAGATGGCGAGGTGGACATTGCCGTCGCCGGCGTGCCCGCAGCCGAGTGCGCCCGCCTCGCGCGAGAGCGCCATTTCCCTGCTCCGGCGCATGAACTCCGGCATCGCGGACCTCGGGACCACCACGTCGATGACGTCGTCGGCACCGGCGGCCTTCGCCGTCCAGAACGCCTTCTCGCGGGCCTCGATGAGCCTGCGTGCCGAATTTCCTTCGAGGACATACACGTCCATCGCGCCGAGATCGCCGAGCATGCCGCCGAGTTCCTCGACGTCGGCGTGCAGCCTGTCGTTGTCCCGGTTTTCCAGCGCCACCACCAGATAGGCCTGTGCGGTGTCGCGGATGCCGTCCGGGACACCGAGGCTGAGTTTCTCGTTGTAGCTGATCGCGGCGAGCGTCAGGTTGTCGATGTATTCGAGGATGTGCGGCGCGAGCCCGCTGGAGATGATCTTCGGGACGACGGTCATCACCTCGTCGAAGGTCTCGAACGGGGCGAGCACCGTGGCGCCGTGCGGCAGTCGCGGGTGCAGCTTCACGATGACCTCGGTCGCGATCGCGAGGGTGCCCTCGGAGCCGATGATCAGCTGCGTCAGGTCGTACCCTGTCGACACCTTCGAGGTCTTGCCGCCGGTCCGGATGATCTCGCCGGTCGGCAGCACGGCCTGCAGGCCCACGACGTTGTGCCGCGTGACGCCGTACTTGACCGCGCGCATGCCGCCCGCGTTCGTTCCGACGTTGCCGCCGACACTCGCGCTCAGTTCCCCCGGATGAACGGTGTAGCCGAGTCCGGCCGCCGTGGTCTTTTCGTCCAAATCGGACAGTGTGACACCCGGCTGGACGACGGCGACGTGGTTTTCGGTGTCGATCTCCAGTACCGCGTTCATGCGTTCGAAAGAGATCACGAGGCTGTCTTCGCGTGGTTGCGCACCACCCGAAAGCCCGGTGCCCGACCCTCTCGCGGTCACCGGTACGCCGAGTTCGCTCGCGGCCTTGAGCAGCTCCGCGATCTCCTCGGCGCTTCCCGGTTTCGCCAGGTAGGCGGGCTGCTGTGGGCTGGTGGTCAAAGCCTCGTCGTGTGCGTAGTCCTCGGGGATCGCCTCGCCTGAAAGCAAATTCGTATCCCCGACGATCTCGGCGAACCGTGCCGCAACATCGCCCATCGACTGCCCTTCCTCACGCGTCTTTGCCTGGTTACCGAAGCGTAGTACGTGTTGAGCGGGGATGGCCATGAATCATTTTCATGTTTGCTTCCCGGTGGTCACAACCTCGCGACAACCGCACTCGGTTACCCATGTCGCAGCGGGCCGCGGCGGCCCGCCGGAAGGGGTGGGACGCTCGATGGGACCAAGGATGAGACGGATCGCGACGCTGGGGGCGGCGCTCGCGATCATGTGCGGGCTCGCGGTACCGGTGGCCGAAGGCGGGGAAGCGGGCTGCACGGCGCCCGTGGTGAACGTCAGCGGCGTCAGCCGGGCCGAGGGGACAAGCGCCGGGTACACCACCTTTCTCTTCACCGTTTCCCTCGACGACGGCGGCTGCGCGCCGCAGGGCTCGGTCGAGTACCGGACGATCGAGGGCAACGGTTCGCCGGTCGATCCGGCGTTCACCGCCAAGGAAGGGGTCGACTACCTGCCTGCCGCGGGCACGCTGACCTGGTCCGGGGGATCGGGCACGCAGACCGTCGCGGTCAAGGTCCGCGCCGATTCCCTCGTGGAAAACGACGAGATGTTCTCCCTGCTTCTCTACGGCGAGAAGGGGGTGCGGATCGGCCACAGCGTCGGCGTGGCGTGGGTGGCCGACGACGACGCGACGAAGACCTCCCCGCTCGCCACCACACAGGACGGAGAGATCTGCTGGCTCGTCCCGCCCAACTTCGCGCAGGGCACGAGCTGCAAGGTGCCCGTCGTGCTCTCCCGGCCGTGGCCGGGACCGCTCACGATCCGCTATCGCACCGAAGGCTCCGGCCACGTCCCGGTGAAGGACGGTGTCGTCACCTTCCAGCGTGGTGAGACCAGGGGATACGCCGAAATCACCCCTTTGCCAGGGCAAGCAGGGAAGGTGCGGGTCGAGTTCTTCGAGCCGTCGCAAGGCAAGCTCGTGTACGCGACCTCGACCGTGGTGATCAGTCCCGCCCGGTGACGAGGTCGGCGTCGGCCGTCGCGTTCGCCCGCCGGTACAGCTCGATCGCTCGAGCCCAGTGGGCGGCCGCGGCGGCCGTGTCGCCACAGCGCGCATCGAGGTCACCGAGGTCGCGGTGCAGATGAGCCTCCTCGTACGGGTCCGGGACGCCTTCCCGGACCGCGAGGCCGCGTTCGAGGTTTTCGCGCGCGGCGGCCAGGTCGCCGAGGCCGAGATGGGCCCGGCCGAGCCGGTCGAGCGCGGCCGCCTCGCTGTGCCGGTTCCCGACGTCCCGGCTGATCAGCAGCGCCTGGTCGAAATCGTCCCGCGCGGCCCGGAAGTCGCGGCGGGCGAGGTGGACCTGGCCGGCGTGCAGCAGCGACTCCCACTCCTGCCACCGGTCGCCGATCGCCCGGGAGGCCGCCAGCGCCTTGCCGAGATGTTCCAGCGCGACGTCGTGATCGCCGAGTTCCTCGTAGGCCTCGCCGAGGGTGTCCAGCGTGGCGGCTTCCAGCCGGGCGTTGCCGAGTTCACGGAACGTCTCCAGCGCGGCCGTCAGCGGGCTGAGGCCGTCCATCGGCTGGCCGCGGCGGATGTAGGCGTGACCGAGGTTGCGCTGGGACAGCGCGCGCCCTAGCCGGTTGCCCGCCGAGGTGCAGCGCTCCACCGCGAGCCGGTACGCGGTGATCGCCTCGTCGAAGCGGCGCAGCGCGGCGTAGGCGTTCGCGGTGTTGTTGTAGATGTGCCCTTCGCCTTCGAGATCGCCCGCCGCGCGGGCGGCCTTCAACGCGCGGGCGTTGGTTTCGAGCGCGTCCGTCAGCCGGCGGGTCATGAAGTAGGCCGCGCCCAGCGCACGCAGCATTTCCGCCTCCGCCAAGGGGTCGTCGAGGTCGGCGGCCGCCGCGGCCCCCTCGCGGCACAGTCCGATCCGCTCGTTCCAGCCACCTGTGGTGTCGTAGAAACTGGTGAGCAGGTAGGTGAGCTGCCAAGCGGCGGTGTTGCGGCCGTGTTCGCGCGCGAACCGCACCACGGGCAGCAGGTTCGCGCGCTCGGCGCTCAGGAACGCCAGCGCCGCACGCCTTTCCGCCGGGAACGGCCGCTCCGGCGGAGGGTGGCGCAGCGCCGGGGTGACCAGATCACGGTTCGGATCGATGATCCGGTTCGCCTCGGCGGCAACATGCAGGTACCAGTCGATCAGCCGGTCCGCGGCCTCGGCGCGGCTCGACGTCGTTTCGTCGGCGCGGGCGCACGCGACGGCGAACTCGCGGATCAGATCGTGGAGGCGATGGCGATCCTGGCCCGCCGGGGTGATCAGGTGCGCGGCGGACAGCGCGGCGACCGCCGTCCGGCCCGCTTCGGCGGGCACCCCGCACAACGCGCTGCCGAGGGCCGAGCTGAACGAGGTCCCCGGGATCAACCCGGACAGCCTGAACAGTTGTGCCGGAGCATGCTCCAACGGCAGGTAGGCGCTCGCGAGGACGGTTTTGACCGTCCGGGAATCTCCTTGCACCGCAAGGGTTTCCAAACGGCCGACGCCGGTCAGCTCACGGGTGAGTTCCGCGATCGGACGGCCAGGTTCCCCGCTCAGGCGCGCGGCGGCGATCCGCAGTGCCAGCGGCATCCCGTCGCACAGCCTGGCCAGCCGCGCGGCCTGCGCGGGTTCGCGGGCGACCCGGTCGGCGCCCAGCACCCGGGTGAGCAGGGTCATCGATTCCGGATCGGCCAGCGCGTCGAGGGCGAACACCCGGACCGCGTGCCTGCTGCCGAGCGCGGCCAAGGTCTGCCTGCTGGTCACGATCAGCAGTGCCTTCGCCGTCCCGGGAACCAGCGGAAGGATCTGGTCGACGCCGCCCGCGTTGTCGGCGACGATCACGCACCGCCTCCCGTGCAGCAGCGAGCGGTAGAGCGCCGCGCGTTCGGCCGTCGCGTCGGGAAGCCGATCGTCGGGGAGACCGAGCCCGCGCGACAGATGCGCGAGCGCGTCGCCCGGCGAGACCGCTTCATGCGGATCGTGCCCGGCGAGGTCGAGGAAGAGCTGGCCCTCGGGGAAGCGGTCCGCGATGCGGTGCGCCCACTGCACGGCGAGCGCGGATTTACCCATCCCCGCCGCGCCGGAGATGACCACGACCGGCGGCTCCGGTTCGTCGAGGAGCCTGTCGAGCGAGGCGAGCTCCTGCAGCCGTCCGGTGAAATGCCCGACACGGGCCGGGAGCTGCGCGGGAGCCGTTCCCCGCACGGGCGTGTCGAGTTCGGGCGCACGGCGCAGGATCGCCGTATGCAGCTCGATCAGGTCCGGGCCGGGATCGACGCCGAACTCGTCGGCCAGCCCCCGGCGCACGGCCTGGAACGTCTCCAGTGCCTCGGCGTGCCTTCCGCAGCGATGCAGGGCGAGCATGTGGAGCGCGGCGAGCCGTTCGCGATACGGCTGCTCGGCCCGAAGCCGCGGAAGTTCCCGGAGGACCTCCTCGTGTTCGCCGAGCCTGAGTTCGGCGTCCCAGAGTTCTTCCCAGGCGGACAGCCGCAGTTCCTGGAGCCGTTCGACTTCGTGTAGCCCCCAACCGTCCAGTTCGGCGTCCGCGAACGCTTCGCCGTGCCAGAGCCGCAACGCCTCACGCAATACCGTCACCGCTTGGCCGGGATTGCTCCGCTTGGCGGCACGGAGTTCTTCTTCGAAGCGAAGAGCGTCGACTGAGGACGATACGACCGTCAGGACATACCCGGGTTTGCGTGTCAGCAGGACCGGCGGGAACCCGCAGTCCTCCAGCGCCTGCCGGATCCTGGCGACGTGGCTGTGCAGGGTCTTCACCGCGGTGCGGGGCGGATCCTCGCCCCAGAGGACGTCGACCAGCCGGGGGATCGGGACGACCGAACCCGCGTGCAGGGCGAGAACGCCGAGCACGGCTCGCTGGCGGGCGCCGTGCAGCTCCGCCCGCCCGGTGGGGCCGATCGCTTCGACCGGGCCCAGCACCCGTAATTCCCCTGGCCCGGGCACCCTGCTCCCTCCGGCATGTGACCTCGGTGAGCGTATCCGGGCGAAGACTCACCGAAATCGGCCAATTAGGGCACACGATCTCCACAACCCCGTCACAACCGGCTTGATCGACGGTCAGCAGGTCGAATGTTTCGCCCAAGGAGGGAAACATGATCAGCACGAACCCGCGGCGCCGTCGAACGCTGCTCGCCTCGGCCGTCTTGGCCGTCGCGACACTGTTCGCCGGTGTCGCACCGGCGGTGCAGGCCGCACCGGGAGCCCGCAGCGATGTCTTCATCCGGGACAACGGATCCGACTACGGGTACGAGGACTCGTCCGGCTCGCTCTACTCCAGCCCCGACGTCCGGGTGTGTTTCTCGGCGACGATCCTGTGCGCCACCGACGACCCGATCGTCCAGGGCGGTAACGCCTTCATCCACGTCACACTCAACCGTCCCGGCCCGTACGGTGACGCGTACGAGAAGGGGAACCTGCAGGTCTGGTACACCAAGCAGGGCACCGTGGCCCAGTGGCCGAACCAGTGGAACTACATCGGTTCGAAGCTCGACGTGGACGTGCCCTACGGCACCAAGACGGTCGTCATCCCGTGGAAGGTCCCGATCGGCTCGCACTTCTGCCTGCTGGCCAGGTGGCTCTCTCCGACCGACCTGCCGACGGAAGGCGTCAGTACTTCCATCAACACGCGGAAGAACAACAACATCGCGTGGCACAACGTGAACGCGGTCCCGTTCAAGATCAAGGTCCCGGTGATCCGGCCGATCGTGTTCGGCTGGCACGGTCCTGACCCCACGGCGGTCGGCGACATCGTCTTCACCCAGCCGGGCAAGCCGTTCACCGGCCCGGGACGGATCACCATCGACCTCGGCCCCGACCTCGCCGCACGCTGGCGGGCAGGCGGCGCGAAGGGTGAGGGCATCGAACGGGTCGGCGAGACCGAGCTGGCCATCGTGAACCCGCAGCGGGCCCGGATCAGCGGGCTGGCGTTCAAGGCGGGCGAACAGATCGACGCCAAGCTGAGCTTCACCGCCGGAGCCGAGGCAGCCGGTGGGCAGTACACCGTCCACGTGACCCAGGTCGACCAGCGCGGCGAAGAGGTCGGTGGCGTCGAATACCGGCTCGCGGGCGAACGACAGTAGCCAGGGAGGGGTGCCGGCCCGTGGACGGCGAGGGAAGGGGAACCCTCGCCGTCCACGGGCTTTTCACGCGCGTGCGAACGAAAGCGTCTCGCCCTCGACACCTCGCAGCCAGAGGTCCTGTGCGGCTTCGGCCATTTCGGCCAGCCCCTCTTCGATCGTCGCGAACACGTTGCCGGGCACCCAGCCCGCGTCGCCGTTGATCAGCAGGTTGTTGCGGCCGTAGAAGATCGCGAGGTCGGTCGCGCCCTGGTCGCTGTGCGCCTCACTGTCCTGGTCGTAGCCGTACGCCGGATTGCCGATCTCCCAGGCTTCGAACCCGAAGTACACGACATCACCCGGGATCGGGGTGATCGTGGGGTTTTCCCGGCCCGGTTTCGGTTCGGCGAAGGGCGGCACGAGCGCGTAGACCTCGTTGCGCGCGTACTTCGCGTGGTAGGCCGAACCGCTTTGCGGCAACGCGTCCCAAACGGCGCGGCAGGTTCGCGGGGCTTCGGCGTCGAGCAGCCGGGCCCGGCAGGACACCCCGCGCTTGTCGAGGGTGATCGTGATGTAGCGGGCCATCACTCGACCCCCGCCACGACGTCGCCCCAGATCCGCAGCGCCTCGTCGACCTGCTCGGTATCGACGATCAGCGGCGGCACCATCCGGACGACGTTCATGTACGCCCCGCACGTCAGCAGCAGCAACCCGTTGGCGGACGCGGCTTTCTGGGCAGCCTGGGCCTTCGCGGTGTCCGGCTCGCCGTCCGGTGTGGTGAACTCGGAACCGACGAGCAGCCCCAGCCCCCGGACGTCGCCGATCGACGGCGACTTGTCCGCGATCACCCGGACCCCTTCGAGTAGCTGGCGTCCGCGTTCGGCGGCGTTCTCGACCAGCCCCTCCCGCTGGATCACCTCGAGCGTGGCGATCGCCGCCGCGCAGGCCACCGCGTTGCCACCGTAGGTCCCGCCCTGGGAACCGGGGAGCGCCTTCGCCATCAGCTCCTCCGAAGCGGCGATACCCGAGATCGGGAACCCGCTCGCCAGTCCTTTCGCGATGAGCACGATGTCCGGGCGCACCCCGAAGTGCTCGTGCCCCCAGAACCGGCCCGTCCGGCCGAAGCCGGTCTGGATCTCGTCCATCACCAGCAGGATCCCGTGCTTGTCGGCACGCTCCCGGAGCCCGGCCAGGAACTCGGGGTTCGCCGGGACGTACCCGCCCTCGCCGAGCACCGGCTCGATGAAGAACGCGGCCGTCTCGTTCGGCGCGCAGACCGTCGCGAACAGGTAGTCGAGCTCGCGCAGGGCGAACTTCGTCGCGGTCTCCTCGTCCCAGCCGTAGTGGAAGGCGTACGGGAAGGGCGCGATGTGCACACCGGACATGAGCGGCGAGATCCCGGCGCTGAACCGGGTGCCCGACGTCGTCATCGTCGCCGCCGCGACCGTCCGGCCGTGGAACCCGCCCTGGAAGACGATGACGTTGGGCCGCTTGGTCGCCTGCCGCGACAGCCGGAGCGCCGCCTCGACAGCCTCGCTGCCCGAGTTCGCGTAGAAGAGTGAATTCAGGCCTTCGGGCAGGACGCCGCCCAGCTTCTCGGTCAGCTCCAGCATCGGCTTGTGCATGACCGTCGTGTACTGGCCGTGGATGAGCTTGCCGACCTGTTCCTGAGCGGCGCTCACCACGTGCGGGTGGCAGTGGCCGGTGCTGGTCACGCCGATCCCGGCGGTGAAATCCAGGTGACGTTTGCCGTCGGTGTCGTAGAGGTACACCCCTGCACCGTGGTCGACCACGACCGGCGTTGCCTGCTTGAGCAGCGGTGATAGCTGGGCCATGGGCTGCGCTCCTAGGTCGGCTGAGCTGTTGTCGATTGTTGACAATATCCATAGCATGGCGTTCGGGACAACATGGAGGAGCGTTGGGATGAGCTCGATCAGTGAGGCCGGAGTAGTCGCGGCGGTCGACAAGGAACTGTTCATCGGCGGCAAGTGGGTGCCCGCCACGGGTGGGAAGACTTTCCCCGTTCTCGACCCCTCGACAGGTGAAGCCCTGTGCGAGGTGGCCGACGCGTCACCGGCGGACGGTGTCGGCGCACTCGACGCCGCCGTCGCCGCGCAGGCCGACTGGGCGAACGTCGCCCCGCGCGAACGCGGCGAGATCCTGCGTCGCGCCTACGAACTGCTCGTCAAGCGCGCCGACGAGCTCGCGTTGCTGATGACCCTCGAGATGGGCAAGCCGCTCGCGGAGTCGAAGGGCGAGATCACCTACGCGGCCGAGTTCTTCCGCTGGTTCGCGGAGGAGGCCGTGCGGATCGACGGTGGCTACGCCGTCGCGCCCAACGGGACAGGCCGGTTCCTGGTGACGAAGCAGCCCGTCGGGCCGTGCCTGCTGATCACGCCGTGGAACTTCCCCATGGCGATGGGCACCCGCAAGATCGGGCCCGCGGTCGCGGCCGGCTGCACGATGATCATCAAGCCTGCTGCTCAGACCCCCCTTTCGATGCTGGCCCTCGCGGCGATCCTCGCCGAAGCGGGATTGCCGGAAGGTGTGCTGAACGTGCTCACGACGTCGGACTCCGGCGGCGTGATGGAGCCGCTGATCCGGGACGGCCGTGCCCGGAAGCTGTCCTTCACCGGTTCGACCGGCGTCGGGCGGAAGCTGCTGGAACAGTGCGCGGACAAGGTGCTCCGCACCTCGATGGAACTCGGTGGCAACGCTCCCTTCCTCGTCTTCGAAGACGCTGACCTCGACGCGGCGATCGATGGCGCGATGACCGCGAAGATGCGCAACATCGGTGAGGCCTGCACGGCCGCGAACCGCTTCTACGTCCAGCGAGGCATCGTCGACGAGTTCTCCCGGCGCCTCACCGAGCGCATGGAGGCCCTGCCGATGGGGCGCGGTACCGAGGAAGGCGTCGTCGTCGGCCCCCTCATCGACAAAGCCGCGGTCGAGAAGGTCGGTGGGCTGGTCTCCGACGCCACCGAACGAGGTGCGCGCGTCCTCACCGGCGGGTCTGCTGTGGACGGTCCGGGCAACTTCTACCAGGCCACTGTGCTCACCGACGTGCCCAAGGACGCCAAGCTCGCTTCAGAAGAGATCTTCGGACCGGTCGCTCCGATCACTTCGTTCGACACTGAGGACGAGGCCATCGAGGCGGCGAACGACACCGAATTCGGGCTCGTGTCCTATGTGTACACCTCCGATCTCAAACGGGCACTGCGGGTTTCGGAACGGCTGGAAGCCGGCATGATCGGCCTCAACCAAGGCCTGGTCTCGAACCCGGCGGCACCGTTCGGCGGGATCAAGCAGTCCGGGCTCGGCCGTGAAGGCGGCACCGTCGGCATCGACGAGTTCCTCGAGACCAAGTACATCGCGGTGGCTCTGTGACTTCTCAAACCGGGACTTCTCAAACCGGGACTTCCTCTTATCGGATCGCCAGCATTCCCGGCGACGGGATCGGTGTCGACGTGACGGTCGAGGCTCGCAAGGTCCTCGACCGCGCGGCGACATCGCATGGTTTCTCCCTGTCGTGGCAGGAATTCGACTGGAGTTGTGAGCGGTACACCAAGACCGGCGCGATGATGCCGGACGACGGTATCGAGCAGCTTTCCCGGTTCGATGGGATCTTTCTCGGCGCCGTCGGCTTTCCCGGCGTGCCGGACCACGTGTCGTTGTGGGGCCTCCTCATTCCGGTGCGGCGCGCGTTCACCCAGTACGTCAATCTCCGGCCGGTCCGGCTGCTACCGGGGACGACTTCGGCGCTGGCGGGCCGCACCGCCGAAGAGCTGGAGATGGTGATCGTCCGGGAGAACTCCGAGGGCGAGTACTCGGAGATCGGCGGCAGGCACAATCGTGGTCAGGAGAACGAGTTCGTCTTACAGGAATCCGTGTTCACGCGGGTCGGGGTGGAGCGGATCATCCGCTATGCCTTCGAACTGGCGAAGACGCGGACGGGACGGGTCTGCTCGGCGACCAAGTCCAACGGGCTCATTCACTCGATGCCGTTCTGGGACGAGATCTTCGCTGAAGTCTCTTCGGACTATCCGGACGTGCAAGCTGAACAGTGTCATGTCGACGCGCTCGCCGCCCGGATGGTGCAGGCGCCGGACCGGCTCGACGTCGTGGTCGGTTCCAATCTCTTCGGCGACATCCTGAGCGACCTGGCGGCGGCCGTGACGGGCGGGCTCGGAATGGCGCCTTCGGGCAATATCAATCCGACAGGTGAGTTTCCTTCCATGTTCGAGGCCGTGCACGGCAGCGCTCCCGATATCGCCGGGCAGGGCATCGCGAATCCGGTGGCGCAGATCCTGGCGGGTGCGATGATGCTCGACCATCTCGGAGAAACCGTTGCGGCACAAAATATTCACGCGGCGGTGGAGAAGGTTCTCGAGGAGGGGACCGTGCAGACCCCTGACCTCGGCGGGAAGTCCACCACCGCCGAACTCGGGTCCGCGGTGGTCGCTGCTCTATCTTGAACCATCCGCATAGTGGCTTGTCAAGTCCCTGGGTGGTGTGAGTGTTTGGGGTAAGGCAAATGTGTCGGGTTGGTGAAGGGGACTTTCGTCGCATCGCATGCGGGGAAGGTTCCCTTCACGACACGACACATTTGCCTTACCCCCAATAAATCTCACGACCTCTTTTTGCGGGGCCTGGGGGCACTTCGGAGCTTTAGGTGCAAGGGTGTGAGTAGCGAGTGGGTCGGGGTGGTCGTGAGTGGTAAGTGTCGTTCTAACGACACTTACCACTCACGACCACCCCGACCGACACGGCACTGCCGCCTCACTCACGTACTCCGGCAAGGCGCGAAGGGCGAGTTCCCTCGGCTGAGCCGAGGCAAGGGGGCCTTCACGCGCAGCGTTGTGACTACTGGGAAAACGTGGCGATTGCCGAGTCCGCGAAGGCCTCCTTAAGGGACTCTCGGTCCTTTCATGGGCCTTCGGGAACAGAATCCATTAGGTACCCAAGGCGCTTTCGGACCTACCCCAAATCGCCACTCACTCGAAGGAGTGGCGGACGGCGCTTTCCTCGCGAAATTCGCGAGGAAAAGGCCAGTCGTCGCACGCGTGCCGTTCCGGGCCGTGAGTTTTTGTCGGTGCTCCGGTGCACAGTGTCGATCATCGGATTCGACGACTGGAGGAGTGCCGATGTGCTGGCATTGCGACAACCCCGGGAAGACTCGCGACGACTACCTCATCGAGGAGGTCCGTCCGCTGATCCGGAAGTACGGCTGGATGGTGCAGACGGTCGAGCGCGGGATCGGCCAACCCGGCTTCGCTTACACGGTCGGGCTCACCGACGCCGGGCTGCCGGAGCTCGTCGTCACCGGCCTGAGAGAGCGAAGATCCGGTCAGCTCCTGAACTATTTCGCCCAGCAGGTGGTCCGGTCGGGGCCACCGGAATCGGGTGAGGTGCTGCCCGCCGCGGTGGGCTGGCCCGCGTTCGAGGTCGTTCCGCTCAGTTCGCCGTCGGCGCACCTGATCACCGCCGTCCTCATGTACGGCGACGAATTCCGTGCCCTGCAACTGGTCTACGAGGACGAGCGCGGAAATTGGCCGTGGGACAGGGAGTTTCGCGGTGGGACGGGCGGGCAGCCGGTGCTGGGTGCACGGTGCCGTGGTCACTGAATCCCTAAGGCACCGCGGGTGCTTCGCCCTCCCGCAGGCTGGTCCCCGGGGCCAGCCGCTGCACGGCGTCCTCCATATGGGCTTCCAGCAGCGACAGCGCGGTCTCTTCGTCGCCTGCCCGCAGGGCTTCGATGATCCTGGTGTGCTCGGTGACCCGTTCTTCGACCCGCTGATAGGTCCCCTGCAGCGCGGTGAGGCACATCCGGGTCTCGATCAGCAGGGTCCGGGCCATGCGCACGAGCCGTTTGCTGCCGGAAGCCGCGATCAGCGCCTCGTGGAAGCGCAGATCCGCCCAGGAGAGCGCGGTCGGGTCGTCGTCGTCCGCGGCGGCGGCCATGGCGCCCACGGCTTGTTCGAGTTCGGCGGCGACCCGTTCCCGGTCGCCGCGCAGGGCTCGCAGCATCGCGGCGCGTTCGATGGCCGAGCGCGCCGAGTAGATGTCGTAGACGTCGCCGGGTTCGAGGTCGATCACGAACAGGCCGCGGTGGCGTTCGCTGCGCAGGAGTCCTTCGGAAACGAGGTGCTGCATCGCCTCTCGCAGCGGGCCCCGCGAAACCTGGAACCGAGAGGCCAGGTCCGTTTCACCGAGCTGGGTGCCGGGAGGAAGAGCGCCGGTCATGATCGCGTCCCGCAGCTGGCGCGCGATGATCCCGGCGGTCGATTCCCGGCTGACCGGCTCGATATCCGGCAAGGACATGGTTCAGTCGCCCCTCTGCCCGAACAACGCGCCCAGCGTGCGGACGAGCGGGGACCGCCCGGTGAGCCGCAGGCCCTCCCAGACGGTGACCTGGTTGGCGGTCAGCACCGGCTTGCCGAGCCTGGTCTCGATCGTGTTGATCTCGCCGAGTGTCCGCATGGCGGTGTCGGGGACGAGGAGCGCGTCGGCGGCCGGGTGATCGCCGCGCACGGCGAGCTCGACGACGGCTTCCGGGGTGAGCTCGCCGACCTCGGCGGCGGTGTCGATGTCCGCGCTGCCCATCGAGACCACCTCGATCCCGCCCGCGCCGAGGAACTCGACGAACAGCCGGGCGACGTCGTCCGGGTAGCTGGCGGCGACCGCGACCCGCCGGACGCGGAGGGCGTGAGCGGCGTGGACGAAGGCGAAGGAGGTGCTTGACGCCGGGACGCCGGCGACGGCGGCCAGCCGGTCGGCCTGGTCTCGGGCGCCGTCCCAGCCGTAGACGAAGCTGCCGCTGGTGCACGCCCACACGACCGCGTCCGGTTCGTGTTTGGCCAGCAGCGCGGCGCCGTCGGCGAGACGGCTTTCGCTGCCGAGGTCCAGGAGCTCGGGTACGGCGTGTAGATCGGTCCCGTAGATGTGCTCGACAGGCAGCTTGATCCCGGCCATGTCCCCGCCGAGGAGCTGTTCCGCGAGCGGGTAGTCGTCTTCGGCCGCGTGATCGGGGTAAATGAATCCGATCGTGGTCGTGTCGGACGGCGGCTCAGGTGGGCTGAACGGGGTGTTGGGCACGGGACCTCCGGAGGACAGATTGTCGACAATCGTAAGGGAAGAGGTCAGTCGACCTCCCGGAGCCACTTGCCGGGGCCGACGATCGGCAGGTTCATCCGCCGGAGGCAGGCCCACATCGTGAGCTGGTTCGCGGTGAGGACGGGTTTGCCGAGCGCGCTTTCGAGTGGCTCGATCAGATCGTAGGTGGGGAGGTTGGTGCAACTGACGAAGATGGCGTCTGCGTCGGCGTGGTCGGCGGCGAGGATGCGTTCGGCGATGGTCCGGTAGCTGACCTTCCAGATGCCGCCGCCCAGGCCGAGGTGGTCGCTCGACACGGTGCGCACGCCGAGTTCGGCCAGGAAGTCGTGCAGCTTCCCGGTCAGGTCGCCGTCGTAGGGCGTCAGCACCGAGACCCGGTGCAGGTCGAGCTGGTGCAGGACCTCGGCCAGCGCGCCGGAGGTGGTGACGGCGTCCGGCGCGCCCGCGTCGCAGATCGCCTTGGTCAGGGAGCGTTCGTAGTCGACCCCGTTGACGAAACTGCCGGAGGTGCACAGATAGGCGACGACTTCGGGCTCCACGTGGAGCACGTCTCTCGTGGCGGTGGCGAGATGCCTGCTGTCGCTGACGAGCTGGGCCATCTCCATGCTGACGGGCACGGGCTCGTACGGCGTCCGGGCCAGATGGAGGGAGACCTCCATGGGCACCCAGCGCCAAAGCTCGCGTTCGAGGGCAAGGTCGAAGGGAGCGATCACGCCGATGCCGCGCTGCGCCAGTGGGCCTTCGAACTCCAGTAAGTCGAAATCCAAGTCTCAGCCTCCGGAAAACTACTGCTGTCACAGGTCCGGTGCTCCGGGGTCGTTCCTCGGATTGTTGACAATCATACGAGCCACTTTTACGGTGTCAATCGTGATCGCCTCGGAGACCCCAGTGGTGGCGGTGCTCTGCGGAGACGCACGCCCACCGGACATGCGCGCTATCGAAGCTGAAGCGGTGGTTCGTTACACCGACGAGGCGGGCTTGGCCGACGCGTTATCCGGAGCCGACGCGTTCTTCGTCTACGACTTCCTCTCGACCGCCGTCCCGGGCGCCTGGCACGCGGCCGACAAGCTGCGCTGGCTGCACATCGCCAGCGCGGGTGTCGATCCTGTGCTCTTCACGGGGCTGCAGGAGAGCGACGTCGTGCTCACGAACTCGCGCGGCGTGTTCGACGGGGCGATAGCCGAATACGTCCTCGGGGTCGTCCTCACGTTCGCCAAAGACTTCGTCCGTTCGTGGGACCTGCAGCGGCAGCGGCAGTGGAAGCACCGGGAGAGTGAACGGATCTCCGGCCGCCGGGTGCTCGTGGTCGGCACCGGGCCGATCGGCCGCTCGATCGCACGGATGCTGCGGGCGGCCGGCATGTCGGTGGCGGGGGTCGGGCGCCGTTCCCGAGAGGATGATCCCGACTTCGGAGACGTGTACGCCTCCTCGGACCTGGCACGCCATCTCCCCGAGGCGGACTACGTCGTCGCGGTCGCGCCACTGACCGAGCAGACGAAGGGCATGTTCGACGCCGAGGCCTTCGCCGCGATGAAGCCCGGCGCACGGTTCGTCAACGTCGGCCGCGGCGAACTGGTCGTCACGTCGGACCTGGTCGGCGCGCTGCGGGACGGACCGCTAGGCGGCGCGGCGCTCGACGTCTTCGACACCGAGCCGCTGCCCTCCGAGAGTCCTTTGTGGACCATGGAGAACGTGCTGATCTCGCCGCATATGTCGGGCGACTTCGTCGGCTGGCGCTCTACTCTGGTAGAGGTGTTCGCGGACAACTTCCGTCGCTGGCGCGCGGGGGAGCCACTGCGCAACGTGGTGGACAAGCAGCTCGGATACGTGCCGTCGGAGACGCTTCGCCAAGGTTAGGGGCCGGATGAACGACACCAAATTGACCGCGAGTGAGCTGGTCGCCGCGTATGCCACCGGGGAGCTGTCGCCGGTCGAGGCGACCCAGAACGCGCTGCGTGTCATCGAGGAACGAGACGGCGAGGTCAACGCCTACTGCCTTGTCGACGCCGACGGCGCGCTCGAACAGGCGAAAGCGTCCGAGATCCGCTGGCGGGACGGCAACCCGATCGGCTGGCTCGACGGCGTCCCGGCCTCGATCAAGGACATGTTCCTGACACAGGGCTGGCCGACCTTGCGCGGTTCACGGTGCATCGACCCCGACCAGCCGTGGGACGTCGACAGCCCGGTCACCGCGCGACTGCGCGAGAACGGCTTGGTGCTGCTGGGAAAGACCACGACACCGGAACTCGCGTGGAAGGGCGTCACGGACAACACGCTGACCGGGATCACCCGTAACCCGCACGACCTCGCGACGACGGCGGGTGGGTCCAGCGGGGGGAGCGCGGCGGCGGTCGCGGCGGGGATGGGCGAGCTTTCCGTCGGCACCGACGGCGGCGGCTCGATCCGGATCCCGGCTTCGTTCTGCGGAATCGTCGGCCTCAAGCCGACGCACGGCCGGATCCCGCTGTTCCCGGCGAGCCCGTTCGGGCCGCTCTCGCACGCCGGCCCGATGGCGCGTTCGGTGGACGACACGGCGCTGCTCCTCGACGTCCTCGCGATGCCCGACCACCGCGACCCGGCGGCGCTCGCCCCGCTCGTCTCGACCTTCCGTGAAGCCGTCCGCCGGGACGTGCGCGGCCTGAATGCCGCCTACTCGCCGACGCTCGGCTATGTCGACGTCGACCCGGAGGTCGCGGAGATCGTCAAGGCGGCGGTCCAGGCGCTGGGCGAAGCGGGCCTGCACATCGAAGAGACCGATCCCGGCTTCGCAGACCCCAAGCCCGCCTTCGACATCCTCTGGTCGACGGGGGCGGCCAAGTGGCTGGACACCTTCCCCGCCGGTTCGGCCGAGATGGTAGATCCCGGGCTGCGGAAGGTGTGGGAATTCGGCAAGACCTTCTCGGCGAGCGACTACCTCGGCGCCAACGCCGAGCGTGCCGCGCTGGGGATCCGGATGGGCGAGTTCCACACGCGTCACGACGTGCTGATCACGCCGACCCTCCCGATCGCCGCCTTCGAAGCCGGGCACGAGGTGCCGCCGGGCAGCGGGCTGAGCGGCTGGCCGGACTGGACCCCGTTCACCTACCCGTTCAACATGACCCAGCAGCCCGCCATCAGCGTCCCGGCGGGCCGCACCTCCGGCGGGCTCCCGGTCGGCCTCCAGATCGTCGGCCCGCGGCACTCCGACGACCTGGTGCTCGCGGTCGCGAAGCTCCTCGAAGAGGTCCGTCCCTGGCCGTGACCAGCGGAAAGAGAGCAAGGGACCTTTGCTATCGCTCTTGGGCGCGAGGGTCTAGGACCGGACGGCGTGGGTCTTCCGGACGAGGCCGCGCACCTGGCCACTGCACAGTGCGAGACAGGTGGCGGCCACGACCAGGGCGGCGCAGGCGAGCAGGGTCTTGCTGACCCCGAAGTGCTGCGCGGCCGGGCCGGCCGCCATCTGCCCGAGGGGCAGGGCGATGAAGGAACCGAGCATGTCGTAGGAGTAGACGCGCGCGAGTTTCTCCTCGGGCACGTTCTCCTGCAGGGAGACGTCCCAGGCCACCACGAACTGCTCGATCGCCAGGCCGGAGACGAACATGGCCGTCAGCAGCAGCGGCAGCCACGGCGCCTGGCCGAGGAGGATCAGCGGCGGCGCCTCGAAGAAGATCACCGCGACTCCGATGAACAGTGCGCGCCGCGGCTGCCAGCGAGCCACGAGGATCCCGCCGACGAGCGAGCCGATCGTCTGCGCGGCGAGGGCGAATCCCCAGCCGGTGCGCCCGAAACTGCTGTCGGCGACGAGGGGGCCGAGCACTCCGATCCCGCCGGCGATGACGGCGTTCACCACCATGAACTGCACGACCACGACCCACACCCAGGTCCGTGACCGGAACTCGCGCCAGCCTTCGGCGAGTTCCGCCAGCGGGCGGCTGCCGGGGACCCGTTCCCGGCGGTTGAGGCGGATACGCCGATAGGACAGGGCGGAGCCGAGGAACAGCAGCGCGTTCCCGGCGAGCGCCCAGCCGGGGCCGACCGCGGTGACCAGGAGACCGCCGAGCCCGGCGCCGGCGATCCGGCCGGAGTTCGAGAGCAGCCTGGCCAGGGCGTTGGCCTGCGCCAGCATGGTGGCGGGCACCGTCAGTGGGGTGAGCGACGCGGAGGCGGGCGCCGAGATCGCGGCCACCGCGCCGTTGACCACGCTCAGGCCGACCAGCAGCGGGATCGACGCGAATCCACAAAGGACGCTCGCCGCGATGAGCGCCTGGGTCAGTGTCGCGGCGACTTCGGTGCCCTGCAGGATCACCGATCGCGGCAACCTGTCCGCCAGTACCCCGCCGAACAGCAGCAGGACCACGCTCGCCACCGACCGCGCGCCGACGACGATGCCGATGTCGACGGCCGAACCGGTCAGGTCGATCACCGCGAACGCCAGTGCGAGCGGAGCGACGGCGTTGCCGAACTCCCCGAACGTGCGGCCGCCGATCAGCCAGCGGAAGTTGTGATGGCGCAAGGGTTCGCGCAACGACGTCACGATCGGCTCATTTCGAACATCGAGATCGTCGCGCTGACCGGGATCGTGCCCCGCGTGCGGGGTGGCCGCGCGGCCGAGTGCAGAAGCTCGCCCAGTTCGCGAGCTTGCCGGAGCGCCTTCTCCCAGGTCTTGTTGTCGACCCATATCTCCACGTCGGTCCTCGACCCGCTTTCGCCGAGGACGCGGAATTCGCTACGGCGCTTGAGCTCTTCGGCCATCGCCGCGATGAGCAGCTGTTCCTCATCCGGGTTCGTCGAGGTGAACCGCGCTCCGGACTCCGGATCGTGCCGGTAGCGTTTCGCCAGCCCGCCCCGGATCCGGACCTCCTCGACGACGTCGAGCAGCCCGGCCTCGTGCAGCCGCCGCAGGTGATAGCTGACATTCGCCTGTGTCTCACCGAGTTCGCGCGCGGCCTCGGCCGCACTCATCGGGGCGCCGGTCAAAAGCGACAGAATGCGCAGCCGGACGGGATGGGCGAGGACGCGCAACCCGTCGAGGCCGGGGGACTCGGACATGCGGCCGAGTATCGACTGCCGGGACGCAGACCGTCAAACAGTTATTTGGGGGTTTCGTTGGCCGGGAGATCCGGTGCAATGATCCGATGTCTGTGCTCTGCTGGAGGGTATGCGTACGACGACATTGGGCAGGAGCGGTCTCGAGGTGTCGAGGATCGCCTTCGGCACCTGGCAGCTCGGCGGGGACTGGGGATCGTTCGACGAGGACGCGGCGATCGCCGCCATCCACCACGCCCGCGAACTCGGGGTCACCTTCTTCGACACCGCCCAGGCCTACGGTTTCGGGAAGTCCGAAGCGATGCTCGGGAAGGCGTTGCGCGAGGAACTCAAGCGCGACCGCGACAACCTCGTCATAGCCACGAAAGGCGGGATCAAGCCGCGTTCCGAACGTCCGCGCGACTCCCGTCGCGAGTGGCTGACACAGGGGATCGAGGACAGCCTCCGCTTCCTCGACGTCGACCACATCGACCTCTACCAGATCCACTGGCCCGATTCCGGCGCTCCGGCCGAGGAGACCGCGGGGATCCTCCAGGAGTTCGTCGACGCCGGGAAGATCCGACATGTCGGTGTCTCGAACTACGACGCCGCGGGGCTGGCGGACTTCGACAAGACCCGCCCGGTGGAAACCCTGCAGCCGCCGTATCACCTGTTCCGCCGCGACAGCGAAACCGATCCGCTGCCGTACGCACGGGAGAACGACATCGGCGTGCTCGTGTACAGCCCGCTGGGCAGCGGTCTGCTGACCGGATCCTTCACGCCGGAGACGACGTTCGAGAAGACCGACTGGCGTTCGCGATCGTCGGCGTTCACCGGCGAGACCTTCCGGCACAACCTCGCCATCGTCGAAAGGCTCAAGGAATTCGCCGCGGGCAAAAGGATTTCGGTCAGTCAGCTCGCGATCGCGTGGACGCTGGCCCAGCCGGGTGTGCACGTGGCGATCGTGGGCGCGCGCAAGGCGACCAACATCGAAGCCAGTCTCGCCGCGGCCGACATCGACCTGACCGCGGACGATCTCGCGGAGATCGACAGCCTCACCGCCGGCGCCGTTCCCGTTTCGGGTGCCAGTCCCGAAGGCGTCGCCTAGAGCTTGAATTCGGTACCGTCCAGGGGAAGCGAGGCGCCGCCGTCCAGTACGGCGGCGTGCTCCGGCGAGGACGGGTCGATCACCGGGTTCGTGTTGTTCAGGTGCGTGTACGCCCAACGCGGTCCGGGACGCAGCTTCGTGAGACTGCCGGTGATCGGCAGATGTCCCATCGCCAGCTGGGCGCCGTCGCCGACTTTGGCCGCGGTGGCCCCCGACATTTCGTCCGGCGCGTAGAAAGTCCCGTCCAGCAACACCAGACCGGCGTCGCGGGTGAAGGAGTCGAATCCGTCCGGCCAGCTCTTCAAACAAGGCGCGTACACGAAGACACCGCCGGTCTCGACGTCTTCGATCCGATACGCGACCACCCACGGACCGTCCTCGGCGGACGAACGCGCGTATTTCGGCCGCTTGTCGCTCACGGGAAGCATGCTCACCCGGAGCCCGTCGATGGAGACCTCCGAAGACGGCAGCCAATCCCAGCCACCGTAACCGTCGATGATCGACCGCGCGGGGAACTGTGCGGACAGCGCGCCCAAAACAGCGTCCGGTGCCCAGACCGGCAGTCCGCCCGCTTCCCGCAACAGAAGCAGGCCGAGCGAATGGTCGAGCTCGGCGTCGGTGAGCAGCACCCCGCGCAGCGGGATCTCTCTCGGTCCCGGTCCGGCACGCAGCGCCGGCGTGGCGAGGATCTGCGCGCGGATGTCCGGTGACGCGTTGAGCAGGTACCAGCCCTCGCCGTCCGCACTCACCGCGACACAGTCCTGCGTCCGCGGCGGCGCGTCCGAAACGCACAGCGCGCAGGCGCAGTTCCATTGCGGGAAACCGCCGCCCGCCGCGGTGCCGAGCAGGATCACCCTCATCGCGGCCCCCGCATCACGAGTTCGTCCGTTTTCGGGGGTGTGGCGAGGATGAGATCGACGACGTCGCGCTGCGGCGAACGCGAGCACACCGGGTCCGTCCCCGAGGCGTCACCGGTGAGCTGGAACGCCTGGCACCGGCAGCCGCCGAAGTCGATCGCGCGCCGATCGCAGGTGCCGCAGGTGTCCGGCATCCAGTCCTCGCCGCGGTAGGCGTTGAAGGAACTGGATTCGTACCAGATCCGTGCCAGCGGAACGTCCCGCACGTTGTCGAACTCCAGTGTCTCGATCGCTGTCGACGCGGGACACGGCAGCACGTTCCCGTCGGGCGCCACGGTCAATTGCCGCGCGCCCCAGCCGTACATGCAAGGCTTGGGGTACTTCTCGTAGTAGTCGGCGACGACGTAGATGATCTCCATGCGATCGCGCAGCCGTTCGGTGGCCGCGCGCACGATCGGCTCGGCCTCGTCGAGTTGCCGCCGGGTCGGCATCAGGGCGTCGCGGTTCCGCAGCGCCCAGCCGTAGTACTGGGTATTGGCCAGTTCGAGCCGGTCCGCGCCCATTTCCTCGGCCAGGCCGATGATCCCGGCGAGCTGGTCGTGGTTCTGCCGGTGCAGCACGACATTCACCGAAAGCGGCAGCCCGGCCTTCTTGATCAGCTCGGCGACGACCAGTTTCCGATCGTGGGCCCGGGCGCCGGCGAGCCTGTCCGCGCGTTCGGCGGTCGACCCTTGGACGGACAGCTGGATATGCGCGATGCCGCGTTCGACGAGATCGTCCAATCTGGACTCCGTCAGTCCGAGCCCGGACGTCACGAGGTTGACGTAGCAGCCCAGTTTCGTGGCGTGCTCGACCAGGATGGGCAGGTCGGGCCGGGCGAGTGGTTCACCGCCGGACATGTGCACCTGGAGCACGCCGAGTTCCCGTGCTTGCGTGAGCACGGAAATCCATTCCTCTGTGGACAGTTCGCCGTCGCGGGCGACCATTTCGACCGGATTCGAGCAGTACGGACAGTGCAGCGGACAGCGATGGGTCAATTCGGCCAGCATGCCCAGCGGCGGCGCCGCGGTGGAGGTGTTCAGGTCCATTCGACGATCCGCCGATCTCCCAGCCGGGAAAGGACTTCCAGGATTTCTTCCTCGCGGACACCGGCGTAGCGCTCGCGCAAGGCCGATGCGATCGCCGTGACGTCTTCGACGCCGTCGCAGAGTGAGAGCACGGCCGCGGCGGTCGGATTCGGGACGAGCACGCCCTCGGGGAAGAGGAGGACGTGCGTTTCCCTGGTCTGGTCGTAGCTCAGCCGGACACCGCGCCGCAGCCGCGGCACCGAGCCCGTTTCGAGGGTGGCCATCGCTACTCCTTGGCCGCGGCGCGCTCGATGGCGTCGAGCAGGGACCAGAGCACGTCGGTCTTGAACGACAGCGCGGCGATCGCCTTCTCCTGCTGTTCGCGGGTGACGGCGTGCCGCACGACGATGTCGAGCGTTCCCTTGCCCTCGCCGGAGACCTTGTCGATGCGATTGGTGAAATAGGCGAGGTCGTCCGGCGCGATCCACGGGTAGTTCGCCAGCATGTCGGCGACGCGCCGCTGCATGAGATGGCCGGCGAACATTTCGGTCAGCCCCGAAGCGACCGCTTCGAGCCAAGGTTTCGTGCGGGCGAAATTCACGTAGGCGTCGACGGCGAAGCGCGCGCCGGGGGCGACGTGCCGCTGATCGAGAACCTCTTCGCGGTCGAGCCCGACCGCGGTGCACAAGCGGAGCCATCGCTCGGTTCCACCGTCCCCGGCTTCCGTCCCGTCGTGATAGACGATGCGGTCGAGCCATTCCCGGCGCACTTCCGGCACCGGGCAGTTGCTGATGATCGCCGCGTCCTTCTGCGGGAGCACACACTGGTAGTACCAGCGGTTCGCGGCCCAGATCTTCAGTTCGTGCTCGGACAGTTCGCCGTCGTGCATCCGCCGATGGAACGGGTGAGTACCCCAATAGCGGTGGGAAAGTCCACGCAGGGCCGCGACGAATTCCGACGGCGACATCGGCGCGGCGGAAGGGGAAAGAGACACGGTGCTGCCTCCAGCGGCTCGATGGTCGGGACGGCGGCGCGGTGGTGGGGGACGGCCCCCCACCACCGGAGGGGAGATCAGTCCTCCATGCGGGCCGCGTATGCGGTGACCTCCATGGGAGTTTCGTACTCGACGAAGTCCGGCGTGGTCCATACCTCGATGGTCTCGATCATTTCCTGCTCCTAACGTCCACATGGGATCGAACGGGGACGAGCCCCGTCACCCTAGTACTCCAGCCGTAGTTCGTGATGGTCATGGTTCGTGGGTCGATTGTCGCTGGTAGTGGCCTTGCTGGGCGCGGTATTGGTGGCGTCTGCGCCACCTCGA
>NZ_JBHRWK010000023.1:0-11135 GCF_042647925.1 Amycolatopsis speibonae
GACACACCGGATGCGACGACCGGTGATCCACCACACCCACCCACCAAACACATGATCAACAAACACCATCAAGACCATCCAACAAACACGCCGGTGGATCCAGGGTGAGCGTCCCTATTTCCCCACACCCCTCACCCTGAGTCACACCCCACGCTCTCGCCGACCATATCGATCCGCCGCCGGTCCCAAGTCATGGGCACGGTTGCGCATGCGTGCATCCCAACGGTCCACTCATCGCTACGCCAACCGGAAGGGATCACCATGTCGGTCACCGACGAACTCCTGGCCAACAACGCCGACTACGCCGCACGCTTTTCCGGGCCGCTCCCCTTGCCGCCCGCCAAACACGTCGCCGTACTCGCCTGCATGGACGCCCGGATCAACGTCTACGGCGTCCTCGGTCTCCAGGAAGGCGAAGCGCACGTCATCCGCAACGCGGGCGGCGTCGTCACCGAGGACGAAATCCGTTCCCTCGCGATCAGCCAGCGACTGCTCGGCACGCGCGAAATCATCCTCATCCACCACACCGACTGCGGAATGCTGACTTTCACCGACGACGGTTTCAAGAAATCCATCCAGGAGGACGTCGGCGTCAAGCCACCTTGGGCAGCCGAGGCCTTCAGTGACCTCGACGAGGACGTCCGTCAGTCGATCGAGCGCATCGCGAACAGCCCGTTCATCCCCGAGAAGGACTCCGTCCGCGGCTTCGTCTTCGACGTCGCCACCGGAAAGCTGAACGAGATCATTCGCCGATGACCTGCTCCACCTTGCGCTGCAGCTTGTTCATCCCGCCGAGCCAGCGGTCGGTCTGCGTCGCCCGCGCGGCGTAGTACTCCGCGACCTCGGGGTGCGGCAGCACCAGGAACCGTTCGGCGGCGATGGCCTCGAACAGCGCGTCCGCGACCTGCTCGGGCTGGATCGCCGAGGCACCCATCAGCAGTTCGCCCGCGGGGCCGGTGTTCTCCAGCATCGCCGTCCGCACGCCCTGCGGGCAGATCGCCTGCACGGTGATCCCGCGGTGCCGGTAGGTCGCCGAAAGCCATTCGGCGAAGGCGAGCGCGCCGTGTTTGGTCACCGAGTACGACGCCGAACCAAGGCTGGTCAGCAGTCCGGCCGCCGACACCGTCGAGATGAAGTGCCCGCGGCCGCGTTCGAGCCATACCGGAAGCAGCAGTCGCGACGCGCGCACGTGCGCCATCACGTTGACGTCCCAGATCCGCGCCCAGTCCTCCTCAGGGGCGTCCACTCCACCCATCGGCGCGATCCCGGCGTTGGCACAGAAGACGTCGATCTCGCCGAGGGTTTCGCGCGCGGTCTCGATCAGCGACGCGACACCCGCTTCGCTCGCGGCGTCACCGGCGACGGCGGTCCCGCCGATCTCCTTCGCGACTTCGGCCGCGGCGTCCCCGTTCAGGTCGCCGACGACGACCCGGGCACCCTCGGCGGCGAACCGGCGGGCGAGGACGGCACCGATGCCGCCTCCTCCGCCGGTGACGACGACACCGGCTCCGCTGAACGACGCGGTCACAGGCCACCCGCCAGCGTCACGCCGCCGTCGAGAACGACCGTCTGCCCGGTGATCCAGCCCGCCTCTTCCGAAAGGAGGAACGACACCGCGCTCGCGATGTCGGACGGCACCCCGAGACGCTTCATCGGGTACGACTCCGAGACCTCTTCTTCGCGACCTTCGTACAGCGCTGTCGCGAACTTGGTCTTGACCACGGCCGGCGCGACGGCGTTCACCCGGATCTTCGGGCCGAGTTCGAAGCCGAGTTCCTTGGTGAGCCGGATCAGCGCGGCCTTGCTGACGCCGTACATGCCGATCCCGGGAGACGCGCCGAGCCCGGCGACGGACGCGACGTTCACCACCGCGCCACCGTGCTCCCCCATCCACGCGTCCCGCGCCCGGCGGGTCCACGAAAGCGGCGCGAGCACGTTGACGGCGAAGATCTTCGCGGCGGCTTCGGGGTCGATGTCCAGGGTCGGCCCGAACACCGGGTTGATGCCGGTGTTGTTGACCAGCATGTCCAGCCTGCCGAAGGCCTCGATGGTCTTGGCGACGGCCTCGTCCTGGTGCGCGGCGTCGTCGGCCTTGCCGGGGACGGCGATCGCGACCGCCTCACCACCCAGTTCGGCCACCGCCTCGGCCAGCGGCTCGGGCTTGCGCGCGGTGATGCACACCTTCGCGCCGCGCTCGACCAGGTCCTTGGCGATCCCGAGGCCGATACCCCGGCTGGCGCCGGTGACGATCGCGACGCGATCCTTGAACGAGTTCACTCTTCGATCTCCTCTGTGTCCACCGGCGAGCGTGTCCACCGGCGAGCGCGGGCACTAAGCGAGCGCTCACTTACAATGGGAAGGTCCGGAGATGGTGTCAAGCCCACCATCGGAGTACGAGCGTCTGGGAGGATCTGCGGATGACCATGTCGCTGTCGGCCGAACTGTGGCCCGACGTCCAGCCCGAGACGGCACGACGGCTGATGCTGGCCGGCGTCGAATCCTTCGCGCGGCGCGGCTACCACGCGACCACCACCCGGGACATCGCCTCGGCGGCGGGCATGAGCCCCGCGGCGCTGTACGTGCACTTCCCGTCCAAGGCCGCGCTGCTGTTCGCGATCTCGAAGTACGGCCACGAGCAGACCCTCTCACTGGTCGAGAGCGTCGTGGCACGCGAGACCGACCCGGTCGAGCGGATCCGGCTGCTGGTCGAGGACTTTGTCGCCTGGCACGCGCGGCGGCACACGGTGGCCCGCGTGGTGCAGTACGAACTGCACGCGCTGCCGGACGAGGAGTTCGAGGTCGTCGCGAAACTGCGCCGCCGCATCGAACAGATCGTGCGTGAGGTCATCACCGAAGGCTCGGAGTCGGGCGTGTTCAGCGTCGGCGACCCGCACACCGCCGCGCGCGCCGTGCTCTCGCTCGGCGTCGACGTCTCCCGCTGGTACAGCGACCGTGCCCGCCAGACGCCGAAGAAGCTGGGCCAGGAGTACAGCGAGCTGGTGCTGCGCATGCTCGGCACGAAACTCTCCTGACCAGTACTGATCGACCTTCCTCGGCGAAACCGCCACCAGAGTGACATACCAACCGGTCGGTATCGAGAATTACCCGTTGAGACGTTGACCACATACTAAGCGGTTGTTAACTTGCCCGGACTGCATCGCCGCAGCAGCGCCGAGCGAAGGGCATCCAGATGGCCGACAGTGCTCCGAACGCCCCTGAAACCGCCGCCGAACCGACGATCACCGTCTCCCAGCGCAGGAGGGCCGCGACCGCGGCGGCACTCGCGTCGTCGGTCGAGTGGTACGACTACTTCGTCTTCGGGATCGCGGCCGCCCTGGTCTTCGGGAAGACCTTCTTCCCCACCACCAACGCGGCAGCCGGCGTCCTCGCCTCGTTCGCGACCTTCGCGGTCGGCTTCCTCGCCCGGCCGCTCGGCGGGATCATCGCGGGCAGCATCGGCGACAAACACGGCCGCAAACCCGTGCTGGTACTGGCGATCGCGCTGATGGGCGCGGCGACCACGCTGATCGGCGTACTCCCCACCTACGACACGATCGGCATCGCCGCGCCGATCCTCCTGGTCCTGCTGCGGCTCGTGCAGGGGGTCGCGGTCGGCGCGCAGTGGGGTGGCGCGATGCTGCTCGCCACCGAGTACGCGCCGCCCGGCAAACGCGGTCTCTACGGCAGCCTGGTCCAGCTCGGCGTCCCGATCGGCGTGGTGCTGGCGAACACGGTCTTCCTGATCGCCGCGCAGGTCGCGCCGCCGTCCGACTTCCTCACCTGGGCGTGGCGGATCCCGTTCCTGGTCGGCATCCTCGTGCTCGGGCTGGCCTGGTACATGCACGTCAAGATCGACGAAACGCCGGAATACCGCCGTGCCGAAGCGAAACTCACCGCCGAGGAACGCGGCCGCGCGAAGTCGCCGCTGCGCGACGTCCTGCGCGAACACAAGGGCACGGTGCTGCTGGCAGGCGGCTCGTTCATGGTCAACACCGCCACTTTCTACATCCTGCTCAACGGCGTCCTCGACTACGCCACCCGCCATCTGGGGATGTCGCGGACCACCGTGCTCGTCGCGACCCTGCTGATCAGCACGCTGCAGCTGGCGATCATCCCGTTGTCGGCGAAGCTGTCCGACCGGATCGGCAGGCTCAAGATCTACACCTTCGGCGCGGCGGGGGTCGCGCTCTGGGCGATCCCGATGTTCCTGCTGATCGACACGGCTTCGCTGCCGCTGTTCGTGGTCGCCTCGTTCGTCGGTTCGCTGTTCCTCGGCATCATGTACGGCCCGCAGGCGGCGCTGTTCTCCGAACTGTTCACCGCCGAGATGCGCTACACCGGCGCCTCGCTCGGCTACCAGATCAGCGCGGTCGTGGGCGGCGGGCTCGCGCCGTTCATCATGGTGCTGCTGCTGGAATCCACCGGGACCTCGATGTCGGTTTCGCTCTACATCATCGTGCTGGCCCTGATCTCACTCGGCTCGATCGGCCTGCTGGCCAAACGCGCCAAGAGCGCCGCACAGTCCACTTCGGACTCACTCGACAGCGCGCGTGAAGCGGTCGGCGACCAGCCGTAGCCGCTCCTTGACCTCGTCCGGCGCCTCCTCCACCACGAAGTCGACCTCCCACTGGGCGAGGTAGAACGGCACCACGGAAAGGTTGTTGGATCCGACGCTGACGCGGCAGGTGTGCTCGTCGATGGCCTCGATCGTCCCGACGGTCGGTGGCACGTCCGCGGCGAGCGCCTCCGCCGAAGCGTTCACCCGCAGCACCATCTGATGCGGATACGGCGACGACGAGATCCCGCGGGAGACGTAGGCCGCGAGGTCTTCGGCGGGCGGTTCCCTCGGTGCGAAGCGGAAACTGGTGTCCGGGACGCCGTCGATGCGGTCGACACGGAAAGTCCGCCAGTCGTCGCGATCGACGTCGAACGCGACGAGGTACCAGCGGCGCCCGGTGTGCACCAGGCGCAGCGGCTCGACACGCCGCTCGCTGACCTCGCCGTGGTAGCCGCTGTAACCGAACCGGAGCCGCTGATGGTCGCGGCACGCGGTCGCGATGACCGTCAGCGTCTCCGCGTCGATGATCGGACCGGCGCCGCCGAGCGGGATCATCGCCGTGTTCAGGGCGGCCACCTGGTGCCGCAGCCGGGCGGGCAGCACCTGCTCCAGTTTCGCGAGCGCGCGCACCGAGGTCTCCTCGATGCCCGACACCGTCCCGTTCGCGGCCGTGCGGAGCCCGACGGCGACCGCGACGGCCTCCTCGTCGTCCAGCAGCAGCGGCGGCAGCGCGGCCCCCGCACCGAGCCGGTAGCCGCCCGCGACGCCGGGGGTGGCGTGCACCGGGTAGCCCAGCTCCCGCAGTCGCTCGACGTCACGCCGGACCGTGCGGACGTCCACCCGCAGCCTGTCGGCCAGGTCGGCGCCCGGCCAGTCGCGCCGGGCCTGGAGCAGGGAGAGCAGCCTCAGCAGCCGTGCCGACGTGCCCGTGGTCATCGGTTCGCTCGCTTCATGAGGCGAGTGTGGCAGAGGTCGAGGACAGGTTCCGTCCGCATTAAGCTCGTGAGTGGCTAGGTTGGCTCTAACCCGAAACGCCACTCACGACCACCTGGGCCCGAGCCGGTGCTTCGCGTGACTGGGTGGGCGACACGCGTGACTGGACGGGCGACACGCCGCGGTCTGGGGTCTCATCGCGAGTCGCCCACCCAGTCACGTGTGTTGCCCCTCCAATCACGCGAAACCGCCAGACTGCGGGTACCTAAGACACTGTTGGCTCTAGCCCGAATCGCCACTCACGAGCCACACGCGGGCCGAGCCGGTGCTTTCGCGTGACCGTAGGTACCTAAGACATCCTTGGCTCTAACCGTCGTAGCCACTCACGAGTCCGTAAGGTGAGCCCCGTGATCGATCCCGCGCAGCTGCTGTCCGTCGCCCGCGAAGAAGCCGAGCTCGGCAAGGCCGAGGGCGGGGTCCCGATCGGCGCCGCGCTCTTCGACACCGCCGGTGTCCTGCTCGGCCGCGGCCACAACCGCCGGGTCCAGGACGGCGATCCGTCGATGCACGCCGAGACCTCCGCGTTCCGGAACGCGGGCAGGCGGCCGCACTACCGGGACACGATCATGGTCACCACCCTCTCCCCCTGCTGGTACTGCAGCGGGCTGGTGCGCCAGTTCGGCATCGGCCGCGTGATCATCGGCGAAGCCGCCACATTCGAGGGCGGGCACGGCTGGCTTGACGAGAACGGCGTCGAGATCACCTTGCTCGACGACCCGGCGTGCACCGCGCTGATGACCGAGTTCATCCAGGATCATCCGGAGCTGTGGTTCGAGGACATCGGGGTCCCGACCGAGAGCTAGACGCGTTCACCCGGGCGCAGTGCGTGGTCGATGGCGTTCGTGAGATCGATCGCGGAGGCAGACCCGGTGGAGTGCCAGGCGAGATAGCCATCGGGGCGGATGAGCACGGCACCACACCCGTAGCGTTCCGACCAGCCATCGGCGTTTTCGGCGCGGTGGGCGCGTACCGGCACCATTCGAGCCGCGTCCATCCACTCAGGACTGTCGCAGAGCAGGACGAAATCGTCGACGCACAGGTCGTGCAGGGCGGTATCGCCGAGCCAGAGATGCGGTGCCCTCCTGCCGACACTCGCGCGCGGGCCGTACCCGGAGTCGAACACCGGACCGGAACCGTAACCGGCGCCGAGGGTCTGGGAGCGCACGTCTGTTTCTTCCGGTTCGGCCGCGCCGCTGTACCTGGCCTGCTGGTGGGCCACGATCATGGGTGCCAGGGTTTCGGCCAGTGGCCGGCGTTCGGCGTCGTAGGTGTCCAGGAGGTCGTCACCGGCCCTGCCGCCCAGGACGGCCGCGAGCTTCCACGCGAGGTTGTGCGCGTCCTGTACGCCGGTGTTCGCGCCGAGCGCGCCCGCGGGCGGCCACACGTGGGCGCTGTCCCCGACCAGGAACACCCGCCCGGCGCGGTATCTCTCCGCGACGCCGACGCTTTGCTCCCAGGCGGCGACGCCTTCGATATCGACGTCGACGTCCTTGCCCACGGCCGCGTGGACGAGCCGTACACACCGCTCACGCGTGAAGTCGGCACTGGACTCCGACGTGGGGTCGTAGCCGACGGACGCCTGCCAGCGATCCGGGTCGGCGGTGCTGACCAGCCCGCCGGAGAACCCGTCCGGGTTGGCGATCATCCAGAAAAGGGCCCGGCGAGGAAGGAATTCGGACAGGTTCGCGCGGAACACGATGTTCATGGAGTGCTGGAACGTCATCTCGCCGGTACGAGCGATACCCAGCCGCTGCCGGATCGGGCTCCGGTTGCCGTCGGCGGCCACCAAGTAGGTGGCCCGCACGACCTGCCGATGACCGGTGTCGCGGTCTTCGATCGTCGCCCGTACCCCCTCGCCGTCGGTGTCGAAGTCGACCAGTTCGGTGTTGAACAGGTGCTCGGCCCCTGCCCTCCGGGCGGCGTCGATCAGGATCGGCTCGACCGTGTTCTGATCGGCCATGCAGAACACGCCGGCGGTCGCCTCGGGCCAGGCCCGTGACTCGTCGGCGTCGAAGAGCCATTCCCATTCGCCCGCGAGCGAGGTGCAGCGGGCGACCCCCGATTCGGCGTCGAACGGCGCACCTGCCCGCTCGATCGCTTCGGCGACCCCGTAGGCGCGGTAGATCTCCATCGTCCGCTGGTTGATCCCCCGCGCCCTGCCGTGGATCGACACTCCCGCGTGCCGGTCCACCAGCAGGGACGGGATGCCCTGTCCGGCCAGGAAGAGCGAACTGGTGAGGCCGGCGAGGCCACCACCGACTATCAGGACGGGCACGGTTTTCATAGCTGTTCTTGCTCCTGTCGGGCGTCGAACTCCGCGGCGGCCTGCCGCAGGGATTCCTCGGACCACATGAGGGATCCGGTGTGCAGATCGGCGACGAAGGCGCGGAGCCAGCGCTGCTCGGTGACCAGCAACGCGAGCCGGTATTCCTCCTCCACCAGGAAGATCCGGGCCACCCCGGCGGAACCGTCGAGTACGGGCGCGATCTCGGCGAGCCGCGCGTCGACAGCGGCCAGCCGCGTCTGGAGCTGCTCCGCCGCTTCCTCCGGGGTCAGCATCATCAGGAAGGACAGGCCGACCGGAAACTCCGGGAACTCGTTCCCGGTCGTGGCGAGCATGTCCTTGACCCACGCCTTCGCGGTCACCAACCCGGCGTCGGTGATGCCGTAGACCGTGCGTTCCGGATGCCCCTCGACCCGGTCGACCCTGATCAGCTCAAGCTTCAGCAACCGCTCGATCGCCTGATACACGCTCGCGCGCTGGCGGACGTTGACGACGCGGTCCTTGCCGTAGTCCTTGATCAGCTTCTGGATCCGGTAGGCGTGCATCGGCTCCCCCGAGAGGATGCCGAGCACCGTCAGCCCCAGTGCGGAACGCTTGTCGGTCGTACTCATAGTCATGACATTACTAGTCATGTCATGACTATGCAACGCGGCCATGTGCGCCCGGCAACCCTGCGAGGGAAGACCGCGAACGGCTAGGCGCTGTCCTCGGTCTCGAAAACGACGGTCCGGTTGCGCCCGGCCCCCTTCGCCGCGCGCAGCGCCTGATCCGCCGCGCCGACGAGCCTGTCGAGCGTCTCGCCGCCGGCGGGATGCGACGAGACCCCGATCGAGACGGTCGCCCCGGCGAACGTCCCACCCAGTGAGACGAAGGTCGAGGCGATCCGCAGCCGGATCCGCTCGGCGATCGCGTGCGCGTCGAATCGGGTCGTACCGGGCAACAGGACGACGAATTCCTCGCCGCCGAACCGGCCGACGAGGTCCGCCGCGCGGACCTCCGCGCGCAAAGTGTCCGCCACCGCGCGAAGGACGTCGTCCCCCACGTGCCTGCCGTGCCGGTCGTTGAGCCGGGCGAAGTGGTCGAGGTCGAGCATCAGCAGCGAAAGATCGGCGCCACGGCCGCGAAGCAGATCGAACTGGGTGCGCGCACCGTCCAACCAGGACGACGCGGTGAGCAGTCCGGTGCCGGAATCCGTCCCCGCGTGGCCGCGCAGGGCACGCATCGTTCCCGCCCGGTGCAGCACCACGAGTGCCCCGGCGAGTACCACGGTCACGAACGGCCAATCCACCGCCGACCACGCGAGCAGCAATCCGAACGCGACCATCGCCGCGTCGAAGGCGAATCCCGACGGTTCCGCCCCGAATTCGGCCGCCGGCGCGGCCAACGCGGCGTCGACGGACAAGAACACCAGCCCGGTCGCGAAAACCAGGGCGAAACTCTCGAAATCCCTTGTCCCGTCGGCGAACGGCGGGGCGCCCAGCAGCACGGGAATGAGCGAGGCCCCCAGTGCCGACAGCATGGTGGCGGAGGCCGCGAACACCTGGCGGTGCGGGATTCCGCGCCGGATCCGGAACCAGCGGTACCCCGCGGACGCGACGACGAGCACGGCGGCCAGTGCAGGTGGCAGCAGTAGCGCGCCCGCGAAGATCCAGGCCGCGTCCAGCCCGGCACCGAGACGCGTGTCGGCGCGGGACCGCTCAACGGAACGCGAAAGCTCCGAGCTGAGGATCATTCCCGCCAGCAGAGCGGAAAACGGGAGCAGTGAAGACGGCGCGGGCGGCCGCAACACGAAGAGGTAGGCGGTGGCGGCGAAGGCGGCGGCGTCGACGAGGAGCAGGTACCCGATCAGGCCCCGCCTGGGTAGTTCCCACAGACTCCAGGACCCCAGCAGCCGACGCGGCGCGGCGAGCCGGTCTCTCCGGCCGCGGCTTCCGGTCGCCATCAGGGAGTCCCCCACCATTTCGGCAAACTAGCCGGTAATCGCGGTGCTGTCGATCCTCTTTCCGGGTCATGACCCCCCTACTAAGGTCGGTCTTTTCGGCGCGGAATTCCGGTGAATTCTTGACAGTCCTCAATGGTCTAGTCCACCGTGAGTGGGCACACAGTGACCTCCCGGTTGATACGCCGCGTCAAGACGGAGGTGCTCCACACCTGCGCGCATCGGCGCGCGTACCAGTTGGAGGACCTATGAAATCCCTACGACGTTGGGCAACACTGGCCACCACCGTCGGCGCCGCTCTCGCCACGGCCGTCGGCCTCGCCCCCGTCGCCTCGGCGGCCCCGGACGCGGTGCTCGCTTCGCCCTATCTATACCAGTGGTCGGGACAGACGGACCCGATCGCGGCGATGAACGCCACCGGGGTCAAGGCCTTCACCCTCGCGTTCATCCTCTCCGACGGCGGCTGCAACCCGAAATGGGACGGCAGCCGCTCACTCACCGGCTCCGACGCCACGATGATCAACAACATCCGGGCCAAGGGCGGCGACGTCATCCCGTCGTTCGGCGGCTGGTCCGGCACGAAGCTCGGCTCCAAGTGCACCACCCCCGCGGCACTCGCCGGCGCGTACCAGAAGGTCATCGACGCCTACAAGCTCAAGGCGATCGACCTCGACATCGAGAACACGGACGAATTCGAGAACTACACCGTCCAGGACCGGATCCTGAACGCCATCAAGATCACGAAGCAGAAGAACCCCGGCCTGCGCGTGGTCATCACCATCCCGACCGAGGTCGGCGGCCCCAACGCGACCGGGAAACGGCTGATCAACCAGTCGAAGGTGCTCGGCGCGGGGGTCGACGCGTGGTCGGTCATGCCGTTCGACTTCTCCGGCGGCGGTGACATGGCGGGCAAGACCCGCAGTGCCGTGGACGGACTGAAGAACGTCGTGAAATCCACCTTCGGCCTGAGCGACGACGCGGCCTACCGGCGCAGCGGGCTCTCGTCGATGAACGGGAAGACGGACGTGGCGGGCGAGACCGTCAGCGTCGCCGACTTCCGCGCGATCCGCGACTACGCGGCGAGCAAACATCTCGCCCGGCTTTCGTTCTGGGCCGTGAACCGCGACTGCAACAACTGCGCGGGAATCTCGCAGGGCAAGTACGACTACACGAAGATCGTGGCGGGTTACACCGGCTGACTTCCGTTCCCCACCGGTGTCAGCGTTCCGTGAAGGCCTCCTTCCCTACTCTCAAGGCCAATGCCAGGAACTTAAGCGGCTCTGGGTTGGGCTGGGGTTGCTGTTGTGTTGGCTGTGTCCTGTTCGGTGGGGGTGGGTGCGGTGGTGACCCGGTAGCTGGCT